>NZ_JNJP01000014.1 GCF_000701705.1 Bilophila wadsworthia ATCC 49260 | reverse complement strand
CTCCCCTCCCCCGGACCCCCACCCCTCATCCCCCCAAACGTTTTGACTGGTGGGGAGGCCGCGCGGCGGGAGTTCCTGCTGGGCGGGGAAAGGGGATGTTATACCCCCTCTTTCGCGGTTGGCAGGGAGTTCCTGCCGCGCGGGAAGGGGGAAAAACAACAACGGGTTACTGCCCGTCGAATAAGGAATATTGTCATGGCTGAAAAGAAAGCCCTTCTCGTGTTGGCAGATGCGCTTGATCTCAACGGTTCCGGCGGGGCGCTGGACAAGCTGAAGAAAAAGGCCGCCGTGCTGTCCCATGCGGACGCCGCCGGGCTCAAGGATCTGGCCGTCGCCCTCGGCGGAGTTTGCGCTGGCGCATCCGGCATCGAAGCCGCGTTTGAAGCGGACGCCGCGCTGGTGATCGTCGAAGGTGCGGACGCCCTCGCCCCGGCTCTTGAAGCCGCCGACCGCCGCACGCTGGTCGTGGTCGTTTCCGCTTCCGGCACGGCCTTCTACGGGCTTGCCGTCAACCCCAAGGCGGGCATCGTCGGACGTGCCGTCAACGCGCAGGACATCGCCGTGACCATCGCCACCATCGCCGACCTGCCCATCGACGAGGACTGCACCGGCGCGATCATCTATCAGGTGATGAAGAATCCCAACCTCAAGCTGGAAGAAATCAAGAAACTCAAGGAAGCCCTCGTCCGTATGGAGTCCGTCATCCAGCGCGACAACCGCGAACCCTGGGACAAGCACGACTGCGCATAAGCAGCTCCTTTGAAGCATTGGGGAAGGGAGGGAAAACTTTTCTGAAGAAAAGCTTTTCCCTCCCTTCCCCAAACCCCATCCCTCCCTTTCCAAAGACTTTTGTGTTTATCGAATCCCTGTTCGGTATTTTCCCGTGATATGGGAGTGTTCGCTCCGTGTGACGGGCTTCTTCAAAGATTTTCAGGCAAAAAAGACAAGGGGATATTTCCTCGTCTTTTCTGTTTTCATCTTCTTGTATTTTTTATCCATGTAGCCGGGAGACGTCCGCATCCGAAACGGCCTTACACGCCACCCGTCCCGCCGTCGACCCATACAAAATGTCTTGGGAGGTGGGAGGGCTTGGAGAGGGAACCTTTCCCCAGAGAAAGGCCACATTTGTTTTGGACGTAGTTTGGGTTGTCGCCTTTGATGAAGTCGGGGGAATGATTGCAGAAATTGATGAAGCCGTCTATAGCGGCGGCATGTTGAGGGGCCCTGCGTGTTTTCGGAGGTTTTACCGGAAGTCAGGAGCATTCTTTTCATCACGGAAAAGACGGCATGGCGATAGTCGGGCTGGCGCATGGGGACCGGACAACCGTTTCCGGATCGCACGCGTGCCGCGCCCCGAAGCCCGCAGACGTCCGGCGAGTCCTCCCGTTTGTCCGTTGCGCGCGGTGGCCCGAAGGGGCATGATGGGATTGCCGCACGCAGGGCTGCCCACTCCGGGGTGCAGGTTCCGCATCCGGCCGCGGCGAATGACGAGGAGGCCGCATGAACGCAGATCCGTTGACCTATGCCCCGTTTCTCTTACTCCTTCTGCTGGGCGCGCTTGTTGAAATCCGCTACTGGATCAGAAACCGCGCCCGGATGACGCCGAAGGCGCGGCTCAGGCGCGGCCTGTTCCTTGCCGCCGTGCCGGTGCTCTGCGCAGCGCTCTGGCTGGGCTGGGAGCGGGCGGCTTTTTGGCTGGAGGAGCATTCCGCGCCTCCGTATGCCCAGATCGAAGTCCCGGTATCGGACCTGAGGGACAATCAGGACGGCCTGCGGACGTTCACCGAGCGGCTCTGGGAAACGGTACGGAGCGGGACGCACGCCGAAGCGCAGGCCCGGCTCCATGATGCGCTCTTCTTCCTCGGCTTGTGCGAGCTGTCCTCCGGCTCGGGGGGAAAGGGCACCGTGGACGAGCCGCTCAGCACGCGCGACGTCAAGATCGCCGGGGTGACGGCCCTGTTCCGTACCGCGCTGGCGAACGGACATTTCGTGCTGTCCGACATTCTTGACCGCTACGCCGAGGCCAAGCGGGAGCATCCGGAGCTGCTTTCAAAGTAGCGGGAACGTTTCTTTCCCGCCGTCTCTTTCGGAACATTCCTTTCCTGAAAGGTGAGGGGGGGCGGCTTTCCCTGAGTTAAGGAGGATCTTGCCGCCCTATTGGTTATCTCCCCGCCTCACCTCCTAAAAAAGGGTGCTGCGCCTTCCAAGCGGAACACCCTTTATCTATCTAAAAAGTTTTTAATCCCTGACTCATGCCACTATCTTCTCATTCCCCTATCTCCCCATGCCAAGCCGCTTCATCTTGCGCTGGAGGGTGCGCAGATTTAGGCCGAGAGCCTCGGCGGCGTCGCCCCTGCGCCAGCGGCAGCGCTCAAGAGCCTGCCGGATGAGCCGTTCCTCAAGCTGAAGCGTGGCGGTCTCAAGGGTAAGCCCCTCGTGATGCAGGGCGGGGAAAAGCAGCTCCGTCTTGCCCGCATCGCCGAGTGACTCAAGGGCCACATCCCCGAAAGCCGTGTAACGGTCGAGAAAATTGTGCAGCTCGCGCACGTTGCCGGGCCAGTCGTAATGTTCCATCGCCAAACGCACTTGGAGCGGCAGGGCGCAGCTGATGCCTTTGCGCTCCATGTAGGCCTCGACAAGCAGCGGGATGTCCCCGTGCCGCTCGCGCAGGGGCGGCAATGTGATGGAAAGCACATGTACGCGGTAATAAAAATCCGAGCGCATCTTTTTTTCCAAAACCATTTTTGAAAGGTCTTGGTTCGTGGCCGCGACCAGACGGAAAGACGAGACCTTGGGGGTGTTGCTGCCGACAGGGGTATACATCTTGTTTTCGATGGCCCGGAGCAGTTTTACTTGGAGATGAATGGGCAGTTCGCCGATCTCGTCAAGGAACAGCGTGCCGTTGTGGGCAGCGCCTATATAGCCTTCCTTGTTGGCGTGCGCTCCGGAGAAGGCCCCTTTGGTGTGCCCGAAGAATTCGCTTTCGAGAAGCTGCTCGGGGATGGCCCCGCAGTTGACCGGGACGTAGTTGCCCTTCCGGGCGCTGTACTCGTGGATGGCCTTGGCGACGAGATCCTTGCCCGAACCTGTCTCGCCGTAAATGATGACGTTGGTGTCCGTTTCGGCAGCCTTGAGGATGAGGCCGTATACCCGCCGCATGGCCTCGCTTTTGCCGACGATGTTCCCCAACCCGTAGAGATTGCTGACGGAAGCCTTGAGCTGGCGGTTTTCTTCCTTGAGCTCAAGCTCTTGGAACTTCTGTTCGCTGATGTCCATCATCAGCCCTTCGAGGTAGCGCAGTTCGCCGTCGGCGTCGAAAACCCCCTCGCCCTGATCCCATATCCATTTCAGCCGCCCGGACGGGAGTGAAACCCGGTACATCACCTGATAGGGCTGGTGCGCGACAATACTGTCATACATGTTCCGGCGCGTCTTCTGGAGATCGTCGGGATGCATCATGCGCTCGATGGTATTGTTGTTGTTCCGTACCATGTCCTCGGCGGGGATGCCGAGCAGATCATAACTGCCTTTGCTGACGAATTCCAACGTATATTCAAGGCGTTCCGATACAATGGGGTCGGTGCGGCCCACGCGGCAGCGGTAGGCGAGCCCCGGCAGGTGATTGAGCAATCTGACGTAACTTTCCTCCACGGCAAGGCCGGGAGCGGACGCGAACAGTTCCATCGGCTTCTCTCTTGAATGATTTGTCGCGTTTAACGACATTTTTGTCGCTCTCGTTGTGCAGTATTTCACGTTTCAGGGCGGACGGCAAGGCCAGACGTGGGGAAAAGCGGCCCATGCCGGCGGCTCGCTCTTTTTTTCCCAAGAAAGATGCCCGGATAGGGAAACGGGATTTTCCGGGGGGACAAAGCCGGGCGGAGGGGAGGGCGGCAAAGGCCCCGGATGGGGTTGGCATCCAAAATGCAAAAGAAAAGGCAGCCAAGGAAAGCCAAACGCGGCCAGCGCCGCCATGTTCCGCAATCTATCCGGGAGGATCTGCCCATGTCACACGAACTCAGCGTTTCCATCGCCCGCCGGGGCGCCAAAGTCGATCTGGATATGGAATCCGCCGCTTTCGGCGTCATTTCCATCGACGGGGCTCAGATCCCCGCCGAAGAACGGCCCGGCACGGCCAAGAAGCTGCTCGCCTCCTCCGCGCTTTACTGTTACTGCGCCGCGCTGGACAAGGCGCTCGAAACCCGCAGCGCCAAGTACCGCCGCATCGAAGGCAAGGCCACGGTGCGCACCGGCACGGACGACAAGGGCCGGGGCCGCGTGACCGGGATCGATCTGGACGTGACCGTGTTCATGGATCAGGAATACGAGTTCATTTTCGACCGCGTGGAAAAGATCATGAAGCAGGGCTGTCTGATCACGGGCTCGCTCGAAGCGGCCTTCCCGGTGAAATACAATCTGAATCTCGAATGCGACGAGGACTAGGAGGCGCGCCATGCCCATACGCCTGACCGTCATCGGGGGAGGCCCCGGCGGGTACACGGCCGCCTTTGCCGCCGCCCGCGCCGGGATGTCCGTGACCCTCGTGGAAAGCGGGAACCTCGGCGGAACCTGCCTGAACAACGGCTGCATCCCCACCAAGACGCTGAAAGCCTCCGCCGACGCGCTGGAGCTGGCCTTGCGCCTGTCCCAGTTCGGCATCACCGGGCAGGGGGCTCCGGCTGTGGACCCCGCCGCCGTGCTGGCCCGCAAGGAAAAGGTCTGCTCCACCCTGCGCGGCGGGCTCGAAAAGGCTTGCGCGAGCCTCGGCGTCCGGCTCCTCAAGGGGCGGGGGCGCCTCGTCCATGCCGGGCTGGTGGAAGCCTCCACAGCCGAAGGCCCGGTTTCCGTCGAGGGCGACCGCGTGATCCTCGCTACGGGTTCGGGCGCGCTGGAACTTCCCGGCCTGCCCGTCGATCATACGCATATCCTGACCAGCGACGATGCGCTGGCGCTCGACCGGGTGCCCGCGTCCATCGCCATCGTGGGCGGGGGCGTCATCGGCTGCGAACTGGCGTTCATCTATCAGGCCTTCGGGTCCAAGGTCACGGTGGTGGAAGGCCAGAACCGCCTGCTGCCCCTGCCTTCCGTGGATGCGGACATGAGCGCGCTGCTCCAGCGGGAAATGAAGAAACGCCGCATCGGCTGCGAGCTGGGCCGGACGCTCAAGGACGTGCGCGTGGAGGGCGGCATGGTCAGGGCCATGCTCGGCGCGTCGCCGTTCATCAAGGAGCCCACGCCCGCACAGATGAAGGAAACGCCCATCGAAGCCGAAACCGTGCTGGTCACGGTGGGGCGCGCGCCCAATACCGCCGGGCTTGGGCTGGCCGAAGCCGGGGTCGCCGTGGACGGGCGGGGCTGGATACGGGCCGATGAGCACATGCGCACCTCCCTCCCCGGCGTGTATGCCGTGGGCGACGCGCTCGGGCCGTCCAGAATCATGCTGGCCCATGTCGCCGCCGCCGAGGGGCTGTGCGCCGTGCGCGATTGCCTTGGGCATGACGGGCGGATGGACTATTCCGCCGTGCCGTCCGGCATCTTCACGTCGCCCGAAATCGGCTGCGTGGGGCTTGCCGAAGCGCAGGCTTCTGAGGCGGGCCGCGATGTGCGTACGGCCACGTTCCAGATGCGCGAACTCGGCAAGGCGCAGGCCATGAGCGAACTCCCCGGCATGTTCAAGATCGTTTCGGACGGGGCCACGGGCAAGGTGCTCGGCGTACATATCGCCGGGGCCCATGCCACGGATCTCATCGCGGAAGCCGGGCTTGCCCTGCGTCTGGGCGCGTCCGTCCGGGACATCGCCTCAACCATCCACGCCCACCCCACCTTGGCGGAGGGCCTGTACGAAGCCGCGCTTTCCCTCGTCGAGGCTGGCGGATGAAGCACTGGGGAAGGGAAACTCTTCTGAAGAAAGGGGAGCCCGCTTTCCCCCTTCCCCAAGCCCCACCCTCCCATTCCAAAGGCTTTCGTATTTATCCAATCCCAGTTCACGGCGTTCCCAAAAACAGGTTCCCTTTGGGCTACTCCGCCGTTCAAATTGAATATATTCCAAGAAAAGGAACTTCCCATGAAAAGCAATGAAGAACTCAACCTCCCCGAATCCCTCCGCTACACCGACGAGCACGTCTGGGTGCGCATGGAGGGCGGCGAAGCCGTCATCGGCATCAGCGATTTCGCACAGGATCAGCTCGGCGAAATCGCCTTTGTGGACCTTCCCGCCGTGGGTGTGCGGTTCGATGCCGGGAGCGACTTCGGCACGGTCGAATCCCTCAAATCGGTCAATCAACTGTATATGCCCATCCCCGGCGAGGTCGTCGCCGTGAACGAGGAACTGGAAAGCACGCCCACGCTGGTGAACGTCTCTCCCTATGGGGAAGGCTGGATGATCCGCATCCGTCCGGACGCATCCGCCGAATCCCTGCTTGATGCCGCCGGATACCGTGCCCTCCTCGGACTGTAAACCGTACCTTTCCCTTCTTTCACCAAACTGGGGAACGGCGGCCCCCGTCCGCCGAGAAACGCCGTTTTTGACAAAACCCGCCGTGCCCCGGCCTGAATTTCCGGGAACGCCTTCCCGCCTGAAGCACGATAGGGGCTCCCTTCGGGCCGTCTCCCCAGACCCCTCCCCAGTCAACCCCCACACCCCAAAGGACGCCGACAATGACCAACCTCGCCAGCCTGCGTGAACAAAAAGAACTGCGCTACGCCAAGAAAGGGCTGGCGCTGGCCCTGATGTCCGGCATGATCTGGAGCTCCGACGGCCTGATCCTCGGCAAGGGGCTGGCGGAAGAACCGTTCGGCAGCCCGGCGCTGTGGCTGTTCGCGCCGCTCCTCGCCGCCGGGCTCCATGACTTCTGCGCCGCGTGCCTCTCGCTGGCGATCAACGGCGCGCAGGGCAAGGGCCGGGAAGTGATCCGGACACTCCGCAGCAAGGCGGGGCGGGCCTGCATCTGGGGGGCGCTGCTCGGCGCTCCGCTCGGCATGGGCGGCTACCTCATGGCTCTGTCCATGGCGGGCCCGGCGTATGTCCTGCCCATCACGTCGCTTTATCCCGCCATCGCCGCGCTGCTGGCCCTCGTCTTCCTCAAGGAGCACGTCAGCCTCAGGGCGTGGGGGGGCCTCGCGCTGTGCGTGATCGGGGCCATCGCCATCGGCTACACCCCGCCGGAAGGGGCCGGGGGCGGCCTGTTCTATCTTGGGATCGCCTTCGCGTTCCTCGCGGCGTTCGGCTGGGCCGCCGAGGGCGTGTGCGTCACCTCGGGTATGGACTTCATCGAGCCCGCCGTGGCCCTGAACGTCTATCAGATCGTGTCCAGCCTGCTCTACGCGGGGATCATCGTCCCGCTGGCCCTGTGGCATTTGAGCGCGTCCGCGCCGGGCTGCGACATCCCCGGCCTGCTGGCCCGCGCGTTTTCGAGCCCCGGCGTGGGGTGCTTCGCGCTGGCTGGCGTTGTGGGCTGCATCTCGTACCGCTGCTGGTACAAGGCCATGAACATGGCGGGCGTGAGCCGTGCGATGGCCCTCAACATCACCTACGCCCTGTGGGGCGTGCTGTTCGGCGCGCTGTTCACGGACGTCGAAATCACCCGCAGCCTCGTGATCGGGGCCGCCGCGATTTTTGCGGGCATGTTCCTCGTCATCGGCAACCCGCGCGACATCATCAACCTCCGCAACGTAAGCTCATGAAACACCCCATCCGATTGACCATCGCGGCGCTGCTGCGCGACGGCAAGCCCCGCACCGCGCGGGACGTCTTCGAAGCCCTGCGCCCGCAGTACCCCGGCGAACGCCAGCTTTCCCCGGACGCCGTGGACGGCCATTTGCAGGCGCTCAAGGCCGTGGGCATCGTCCGCATCGCCGAGGAAACGCTTGAGGCCGGGACGCTCACGCAGCGCTATGCGCTCAGCGAGTACGGCAAGGGCCGTGTCGAGCGCTTCCTGTAACGCCGAAAAACGTATCCGCCGCCCGGCGAAACCCTTTTTGCAAAGGAGTCCCCCATGTCCTGCTGTACCCCGACGAACCCCTCCGGCGCTTCCGGGCTGTCCGGCGCGTGGCCCGGCTGCGCACCGGCTATCTGGCCTCGAAGCCCAACATTTCCGCCTCCCGCGCGCTGGCGTGCACACGGCCCTCGAAACCTGCGGGCTGGCGGACTGGGAAACATTCCGGGAGCTGGTCCCGCATCTGGATCTGTTCCTTTATGACATCAAGCACATGGACAGGCCCACCGGCGGCTCACGGGCGCGTGCAGCCGGCGGATTCTGGACAACCTGCGCGTGCTGTTCCGCATGGGCAAAAAGGTTCTGATCCGAATGCCGCTGCTCCCCGGCCTGAACGACGATCCCGCCGGGCTGGAGGCGGCTTTCGCCATGCTGCGGGAGGAAGCGGCACAAGGGGCCGACATCGCGGGCGTGGAACTGCTGCCCTAACCGCTATGGGGAGGGCAAGTACCGCCAGCTCGGACAGGCTACACTTGCGGAAAACCCTATCCGGAGGAGCGTCTGGAGGAACTCAAGGCCTTTCTCGCGGCCCGGGGCACGGAGGGATTGACCTTGCGGCTTGTCCGGAACGCGTGAGTCTGTGCTGGAACACGCTGAAATTTTTACAAGGGAGGAAAAACGTGGGGAGTCTCCAGAAACGTTTTCCCTCCCTTCCCCAATATTGCCTTAAACCATGATCCCGCCGGGGGTGAATGTGGCCGAAGCGGACACCGCCACGGACGGCAGAGCGTCGATGCGCGCTTTCCAGTGGATGAGCTGGGCAAGGAACGCATTGATGGCGGCTTCGAAGTCCGGATAGTCCGTGAAGGCGTCAAACCGCTTCCAGAGCACGATTTCCCCGGTGCGTTCCCAGACGGAGAGCGCGCCGCCGTCCGTCTCGGCCCCGAGGAACGAGGCAGTGAGCAGGATGCGGAGATTGTCGGGATTGGACAGGCAGCCCCCGTCCCCTGCGATCCCGTGCAGGATGACGGCATTGCCGTCCCGCTCGATGGTCACGTCGTGCTCCCCGTCGAAACGCAGGGTGCAGCGGCCTTCGTCGAGAGTCAGTTCGAGTCCGCAGGCTTTTCCGAGATCTTCAATAAGTGATGCCAGTTCCATAATCTTTCCTTATACGGCTGTGGGAGTGTCGTACCCGCGCCCCTCGGTGGAAGGGCGCGGGGAGGGAGGTTCATTATGCCAACGGATCGAGGTAGTACCGGGTGAGCAGGGGGAACATGTCCGGATGGGCGCGGAGCTTGCCTTCCACGAAGGCGAGGAAATCTTCTTCCGCGTCAAGGGCGAGCTGCCCGGCCACGGCTTCGGACGCCGCGCGCTGGACATGCACCATGTCCTCGGCTTCCCCGGCCTGAATGAGCTTCATGCGCAGATCGCGGGTTTGCGTCAGAGGGTCGGTCATGCGTGCGAGCAGGTCGGCTTCCTCATGCAGAGCTTGGCGCAGATTCTGGTACTCGGGGACAAGGGCCTTGGGGCCTTCCTGCTCCCCGCCGCGCAGGAACGGGAAATACTTGAAGTCGAATTCCGTCACCCGCCCGATGTCCAGCGAGTCCGCAGCGTTGAGGAGCATGGATTCCAGCGTGGGGCTGGCGTGCCCGACGATGGCGGCGGTGAATTCGCGCTCGTAGTCGTCCCCGAACGTGTCCGCCCCGAAACGCTCGTGCATCTTCTCAAGGGCCAGCCGGGCGCTTTCGGCTTCCTGCTCGGGCGTGTCCGCGCCGTTGCGCTCGCGCCCGGCGTCGTGCCCGGCTATGCCGCACAGGAGCGCCGTCCTGTCCACGGTATGCCCCATTTCCTCCATGAGCCCCGCCATCGTCGACGCGAAAATGAAGGCCCGGCAGATGTGCCCGCGCCCGTGATAGGCCGCGCCGTGATCAAACGCGCCGGGGCGCTCGTGATCGTGATAGATCGGCAGCATGGACAGCAGGAAATCGCGGTGCTGCGCCGGGGTCGCGGCCAGCTTGCCCGCTTGGGCGGGCGGGAAGGCCGGACGGGCGGGGAACGAGGCGTCGAGGGTGTCCGCAAGGCCCGGCAGGGCGGCGCGCAGACGGCCTCGGTCGGCCTGCGGGATGAGGGACAGTTCCCCGGCAAAGGCCGCCGGGGGTTCCGCCCTGCCGCCGAGCGCGGCGCGCAGGCCGGACTGGAAGGCATTGAAGGCCAGCGCGTCACGGAATCCGGCATCTTGCGGGAAACCGCGTTCGGCATCCCCGAGCCGGAGGAGCACGCCGGAAAGCCCCCGCATGGCGGGGCCGTTCAGCCGCTCGGCGACCCGGCCGGACACCTCGGGCGAGGCGTCGCGCATCAGGGAAAAGGCCAGCCCGCCGAACGCCTGCAACAGCCTGCCTTCGCCCGCGGCATCGCGCTCCTCTTCAGGCATCGCGTCGAACGAACGGCGGAACGAGGCCGCCGCGCCGCCGAATCGCGTGAGCATCGCCTCATCATCCAGCGGTTCGTCTTCCGCAGGGGCTAGGCCGTTCAGAACCCCGGCCCCCTGGAGCGCGGCGGAGGCCAGCGCCCGGAACGCCTGCCCGCTCATGGGCGGATGCCCCATGACGAAATCCCTGAGCGTCGCCCGCTGCGCGGGGTCAGCCGTCAATTCTTCAATGGCGGCAAGGGAATCGAGGCGCCCTTTGCCCATCACGTCAGATACGGCCTGCCACATGGCGTCTTGCAGCACGTCATCCTCCGTGTGCTGCCCTCTCAGGGGAACATGCCGGTATTGTTCTACATAGGCGGCAAAGGCTTCGCGGACGTTTTGCGCGTCCCCGCCCGCTACGAGGGGCACGGTGCCGAGGATGCGGGAAACCGCCGCTTCGCCGGGGCGTATACTGAGCATCTGGCTGATGAAAGCCTGAAGCCCGGCGTCGTCCTGCTGCACATCGTGGAGCTTCGCGTCGATGCGGGCTTGATCGAGGTGCGCGGCGTAGAACGCGCGCTCTTCGGACCTGACGGTATTTTTGAGATCCAGCTCCGGAATCTGCTCTTCAATGCGCACAGGGATAACCGCGCCGCCGAGCTGTTCCCGGATGGCGGCAAGTTCGGCCCGCTGCTCCGCCGAAAAAGCGTCCATGTCCGCGGCGGCGGGCTGCTTGCCGCCGAGCACGGCGACCACGGCATTGAACCATGCCTTTTGAGCCTGCGGGAGCTGATCGAGCCCGAATTCCTTGTTGATGACGATTTCCGCCACATCCCGGGCGAAAACGATGGGGCCGTGCACTTGTGCTTCGATGTAGTTGCATTCGCTGGCGACGCGGCCCATGCCGTGCTGCTGCCTGTCCAGCGCGGCGCGCGCGAGGCTGACGGCGTCCATGTCGCCCAGCTCGGGGAGCAGGGTTTCGAGGCTGTCGAAAGAGGCCATTGCCTTGCGCGTGGACTGGGTATCCTTGAAAACCTTGATGAACAGCCCGGCGAGGGCGCTGTTTTCGTCGTCCTCGAGCCCGAACAGCTGGAACTCGTTCTTGAACAGGTCCGCCCGGAATTCCCCCTTGGCGGCCATGCCGTCGAATATCGCGTCGAGGCGCCGGCGGAGCTCGCTCCCTTCGGTCATCAGATCGAGCTTATGCGCCTCGCTGATGCCGGGGGAACCCGGAAGCAGGTCAAGGACGGCCTGACGCCCCGCTTCGGTATAGCGCAGGCGCAGCGCGACGAAGGTATCGTCCACGGTGTAGGTGGCGCGCCGGGCGACTTCGGGCTTGAGGTGCAGGGCCACGGTGCCGTAGGTGGGGGCCGCCCCGGTGCGCTGGCGCAGGAGGTTGAGCGCGGCGTAGGTGGGGCGCTCGTTGGCTACCGCCGGGCGGTCCTCGCTCAGTTCGGGGAACAGCCCCCGCTCCACGTTGTCGCGTTTCTGGATGTAGCCCGCGCCTTTCACGTCGATGGCGGCCTGACGGCTGGCCTCGTCGGGCGCGGCTTCGATGGAGTGGAAAATGTGCTCCCACGCCCCCCCTGCCTTGAGCAGGGGCTTGGGCCCGTTCATGCCGAACAGGAAGCCGAGATCCACGTTGATGGTCAGCCCGGCGGAGCGGAGCACGTCCCCGAACTGCCTTGCGTCGATGTTTCCGAGGTTGCGGCGGCTGGCCATATCGGCGACGAGCCCGCCCACCCGTTCCCGGCGCGCGGAGCTGTCGATGGCCACGTCCATGAGCACGTGCATACTCACGGCGCTCATGTCCGCCGGGGCCTCGTGGGGCCGGGCGGCGCCCATGCCTTCGATGCCCGCGCCGTACTGGGCGGAGAGGGGGGGGATCTGTTCGGGCTGCGCGAGGCCCTGCGCGATGATGATGCGGTTGCTCGCCTCTTTGGTGACGAGCGCTTCGAGGCTGAACAGGTTGGCGGCCGCGGCCATGACGTCCTCATTGCGCGGATTGGCGCTCATTTCGGCTTGCAGCGCCCGCTTGAGCAGACTCATTTCCGGGGAAAGGAACTGCTGGTAGGCGTTGAGGAGTTCCGTATTGGAAAGGCTTTCCACCTCGGGCGCGAAGGCGGCGATCACGGCGTCGTCCATCGTGCCGCGTATTTCTCCCAGCGTGCCCAGCCGATTGAGGTGGGTCTGCATGGACTTGGTCGCGTTGAGGAGGGCCTTCGCGTCCAGCTTGCCGTCCGGAGAGGCCAGCGAACGGAGGGCAAGGGCGGCGTTTTCACGCGCACCGGTTTTGGCGTTGACCACTTTGGTGGCGGTTCTGAACCCGGCGAAGGGAATTTTGTTGCCTTTGATGGCGTCAAGGCGGACGGGCGGATTGGTTCCAAGCTGCACGCTGTGAAGGCCGAGCTTGCCGACGGAAGGAGAAATTCCCGTGGCCTGCGGCTGTTGCGCGCCGTTGATTCCATGAAGTTGCGACATGATGAGGCTCCCTCGTTTCTGAAAAGGGTGTACGATGTTTTCCTATGCAGCAAGAAGCGGACCAGAGCTTTGCCGGTCCCGGAGGCCTGTCCGGGAGGGGCTCGTGTGCGGGGCGGAGGGGCCCCTGTGCCCCTGCCAAGTGCTGTGCGGAGGCTGGTTCCCGCTATGGGGCAGGGGCGACCGCCTCCTCTCATGCCGAACGGCTGGTTTCCGTGTGCGGGGCAGGGGGGACCGCTCAGGGAAAAGGGACGTCGCGGCAGGCTCTGCTGATCCGGGGGCGGACGGCGCTATCCGGAGCAAAGGCCCGTTCCGCCGGAAAGCGTCTTTTTCGGCAGAATCCACACCGTGTTGCGGGGCATCGGAACTGTTTCCGAGCGTTATGTCTCTTTAAATTTGAAAAGGTATAGGGCATTTTCCCTTTGACTGAAAGGGGGCTCGGGCAATCCGCAAAAACAGGAAACCGCGGCGGGCCATGCGCAGGCCCCCGCCGCGGTTCATGGTGAGGGCGGAAGAGAGCGGGTGTGCTGCAAGAAGAAGGCGTTTTGCCGCCGTTCCCGCTCGGGATGGGCTCGGCGGTCGGCGCTTTGGGGGAAGCCGGGAACGGTGCGAAGACGCCGCGCATTCCGGTTTGTTTCCCGGAGGCGCTGCCCGTGCCCGTGCCATTGCGGGCCGCCTTTCCCGTGAGGGCTTTTGCAAAAAACAGACAGGATCGCCCCGGCAAGAGGTGATCCTGTCTGTCTTTTGGGAAAGGGGGCGGCACGCTTGCCTGCCCCCCTGAAGGCGGATTGCCCGCCGCTTACTTCACGAGGCCGAACGCCTTGTCCTGTTCGCGGCGCAGGCGGAGCAGCGTGGATTCTTCGGGCATGTCGAGATCGCCGAGGGTGATCAGTTTCCCGGCTGGGACGTCCCTGCACAGCGTCCGGTGGCTGAGCAGGTAGAAGGGCAGGGCCGCGTCCGGGCCGATGGCGGCGGCGGGGTTGAGGACGCCTTCCACGCCGTCGATGGTGTGGTGGTGGCCGCCCATGTCAAGGACGGTCCCCTTGGGAAGGTCGCGCACGGCGCGCCCGCACAGGTCACACAGCGGGCGCAGGTTGCCGCCGCCGGTGGCGTGCTTCATGAGGGCCGCCGCGAGGACGCTGGTGCCCGTTTCCACGCCGAGCAGGTGGGCGGGATGGTACAGCGCGGCGTAGCGGTCGTTGCGGCTGCACGGGTGCCCCTTGGCCTTGAGCACCTGCCACGATTTTTTGTCCTTGCATTCCACGACGATGAAGACGCCCCCCGCCATGCTCGCCTCGTCGGGGCGGCGGAAGCAGTTGAAGATGTCGAGGCGCCCCGGCGCGTCGAACAGGCCGCCGTCGGCCTTGGGGCAGAAGAGATCGGGCATTTCGTCGATGCGGGCCACCGGCGCGTGGAACAGCGGGCGATCCGGCATCATGCCCGTGGCGTTGGCGACCACGGCCATTTCGCAGAGGTCGGGCACGGAACGGTGCGAGAGCGAGGTGAGCATGGCGCGGCGCTTGCCGACGACCTCTTCCGCCGGGCGGTCGCCGAACTGCCACAGCGAGCCCATGCCGGGGGTGGCGATTTCCTGCTTCTGGCCGGGGCAGAGCACCATGTCGCGCGCGGGATCATAGATGAAATCGTATTCGCTGGATTTGCCCGCGCCCACGATGTTCATGCCGAGGACGCGGCCCCAGCTGATGAGCCCGATGAGCAGGCTGGGCTGGTCGCCGTCGCCGGTGGTGTAGACGAGGCCGCGTTCGGCCGCCTTGCGCGCTAGGATGGAGCCGACGACGGAGTCGGTTTCCTTGGAGACCATGACGACGTGCATACCGCGCTCGATGGCAAGCTCGGCGGCGGCTGCGCTGGCTTCGGGCGCTCCGGAGCTTTCCACCAGCACGTCGAGGGGGAGGTCCGCGATGCATTCGAAGCTGTCCACGACGACGTTGAAGCCGTCGGCGTAAGCCTTCTTTGCGTCCTCGGCGGATTCGCACACGCGGACCTTGGAGGCGGGGATGCCCGCGTTTTCATAGGCGTCCACCGCGCGCTGCACGGTACGCGTGCACACGGCGGGGACTTCGAGCAGGGGCATTCCCTGCGCCTGGAAGAGGAAGGACGCACCGAATTCGCCCGCGCCCGTGAGGCAGGCCTTGACCGGGCGGTGGATGGACGGATTGAACAGCGATTCGTAGAACATGATGACTCCCTGTGGTTGCGGATGAAAAGCAGGCTCCGGCGGGAGCGCGGCGCGCTCCAAGCGGAGGGAATCCCTTCGCGGTCAGTTGGCGTTTGCGAGAAGGCCGAGCGCCTGCATGAAAAAGTCTTCGCCGCCGAAATTGCCCGACTTGAGGGCAAGGGCAAGGTGCGGGGCGCCGGGGTTGGCCGGGTCGAGCAGCGTTTCCGTCCACGGCACGCCGGGCGCGATGGTTTCGCCGATGCGCAGCGCGCGCACGCCAAGGCGGGACACGACCGCGCCGGAGGTTTCGCCCCCCGCCACGAGGATGCGCCTGACGCCGGTTTCCACCAGCGCGGCGGCGATGTCGGCGAGCGCCCGCTCGATCATGGCTCCGGCGGCTTCCCTGCCGAAACGGGCCTGCGTGGCGGCGACCCTGTCCGGGGAGGCCGTGGAGTAGACGATGCACGGCCCTTCCGGGCAATGCCTGCGGGCGAAGGCGACGGCCTCGGCGACGTACCCGCCGTGATCCTCGGCAAGGGCCAGCGGATCGAGGGCAAAGCCGGGGCGCTGCCGCGTGAACCGCGCCACCTGCGCCTGCGTCGCCTGCGAACAGCTTCCGGCGAGCACGAGCGCGAGGCCCGGCGCGTTGACGGGGGCCGGGGGCACGGGGCCGTCCGCGCCGATGCCGAAGTTGACGCCGAGCCCGCGGGCCACGCCGCTGCCGCCCGTGACCAGCGCGTGCCCGGCGCAGGCCGCGCCGATGGCCCGCAGATCCGCGTCGGACAGCGCGTCGCAGACGAGCCACGGCGTGCCTTGCGCCGCAAGTTCATCCATACGGGCTTTGACGGCTTCGACGCCTTCCCGGACGGTTTCCAGCGGAACCAGCCCGCTTTTGCGCGAAGACTGCGCGTCCATGAGCCGGATGAGGTTCGCGTCGGTCATGGGCGTCAGCGGGTGGCTGCGCATGGAGGTTTCGTGCAGCAGCCTGTCGCCCACGAAAAGGTAGCCCTGATAGACCGTCCGCTTGTTTTCGGGAAAGGAGGGGCAGACGACCGCGCGGTCGCCGCCGAGGGCTTGGAGCAGGGCCTCCGCCACCGGGCCGATGTTGCCCTTGGGGGTGGAGTCGAAGGTGGAGCAGTATTTCCAGAAGAACTGGCGGCAGCCCGCGGCGCGCAGGGCTTCGAGCGCGGCGAGGGCCTGGCTGACGGCCTCATCGACGGGGACGGTGCGGATCTTCAGGGCCACGACCAGCGCGTCGGCCTGTGCGGCGGCTTCCGAGGCCAGCGCGGTATCCGGCACACCCAGAAGCTGGATGGTGCGCATCCCGTTGCGGCTCAGGGTTTCGGCAAGGTCGGTGCCGCCGGTGAAATCGTCGGCGATGCAGCCAAGAACGGCAGTCATGGGATCAGGCTCCTTTGGGGGGAAGAAGTTCGGCGGCCTGCTCAGGAGTCAGGCAGCGCACGGGCAGGCCCCGCAGCGTCAGGTAGAGGCGGCAGGTGGCTTCCAGCTCCTCCGCCGCGTCCAGCGCCTTGGTCAGGCTTGCGCCGCCGGTGATGGAGCCGTGGTTGGCCATCAGCAGGGCCGTGCGTCCGGGGGCGAGGCGGGCGACGCCCGCGCACAGCTCCGCCGAGCCGGGTTTCGCATACGGCGCGACCGCGAGGTGCCCAAGCTTCATGAGCTGGTAGGGCGTCAGCGGCGGCAGGGGGCTGCCGGGGTCGAGATCCGCCAGGCAGGAGACGGCCACGGCCCACGGCGAATGCAGGTGCACCACCGCGAGATGATCGGGGTTGGCCTTGTACCACGCGAGGTGGAACGGCACTTCCTTGGTGGCCTTGGGGCCGCTGACGAGCGCGCCCGTTTCGTCCAGCAGGGAAAGGTTCCCGGGCGTCAGCTCGCCGAAGGGGATGCCCGTGGGCGTGGCGAGGATGCCCCCCTCGACCCGCAGGCTCATGTTTCCGGCGGAACCGCCGGTTAGGCCGCGCTGGAAGACGGAGCGGCAGGCTCCGGCAAGCAGGTTCCGGCCGGTTTCGCAGTCAGGGCAGGTACTCATGGTTTCTTCCTTGGTCTTCCTTGCACAGCGGCGTGCGCCCACGGGCGGGGACGCCGGGGCCTTCCGGCAAGGCCGCGCGATTCCACTTCCGGGGGAGGCGGGATCGGCGGCCCGGCCCGGTTACGGCCTGAATACGATCTTGATGGCGGCATCGTCCTTGTCGGCGAGGTCGAACCCGGCCTTGATGTCGTCCAGCTTGAATTCGTCGGTGATGAGCGGCTTGACGTCGACGAGCCCCTGGGCCACCGGGCGCAGGGCTTCCGGGCACCAGACATAACGCTGCTGCCAGGTGTGGTGCACGAGGCAGGTGTTGATGAATTCCAGCCCGTCGTCGTGCCAGCGGCTGATGTTCAGCGTCACCGGGGTGGTGACCCAGCTGTAGAACACGAACTTGCCGTTGTGTTTGATGATCTCGCTGGCGGTGTTGAAGGATTCGGCGGTTCCGGCGGCTTCGACCACCACGTCCGCGCCGAGGCCGTTGGTCAGATCCTTGACGGCCTCGATGACGTCGTCCTGTCCGGGGTTGAGGGTGATGTCCGCGCCGAGCCTGCGGGCGAGGGCCAGCTTGCCTTCAAGAACGTCCACCACGATGACGCGGTACGCGCCTTTACGTCTGGCGCACTGGGCGATGATCTGCCCGGCGAAGCCGCCGCCCATGACCACCACGGTGTCCCCGAGCTGCACCCCGCTGTTCAGGCCGGAATACATGGCGCAGGAGATGGGTTCTCCCAGCGAGGCGATGTCCATGTCGAGGCCATAGGGCACGGGCTGGAGCTGGAAGGATTTGGCGGCGAAGTATTCGGCGAAGTTGTTGTTCCAGCCGAAGGCCATGACCTTGTCGCCGACCTTGTAGTCGGCCACCCGGCTGCCCACGGCAACGACCGTGCCGCCGCTCTCGTGCCCGAGCAGGAAGGGGAACTTGGGGTCCTGCCGGAATTCGGCGGTCTTCGGAGGCAGGTAGCCGCGGTAGAAGTTTTTATCGGAACCGCAGATGCCCATGAGGTGGTTCTTGACGATGATGTCGTCCTCGCCGCAGACGAGTTCGCGTTCGATGAGTTCGATGTCGCGGGGGCCGTTGAGGCGGGCGGCCTTGGTGACGAAAGTATCCATGTCCGTTCCTTTATGACGGGGAGAGGCGGGGACGGTTTTGATGCGTTCCCGCCTTTCCCATGCCATGCGTCCTTGCATGGCGCATTGGGGGCTCCGGCCGCCGGGGGGAGGCAGCCGGGCCCGCCCGTTGGTTTAGATGATCCCGGCGAAGTGCAGGATGACCGTGATGGCCGCGCCGGTGACCCCGGCCACCGTGGAGCCGCCGCCGACAGCGCGGATGCCCTGCCGGATGTCCATGTTGGACATGGTGACGGTCACCCAGAAGCCGGACGAGTTGGCGTGCTTGAACATGAGCGCGCCCGTGCCGCAGGCGAGGAAGGCGGCGAGCGGCGAGATGCCGAGCGCGCCGAGCATGGGCTCGACGAGGGCCGCTGCGGTCATGACGCCGAGGGCGTTGGAGCCGGTGATGACGTGGATGAGCGCGGCGATGAGGATCGGGATGATGATGCCGGGGATGCTGAACTGCACCACGGTTTCGGCCACGGCGTTGGCGACGCCCGCGTTCTTGATGAACGCGGCGAGCGCGCCGCCCATGGCGGTGACCATGATGGGCATGGCCGAGGAGCGCAGGGCGGATTCCACCCAGTCGTTCATGACCTTCTTGGAGCGCCATTCGGCGCCGGTGAGCACCAGCGAGAACAGGCAGCCCGCGAGGAGCGCGGCGAGCGGCGAGCCGACGAACTTGAAGACCTTCGCAACGGTCGTGTCCGGGAACATGGCGTTGATGCCCGTGTTCAGGAAGATGAGCACCAGCGGCAGGATGATGGGGGCAAGCGAGGTTCCCACCGAGGGGAGGGGCTTGTCCTTCGAGGCTTCGGCGGACTTGATGTATTCGTCCTGCGGGGCCACGGGTTCCTTCAGGGTGAGGCAGTACAGCCCGGCGGCGAAGACGGAGGGGATCGAAATGAGGACGCCCCACATGATGGCGTCGCTGAGCGGCAGGTGGAGCAGCGCGGCGGCGGCCACGGGGCCGGGGGTCGGCGGCACCAGCGAGGCGGTGACGAGCGCGCCCATGTATAAGGCCGTGCCGTAGGACATCATGGATTTGTTGGTCTGGAGGGCCAGATTGGACACGATGGGGATGAGCAGGATGACCACGGTGTCGGCCCAGATCGGGATGCCGAGGATGGCGGAGGCCAGCAGGATGGCCCAGAGCACGCGCTTTTCACCGAAGAGCTTGACGGTCGCCTTGGTGATGCTGACGGCGGCTCCCGTCTCTTCAAGGACTTTACCGAGGATGCATCCGAGCACGATGACGATGGCGATGCTCTTCAGCGTGTCCGCCATGCCCTTGTTGATGATGCCTTCAATCTTGTCCCACGGGGTTCCGATGGATATGGCCAGAATGATGGTTGCGACCAGAATACTGGTGACGGGGTGGATCTTCCATTTTGAGATGAAGAGTATCATCAGCAAAATACATACGGCAAAGGCTACCAATACGTAGGCACTCGACATTTCTATCTCCTCCGCAATAATAGAAACAGACATTCTCTCCGGGCGTTATTTAGCAAGTTCGGTGCCAGAGCGGTGACGGCAGTGTGCCGGGCGCGCGCCTTCCGGAGCCGCCGGATGGATTTGGCAAACATCGGCGGCCTTCTGAGAGACGTTTGATTGTTCAAACAGAGCGGGGGGGACGGGAACGCGGCGCACCCGCGAAACGGCGGGGAGGAGGGCGGCGGGCTGTTGCAACGGAATACGGATGCAACGGATCGTTGCAACATATATGCAACAATCCGTTGCGGCGGCGGCCTTGCGCCCAAAAGGGCAACCTGTTGGATGTACTGGTTATTTCTGTATATATTTCTGGAGTTTGCGCCATAGTGTGGTTCGGTCCATGCCCAGTTCGCGGGCGGCACGGGTCCGGTTGCCGCCGCAGGAGCGCAGGGCCGCGAGCAGCCTGTCCTTTTCGTTGTCCGGCCCGGAGGCTTGCGGGGCCTCGGGAGGGAAGGGCGCTGGCGTTGCCGCAAGAAGGGGCGGCACTTCCTCGATGTCCTCGGGATGCAGGGCCCTGTTGAGATCCGCGGAGGTCAGGACGTCCCGGTTGCGGCGCAGGACGGCCGCCCGCTCGACGACGTTGCGCAGTTCCCGCGCGTTGCCCGCGAAAGGGTATTCCCGGAGCAGGTGGAGCGAGTCCGGGGCGACCTCCGGCAGGGCCTCGCGGTTCTTCCAGCAGAATTTCTTGAGGAAAAAGTGGAACAGCTCGATGACGTCCTCCCCCCGTCGGCGCAGAGGCGGGATCGTGATTTTCAACACGTCGAGGCGGTAGAGCAGATCCTGCCGGAAGCGCTTGGCGGCGACGAGCTTGTGGAGGTTGACGTTGGTCGCCGAGATGATGCGCACGTCCACGGCGGTCACCCGGTCGTCGCCGATGCGCCGGACCTCGTGCTCTTGGAGCACGCGCAGGAGTTTGCTCTGCATGTTCAGCGGGATTTCGGATATTTCGTCGAGGAACAGCGTCCCGTTGTGGGCCAGTTCGAAAAGCCCCATCTTGCCGCCCCGCGTCGTCCCCGTGAACGCGCCCTCCACGTAGCCGAACAGCTCGCTTTCAAGCAGGTTTTCAGGCAGGGCCGCGCAGTTGATGGCCACGAACGGCCCGTTGCGGCGCTGGCTGGCGTTGTGGATGCCCTGCGCGAACAGTTCCTTGCCCGTCCCCGTCTCGCCCACGATCAGGATGTTGGACGAAGCGGCGGCGTAGCGGCAGGCGTCCTCGATGGTTTCGTCGATCAGCCGGCTGCAATGCACGATGTCCGAAAGGTGGTGCTTGGCCGTCAGTCCCTTGTTGCTCAGCTTTTTGCGGATGTGCCCTTCGAGCTGCTGGACCTTGTCCACGTTCTGGAAGCTGATGACGACGCCCGCCGCGATCCCGTTGACGGCTACCGGCGTGCAGTCGAAGGTGATGGAAACGCCGCGCACCTTGCGCACTTCGCCCTGAATTTCCGCGCAGTCGCGCATCGCCCGGCTGAAGCTGTCCTTCATGCAGGGGAAGGCCGTTTCGAGGGGCACGTCCTTGAGTGGGGCGTCGCGCATGAGGCAGGCGGCGGGATTGTCCAGCCGGATGATCCCGGAGGCGTCCACGTAGAGCAAGCTGTCCTTCACCGACTCAGTAATGATTTTATAGGTTTCCGTCCGGATACGCTCCTGCTGGACGAGGGTGACCGTCCGGATGGCCTCCTCCAGCGACTGCGCGTAGGTTTCCCGGCCCGTGCGCAGCAGGATGGCGGGCAGCCCCAGAAGGCCCGCGTCCTGCTGCACGGAATAGCCGCCGACGATGACGTCGCAGCCGTCCTGCTTGGCCAGTTCCAGCGCGTGCCAGATCTCCGCCGCGCATTCGGGGATGTAGACGCGGATGTCGCAGCCGAACATGCCGGAAAACTGCTCGATCCCGTTGAAGGCGTTGTAAAAGCCGACGAAACCGATGCGCCGCGTTTGAAACCGCCGTTGGCATTCCTGGATGGAACGGATGACGTCGTAGCCGGAAATGGCGATGTCGATGACGGGGACGCCCAGTCCCTGCGCCTTCAGCCGCCGGGCGGAATAGCCCCGGGCGATGATGGCGTCGCAGTCGTGCAGTTCCGAGAGGTCGAGCCTGTCCACGGTCGCGGTGATGATGCGGTTGTCGATGCGCCCGCGCTGAGGATGGGCCGCGATGACATCCTGAACGATCCTTTCCATTTCCGGATAAGGGGAAATGCTGACGATACGGATTTGAGGCAACGGCATACGCTCCTGCGCGTTCGTTTGAGGGTCACGGGGATTATACATGTTGCCTTTCAGCAACAAGGGTGGGCGGGACGGGGCCCGCCGGAAGGCCTCTTCGAGGAAAGGCCATCCGGAAACGGAAGCCGCGCGGGAAACCGCCGGTACGCGGCACAGCCTCCTCACGCGGGAAGATCCGCCGGCGCTGCCCGCGTACGGAGGCCCTAATCCCGCAGCCGTTCGTCGGGCTCGGCACAGGCGTCGTGCAGGGCCTGAAAGCCTCGCCGAGCCTCCGCCTGCGAGGAGGCTCGGACGGCGTCGAGTTCGTCGGCATGATCGCACAGGAGCCTGGACAGGTCGCCGTCAAGATGGCCCTGCTTCACCATGCCCTTCACGATGCGCAGGGCCTCGGGCGGCGCCATGCCCTTGCGGTAGGGCCTGTCTTCGGTCAATGCCGTGAACACGTCCGCAATCGCCATGATCCGTGAGGGGAGAGGGATCTCCTCGCCCTTCAGGCCCAGCGGGTAGCCCTTGCCGTCCAGCCGTTCGTGGTGCCCGCCGCCCCAGACGCTCACGCGCTCGAAGCCGGGTACGGCGTCCAGCCACAGGCGGCTGAGGTCGGCGTGGCGCTTCACCTTGGGGAATTCCTCGTCGGTCAGCTGCCCGGGTTTTTCGAGCAGCGCCAGCGGGATGCCGAGTTTGCCGATGTCGTGGAGCATACCCGCGACGAACAGCGTGTCGAGGTCATCCTGCCCCATGCCCGTCAGACGCCCGAGCGCCACAGCCATGTGGGCCACACCCGTGGAATGGGTGGCGGTAAAGGGGCTGCATGAGTCGATGATGTGCCCGAACAGGGTGCTGAACTGGATGGTTTCCTGCGGCGTGAGGATCTGATCGCCGTAGCGCCGCCGGACGAAGGCGGGGAGGCGTATGTGCGCCCCGGCGAGGTCATTGAGCGTTTCCTCGTCGTGCAGGATGTCTTGCATGGCCTCGATGTGGTCGGGCGAGTAGATGCCGGGGCGTCGTTCGCATACCCTGCGATCCGCGCCCTCCACGGCCTCCCGGAAATCGTTCTTGGCGCGCAGATCCACATCCACGCGATCCGCGATGTTGATGAGGCTGCCTTCGCGGGCGGCGAGCCCCCTGTCATATGCCTTTTCCCAGTACATGTGGTGGAAGCGCACCCGCTCCGCCTCTTCGGCCAGCGTGGGGCAGTTTTGCAGGAACAGGCAGCCCGCTTGCGGATGGAGATAGCGCTCGCGCTCGAAGACGAGATCTTCCGCACTGGTTTTCAGGGGGATGACCCCCACGTCGTGCATGATCCCGGCGAGGAAGAGCCGTTCCCGCTCCTCGGAGGGAAGGCCGAGGCGTTCGGCCAGCCTGTCGAGAAGGAAACCCACTCGCCTGTGGTGGCCGGTCAGGGCCGGATGAACCTGGTCCAGCGCGTTGGCGAAGGCCAGAATCAGATCATAAAGCTTGATGCGCAGTTGCATGGCGTACCCGAAGAGGAGCAAAGATGGCCGCCGGCGCGGGCCATCGGCGGAAGATTGCCGGAGAATATGGGGTCTGCCGCAAATGTCAACGGGGGATATGCGTAACGTGTCCATCGGTATGGACGAACCCGTGGAAGAGATCATCCCTTCGGCCTCAGTGCCCGGCGGCAGGAACGTGACCGGAGGCGGCCCTGCGCGGGGGCGTGGACACCGAAGGCCCACTAGCCGTGGCTGGGCGCATCGTAGCCGTGGCGTTACGGAATCTATCCTTCCCGCAGTAAAGCACATGGCAGCGCCCGCAACCCGGAGTTGCCCCAAGACGTGTCGTTGCCCCATCCCGTAAGAAAAAGGGGGATTGACGATGCCAACTGTTGTGTCTGGCGATAAAAACAGGTATATCATCACGGATAGTTTCAATCGAAAGAGAGGTGAGGCCCTTGTTCGAAGGGGTTTCGGCGGGCATAGCGCCAGTGTGAAGCGGCACAACGGCCTTGAAGATCGGAACCGCTACGGGAGAGGCCCGTGGAAGGGGCCATGCGCCGCAGCTTGTTCCGGGATGAAGGCCGCTCTTTTTTGTTGAATCGCTTTTTGGACAGGAGCGTTGTATCATGCAACCAGTCTTGCGCCCCGCGCGGATGTGCGATGCGAAGAAGATCCACGGTTTGCTCATGGAATGTTCGGCGGAGGGCCTGCTGTTGCCGCGTTCGCTGTCGAACCTGTACGGCCAGATCAGGGATTTCCGCATTCTGGAAACCAGCGGCGGGGAATTCATCGGCTGCGCGGCGCTGGCGGTGATCTGGGAAAACCTGGCGGAAGTCCGCTCCCTCGCCATTGCCAAGCCGTGGCGGGGGAACGGGTTCGGCAACATCCTCGTGGACGAGTGCTGTAAGGATGCCCGCAGGATAGGCATCGACCGGGTATTCGCGCTGACGTATCAGGTGCGCTTTTTCGAGCGGAACGGCTTTGGCGTGGTGAGCAAGGATCTGTTGCCCCAGCGCGTCTGGATCGTCTGTGCGAACTGCCCCCGTTTCCCCGACTGTGACGAAGTGGCGGTGATGCGCCACCTGGATGCGGGCGGCGCCTGAAGGCACGCCGGGCTCTGAGGGCGTAGGCTTCGCCATATGTGTAAGCCGTTATTTGCCGGAGGGAGGCATCGCGGCACCGCCTTTGCGTTGTGAGGGCGGGCCGCTTCCTTTTTTCGTTGCTGAAAGTGTTGTGCATCGCCTCCGGGCTGCAGGGCGGGGACGATAAGGGGCCAAGGCTGGGCGAATTCCGCCAGCCTTGGCCCTTTTCCTTCAGTGTCGGTGCGCCGTTAGGCGGGCAGGCTGCCGCGCAGGAAAACGCCGCGCCGGGCGTCGTCGAGGATCTTCCCGTCCTCATAGGCGACTGCGCCGCGCAGCAGCACGGTGCGATGCCTGCCGAGGCAGCCCATGCCCGCGAACAGGCTGTAGTCCACGGCCATGTGCTCGTTCCTGTCGGGGATGATCCAGTCGTCTCCGGGATCGACGATGACCACGTCCGCATCCGATCCGGGGAGGAGGGTTCCCTTTCTTGGATACAGGCCGAAGCATTTCGCGGGGTTTTCGCACAAGAGCCGCACAAGGTCGGGGATGGCGACGCGGCCCTTGGCAATCCCTTCGTTCCACGTGACGCAGAAAAGCGTATCCACGCCGGGCGCGCCGTGCGGGGCCCGGAAGGTTTCGGCAAAGAGCGGCTCGTTGGCGGCGGTGGCGTGCCCCGCCGCGTCGGAAGCGACGACCTGTATTTCGCCGTTGCGGATCGCCTCCCAGAGCGCCTCGCGGTCTGCCTCCTTGCGCAGGGGAGGGGACATCTTGGCGAGGTTGCCGCGCAGCGCAAGCTGGCTGTCGTCCAGCGTCAGATAATGGGGGCAGGTTTCGGCGAAAAGCGTGGGCACCGTGCCCCACTTCCTGAACAGCCTGATGGCTTCGAGGGATTCCTTGCAGGTGACATGCGGCAGGTAGATGTTGCAGCCCGCGACAGAGGCCAGCGAAAGCACGCGGAAGATGGCCTCGGCCTCGGAAATGTTGGGATGCGTCGCGGGGTAATCGCGGGGGTGCTCCCGCCCCTCGGCAACGGCCTTGGCTTCCAGATATTCAAGGATGGCGTCGTTTTCCGCATGGAAGGCGAGGAGGGCCTTTTCGCGCGCGACCAGTTCCATGAGATGCAGGATCTGGTCGTCCTCCAGTTTCATGCCCCGCTTCCTGTAGGATGTGAACGCCTTGAAGGAAATGACCCCGCGCGCGACCAGTTCGGGGATGGCTTCGTCGGCCTCTTCCATGACGTTGGCGGTCAGGGTGCAGTGCAGCCCGAAGTCGATGCAGGAACCGGTTTCCCCTTCCCTGATGAAGTCGTCGATGGCCTGAACCAGCCCGCCCTGTTTGCCCCATGCGGCGACGGCCCCGATGTAGGGGATGACGGTGGTGACGCCGCCGGACAGGGCCGCCCGCGACAGGCGGTCGATGCGGTCTGCATAGACGGGGTGGTTGTGCGCGTCGATGATGCCGGGCAGCACGTAGCGCCCGGAGGCGTCGATGACCCGGTCGGCCCGCACCTCGGAGCCGCGTGGGAGGAGGCTTTCCACCCGTTCCCCGGAAATGAGGATGTCCAGCGGGCGCATGGTTCCGGCATCAACGACGATGCCGTTTGTGATCAGAGTCGTACTCATGGCGTGTCCCCAGTGAAGCACCCCTTGCCTTGTCCGGCGGCCTGATGGCTTCCCCCTCCCGTTGGCGGGAGCCGCCCCTCATGCCGCCCCCGGAGGGGTTCCGCCGAGGGGCGCGTCGGGGCGGTTCACCTTGCCGCTTCATCCCATCCCCGGAGGGGCCTCCGGCAAGGGCATTGCGGGAGCCCGGATGCCTCGCGGCAGCGCGGCGGGCGCTTCCTGAACGGGCGCTTTGCCGGGGGCGCGGGCGAACCGGCGGGTCAGGCGACGGGCGCGGCGGAATAGCCTGAGGTCATATCCCAGACGGCCTTTTTCAGATGCTTCACGATGTTTTCCACACCGTACTCGCGGATGACGGAACAATGCCCCGAAAGGCTGATGGCCCAGAGCCCGCCGTGCGGGGTGAGGATGGGCACGGCGACGCAGTGGAGCGAGTCGCTGATTTCGGAGATGTCCTCGGCGTATCCCTTTTCCTTGGCGGCGAGCAGGTCTTGCTTGAGGCGCGCCCCGTCCGTCAGGGTATGCAGGGTGTAGGCCGTCCGCGGGACGGTGGCGATGTATTCGTCGATTTCCTCTTCGCTTTTCGTCGAGAGGAGAGCCTTGCCGAGCCCCGTGCAATAGGCGGGGAGCTGCTGGCTCAGATCGATGCGCGTGACGCAGTTGCGGGGGTATTCGCGGCGCAGGACGAGCACCTGCTTGTCCATGAACGTGGCGAAGCTGACCGTGGCCTGATCGAACGTGGCCACCAGTTCCCGCATGTACGATCTCCCGGTTTCCACCATGTCGATCTTGCTGCTCACCATGGCGCCGAGCTGCACCACCTTGAGCGTCACCGAAAAAAGCCCCGTCTGGTCGTCCTTGCGGACATAGCCGAACTCGATGAGGCTGTTGAGGAAGCGGTGCACCGAGCTCTTTTGCAGAGACAGGGCCTTGCTTACCTCAAGGGCCTTGTGCGGGCCGTTGGCGCAGAGGAATTCCAGAACGTCGAAAACTTTTTGTGATGATGTCAGCATGGGAATCTCCGGAAAGGGATATGCGGCGGCGGGGAAAGCTCCGTCCTCCGGCGTGAAAGTATGCCTACCCGTCATGAGAAAGGCAATACGCTCCGGCACCTGAAAGCGTTCCCCCGCCGTCCGTTTCGGCGCAGGGATCCGAGTATTGTTTCCGCAGCCTGTTATGGCTGCCCCGCGTTCCGCACGGGCAGCCGTTCCTTGTGTGCTCCGCGCTGGGGGCGTCCCCGGCGCGGTTCCCTTCGGATGGCCCCTCCCGTCAGGCGGGCCTCCCACGGCACGGGGCCGTTTCCCTTGCGGGGCGGCTAGTCCCTGATGACCCTCCCGGGCCGTGCGCCCGTGAGCGCGGCGTCCTCCACCACGAACACGCCGTTGACGAGTACGTGCGCGATCCCGGCGGGATGCACGCGGGGATCGTCATAGCTGTTTTTGTCGATGACGGTATCCGGGTCAAAGACCACCAGATCCGCGTCGTAGCCCTCGGCGATGACGCCCTTGTTCCGCAGCCTGATCTTGCGGGCGGGGAGCGAGGTCATCTTGCGGACGGCCTCCTCAAGGGAAAGGACGCCCTGCTCACGCACATAGCGGCCGAGGATGCGGGGGTAGGTGGCGTAGGCGCGCGGGTGGGGCCTTCCGCTCATGAGCCCGTCGGTGATGAAGCTCACGGCCGGGTGGCGCATGATCGCGGTGATGTCCGCCTCGTCGAGCCCGAACGAGATCATGCCCACGGCGAGCTGCTCTTCCACCAGCAGGTCGAAGGCGGCGTCGGCGGGGTCGGCATGTCCCCGTTCGGCGGCGATCTGCGAGATGCTCTTGCCCACGCAGGGCTGGTTGGCTTCGCTGACCACCGAAGAGACGAAGATCTTTTCCCAGCCCACGGACTGCGAGAAGTTTTCCCAGTCCATGCGCGTGTCGAGGTCATGCTTGATGGCGCCGCGTTCCTCGCGCAGGGCCCGCAGCAGGCCGTCCACGCCCCGGCTGTGGTACCACGGCGGGATGACCACATGCAGGAACGTGCTCCCCGCCGTGTAGGGGTACTGGGCCATCGTGACGTCGATCCCGGCGGCGCGGGCCTCGTCGATGCGGCGGATGAGCGCGGCGGAACGGCCCCAGTTCTTTTTCCCGCGGATCTTGAAGTGGGTGATCATGGCGGGGATGCCGGAGCGTTCGCTGATGGCGATCACCTCCTCCACGGATTCGGCGATGGCGTCGGCCTCGTTGCGCATGTGCACGTCGTAGATGCCGCCGTGCGCCGCCGCGGCCTTGGCTACGGCCACGGTTTCCTCAAGGCTCTGGTAGCGGCTCGGAGGGTAGATCAGCCCGGCGGAGATGCCGCGCGCGCCCTCGTCCATGCACCGGGCGACCAGATCCCGCATGGCCCGGATTTCGTGGTCTTCCGCGGGCCTGTCGGCCATGCCCATGACGCTCAGGCGCACCGTGCCCAGCCCCACGTACGAGGAGACGTTGAGCGGCGGCTTCGCGGCCTGCAGGCAGTCGAGGTATTCCGCGAAGCTGTTCCACGTCCACGGCACGTCGAGCGTCCCGGCGAGGCCGGAAAGGTGTTTCTTCCAGTCGGCCTTGTCGCCGTCCTTGATCGGCGCGAGGGACATGCCGTCCAGCCCGAGGTTTTCGGTGGTCACGCCCTGCATGATCTTGCAGTCCATGCCCTCCCCGGCGAGGAGCGGCAATTCCGAATGGCTGTGCCCGTCCACGAAGCCGGGGCAGAGCGCCTTGCCGTCCACATCCGCCACGCGGCGGGCGCGGGCCGTGGAGCCGGGGGGCAGCACGGCGGCGACGGTGCCGCCTTCCACGCCCACATCACCGTAGAACCACGGGTTGCCCGTGCCGTCGATGACCTTTGCATTGCGGAACAGAATATCAAACATGGGAATGTTCCCTCACATGCCGCGGAATCCCCGCGGCGTCTTTAGGGCAGGTGGCCTTTGCAAGGGCATACGCCTCAAAGCCGGGCTCCGGTAGGAAGCGCCGTCTTCACCAGACCCCACGCCGGTTCACGGCACGCCGCACCCGCGTGCGGCGAAAGCCGTTTCAAGATGGGATGGCCCTAGAACGTGTGGTTCAGCCCGGCATCGAATGCCCGGACATTGAGATCCCGCACTTTGGGCGCGACCCGGTCGGCGATGACGGAGCGCCAGACGTCGGCGTCGCCCCCGACGAGCTGGGCCAGCCCGCCCATCATGACGCTGTTGAACACGCGGGCGTTGCCCATCTCCACGGCGAGCGGCGTGGCCGGGATTTCCCGCAGGCCCGCGCAGCGTTCGCGGATGGCGGCGCGGATGCCGTCCTCGTCGGGATAGTCGGCCTGCCCGGAGCTTACCGATACGGGGTCGATGCGCCAGTCGTTGGCGAGCACGACCGTATCCTTATTCGTATAGACGAGCCGCCGCAGGCCCTCCAGCCATTCGAAGCTCAGGTAATAGTCGGCGGTGCCCCGGTCGATCATGGGCGCGCGGACGTTTTCGCCCCAGATGATGTGGCTGACCACGGAGCCGCCGCGCACGGCGAGGCCGAGGATGTCGGATTTCTTGGCGTCGTGGCCGAGCCGGAGCCCTACTTCGGCGAGGATGTCGCTGGCGAGGATGGTTCCCTGCCCGCCGACCCCGGTGATGAGGAAACGGATGGTCTTTTTCATGGGGATGCGCTCCTTAGGCTTGTTCGGGGCCGGAGATGGCGTGGACGGGACAGATCTGGGCGCAGATGCCGCAGCCGACGCAGGTCACGGGTTCGATGCGGGCCTTGCGCTTCCCGGTCTTGGGGTGCTTTTCGTCGGACAGCACCACGGAGGGGCAGCCGCTCTGGATGCACTTGCCGCAGGCGATGCACTTGTCGGCATCCACCACGCGGGCGGGCTTGGGGCTGCGGGAGACGAACACGCAGTCCCCGCGCGTGATGAGCACGGAAACCCCGTCGTAGGCGGTGCACTCTTCAAGCGCCTTCCGGACGGCGGCGAGATCGAAGGCATCCGCGGTGAGCACCTTTTCCACGCCGCAGGCGCGGCACAGCCCGGCGATGTCCACAGGCGCCACGGTGCCGAGGGACAGGGTCGCCTCGATGCCGGGGTTGTCCTGATGCCCGGTCATGGCGGTGGTGCGGTTGTCCATGATGATGACCGTGCCCTTGCCCTTGTTGTGGACCATGTTCAGTAGCGGCGCGACGCCCGCATGGAAGAAGGTGCCGTCGCCGATGGTGCACACGGCGGGCTCGGGCAGCCCGGAAAGGCCCATGCCGTGCAGCACGCCCACGCTCGCGCCCATGGCCCCCATGGTGTGCTGGGCATTGAAGGGCGGCAGGGTGCCGAGGTTGTAGCAGCCGATGTCGCCCGCCACCGGCACCTTCATCTGGGAAAGGTTGTAGAACGTGGAGCGGTGCGGGCAGCCGGAGCACAGCAGCGGGCTGCGGCTGGGGAGGGATTCGGACGTGTCGCTGAACGCGGGGGCCGTATCTTTAAGGATGCCCGCCTTGCGGCAGCTTTCGGCGATGTCCTCCGGCAGCAGTTCGCCGCAGATGGAGAAAATGTCCTTGCCGCGCGCGGGGATGCCCATAGCCCTGACCTGCTCCTCGATGAAGGGGTCAAGCTCCTCGACCACGATGACGTTGCGCACGCCGTCCGCGAACTCCCGGATCAGCTTCTTCGGCAGGGGGTAGCACATGCCGAGCTTGAGGATGGAGGCTTCGGGGAAGACCTGCTTCACGTATTCGTAGATGATGCCCCCGGCGATGAAGCCGTATTCGCGGTCGCCCCATTCGATGCGGTTGCCGGGCCACGTGTTGCTCCATTCCTCGATGTCCAGCAGGCGCTGTTCAAGGATGTAGTGCCGCTTGCGCGCCCACGTGCACATGGAGTTGTACTTCTCGATGTTGCGGGGGAAGGGGCCGACCTCGCGCCCGTAGGAGCCGGGGGTGCCGAGCTCCACCACGGACTTGGAATGTGAGGTGCGCATGGTCGTGCGGATGACCACGGGCGTGTCGAAGCGTTCGCTCATGTCCACGGCTTCGATCATGAAATCCTTGCATTCCTGGCTGTCGCAGGGTTCCAGCATGGGGAACTTGCCGAGCTTGGCGTAGTGGCGGTTGTCCTGCTCGTTCTGGGAGCTGAACAGGCCCGGATCGTCGGCGGTGACGACCACGAGCGCGGCCTCCGCGCCGGTGTAGGCGGTATAGAACAGCGAATCGGACATGACGTTCATGCCCACCTGCTTGGTGGTCACGAGCGCGCGGCGCCCGGAATAGGCCGCGCCCGCGGCGGCGTCCATCGCCACCTTCTCGTTTACCGACCATTCTGAGTATATTTCTTTGTACTTGCTGACGTTTTCAAGGATTTCCGAGCTGGGTGTCCCCGGATAGCCGCAGGCGATCTCTATGCGCGCTTCCAGCGCGCCCCGTGCGAGGGCCTCGTTGCCGGACAGAAGTTTCTTCATCGGCTTTTCTCCATCAAGATTAGTCGGTTTCCCCGCAATGCCGTGCCGGAGCCACCTGCATCACGATGTCCACAATGCGTACGCCTTCCCCTTCCGGCAGCACCATGACCGGGTTCAGGTCGAGCGAAACGAGCCTGTCGCCCAGCGCGCAGCACATGGCTGCCACCCGGACGAGCACATCGGAGAGGGCTTCCACGTCGGACGCGGCGCGCCCTCGGAAGCCGGTAAGCAACTTGGCGGCCTTGAGCCTGCCGATCATGGCGCGGGCGCCTTCGGGTGAGAGCGGGGCCAGCTCAAGCGAAACGTCGCGCAGCAGCTCCACGAACACGCCGCCGAGCCCCACCATGACCGCCGATCCGAACCCGCCGTCACGGTTCACGCCGACAATGGTTTCCACCACGTCGCCGGATTTGCCGCCCGCGCTCCGCACCATGCCTTGCACGAGCATCCCCTCGCGCCGCGCGTCCGCGTGGTGCAGGGCAAGGATGCCTTCAAGCTCGCGCCATGCCGCCGCGAATTCCGCGCCGGTGCGGAGGTTGAGCTTGACGAGGCCGGTCTCGGTCTTGTGCGCGATGTCGGGGGAGGCGGCTTTCAGGGCGACGGGATAGCCGATGCGCCCGGCTGCCGCCATGCCTTCCTCAAGCGAAACCGCAAGCTCCTCGTGATCTATGGCGATCCCGAAATGGCGCAGCAGGCGGGCGGAAAGCGCGTAGGGCAATACGCCCGAACTGGCGTCGAGTTCCGAAGCCAGTTCGGGGGGGAGTATGGAAGGAGTGGGGGAATCCTTCCGGGGGTAGGGAGATGCCGTTTTCGCCGCGCGCGCGGCGCACCAGTCTATCCAGCGCCGGATGGCGGGGATGCCCGCGCCGCTGCCCTGCACCACGGGGACGTTGCCTTGTGCGAGGATATCGCCGATGGCCGGATCGATGCCGCCGGAGATATTGGAAACGACGATGACCGGCTTGCCGGAGGCGGCGCGCACGGCGACGGCGGCGCGGGCCACGTCCGAGAACTGCTCCACCTGTTCGGGGGCCATGTTGCCGGGGATGTCCTGCGAGACGATGAGCGTTTCCACATCCTCCTCGGCGGCGAGGATGCCGAGGCTGGCGGGGTAGGCCTCGCGCAGATCGCCGCTGCCCCACGCGTCGAGGGGGTTGGCGATGGGGGCGTAGGGCGGGAGCACCTTGCGGAGCCGTTCCTTCCCGGCCTCGGAAACGGGCGGGAAGACGAGGCCGCTGTCCGCGCACACGTCCGCCAACATGCCCATTTCGCCGCCGGAAACCGTGGCCATCCCCACCTTCGGCGAACCGGCGGAAAGGCCGCGCAGCCCGCTGAACAGGACGGCGGTTTCGAGCAGGTCGTCGAGGGTGTTGACCCGCATGACGTTGGCACGGCGGAAAAAGGCGTCGAGTATCCGGTCGCTTCCCGCGATGGCCCCGGTATGGGTGGCCGCCACGCGGCAGGCGAGTTCCGAGCGCCCGACCTTGAGCGCGATGACGGGCTTGCCCTTTTCCGCGGCGCGGGAGCACGCGGCGGCGAAGGCTTCCGGGTCGCGGATGGTTTCGATGAAGAGGGCGATCACATGCGTGGCGTCGTCGTCGACCAGATAGTCCATGTAGTCGGCGAGCCCGAGGGCCGCTTCGTTGCCGGAGGAAATGAGGCGGGAGAACCCGGCCATGCGGTTGGCGTTGCCGAGCGCCAGCAGCACCGCGCCGCTCTGGGCGATGACGCCGATGTCGCCGGGGCGGAACGCCTGCGGGAGCGGGGCGCTGTACATGCAGGTCTTGTCGGTGATGTTGGCATAGCCCACGCAGTTGGGGCCGCAGAACAGCAGGCCGGACTCATGGCAGAAATCGTGGATGCGCCGCTGCATGGCCCGGCCTTCCCCGCCCGTTTCGGCAAATCCGCTGGCAAAACCCCAGACCCCCTTGACGCCTGCGGCGTGCGCCTCCTCAAGCATGGGCAGCAGCGAACGGCTGCCCAGCAGCACGGCGGCGCAGTCCGCCGGGGCGGGGAGATCGCGCAGGGACGCGTAGCAGGGGTACCCAAAGATTTCCTTATACTTTGGGTTGATGGGATACACCGTACCCGTATAGCCGAGGCGCTGCATGTTCCTGAGGACGATGGAACCCGCCCCGCCGTTGGGGGATGCGCCGATCACCGCGATGGAGCGTGGCGTGAACAAGGGATCCAGTTTCCAAGGGGATTTTTTCACGGGAGACTCCTTTGTCCGGCGGTCAGGGGAGTGCCTTGCGGCGTTCTGGTTTGGGACACCGGCTGTTTTTTTGTTGTTCACTATATGAACTAAAATTCATAATGCGAAAATATGAGGTTCGCCAAAAGAAGTCAAGCGGCAGGGCCGAAAAAGGGGAGCCTTGCCGAAAGATTTTTGCTTTTTCCTTATCATATGCAGTTCAAAGCGTTTTTTGCTCGGAAGGCGGGATGTGGGCAGGCTGCCTGCTACCGCCGCGCTTGGCGTGTGGGGAAAGGCGGCCCGGCCTTCCAGCAGGATAGGCACCGTTGGCGGGAAAGCCGGTGCGGGCAGGAAGGCGGGGGAGGCGCCGCGGCGCAATGAGGATACGCGCGGATGGGCCGGTTTCTGTGGAAAGGTCCTTTGTCACGTATCCACGCATGGATAGGATCAGGTTGCGTTCGGCGTCGTGGGCGTCGTTGCCTTCACCCGCATCACCGTGGGGATAGGCGCAAGGGGAGGCCCGTTGGCGCATGGCCCGCCGGGCTGGTCATGGTGCCCGCCGGGCTTGCTTCTTTCGAAACATCCAATCCGGAAGCAGGGCGGCAGGAGGCAGGCGGGACGGAAAAGCGCTTGCGGGGGGATTGAAGAAAAAAGCTGTAAACTGTAATATTATTAAATAGATATGATCTTATATTTCCAACTTGATAATGTGTTCCGCGCGTTCCCCGCCTGCCAGGGCTGTATGGGGATCGTTTCTTTGCCGGTTTTCTTCCGTTCGCCCGTGTGGGCGTATCAATGGGCGGCGTTGAGGAGCGCCCCGCAAAAGGTTTCCGGGCTTCCAGTAAAGCGATGGAGGAGGCGAGGCGGTACAGGCAATCCCTTTTGGGTTTTCCCTATGCCCATGAAGGCTTGGGGAACCGGCACACCGCAGCCGCCAGCCGCAAACAGGCCGCTTGCCAGGGCGATACATGCCGGATGGCATCCGTCCCCGTTGGGGGGGCGCGCCGCCGTACGGTACCCTCTGAAAACCCGTATGAAATTTTGTATGGCAATAAATTGGCTATGGTCAGGTGGCGGAAAATGTCCGCCATGCTTCGTTGTGTTTTTCCATTGAAATTTTCGTGATGGATACGGTGCCGCCCCTCTTGACATCACGTGAGGAACCAGTTTAGTTTTATATTACAAAATGAATTTCATATAGTGAACTAAAAAACGCCACGGCAAACACCAGCAAGCGGGCCTTCCCATTGCCTCGGGAAGCGGCCCGCACAAGGAACGGGGAAACGCGAAAGCGCCTCCATATGCGGTTGATGCAAGCCGGAAACCCTGGGGTTTCCCGGTGCGAGAGAACCCTCAACAGAGGAGTCACAGTATGAACCGGTTACATGTTCTTGTCTTGTTGGCTGCAATGGCCTGTACGGGGCTCGTGATGGGGACGGTGAAGGCCGAAGCCGCCGATTCCGGCAAGGAACTGCGTGCCGCGGTCAACGCCACGGCCCCGCCTTTCGCCTTCATGGAAAACGGGAAACTGGTGGGATTCGAGGTGGATCTGCACGCGGAAGTGGCCAAGCGCATGGGCAAACAGCTTGTGATGACGAACATTCCTTTCGCCGGGCTCGCCCCGGGGCTCCAGGCCAAGAAGTGGGATGCCGCCGGGAATACGTGGATCAACAAGGAACGCCTTGTCATGATGGACTTTTCCGATCCGTGGGTTGACGCTCAGCTCGCCTTCGTGACCCGGAAGAACGACGCCATCACCAGCCCGGAACAGCTCAAGGGCAAGAGCGTGGGCGCCGAGGCGGGCACCGCCGAACAGCGCTGGCTTGACGCCAACCAGGAAAAGTACGGCCCGTACACCATCCGCACCTACGACCGCTCCATCGACATCCTCATGGATCTCATGAACAAGCGGCTCGACGCCTACCTGCGCGAACAGACCCGCGCCCTCTATCAGATCAAGAATTACCCCATGCTCGGCGTGGCCTTCCCCGTGGGCGACGTGTTCGTTCAGGGCGTGGCCTTCCGCAAGGGCGATCCCCTGCGCGACGAATACAACACGATCCTCAACAGCATGAAGCGGGACGGGACGCTCGCCGCCCTGTACGAAAAGTGGCTCGGCACGAAGCCCGGCCCCGATTCTTCCACTGTGCACGTGTACACGACCCCCTGGCAGCCGAAATAACCTTTTTGGGGCGGCGTTCCAGCGCCGCCCTTCCCGGCGGAGGACGCAATGCAGGCAGAGAACACACACTCGCGGCAGAAGCGGCAACGGCTCTGGTATCAGCGTGACGGATTCCTGTGGGGGCTGGTGGTCGCCCTCATCGCGGCCGCGTGGGGCCTTCTCCCACCGGCGGGAACCTCGCTCGGCATCGGCGGCTGGCTTGGCATGGGCCTGTATATGCTGCTCGCGGCCGTCCCCATGATTGTGACCACAATGGACAAAAGGCGCCCGCAACTGGCGGGGACGGCTGCCGCGCTCGGCTTCCTCGGTTTGCTCGGGCTGGTGTTTTACCGGTATTCCGGGGCACAGTGGGATATGCTCGGCATGATGTTCTTCAACAGGGAACTCATCGTCGAAACGTGGCCCATCCTGCTCGGCGGGCTTGAGAATACGCTGCTGATCTTCATCTGTTCGGCCGTGCTGTCCGTGACCATCGCGCCGATCATCGCGATCATCCGCACCCTGAACAACCCGATCTTCAACTGTGCCATCGACGCGTTCGTGGATGTGTTCCGCTCGCTGCCCATCCTCGTGCTGGTCATCTTCATCTACTATGCGCTGCCGTTCCTTGAAATCCACAGCACGCCCTTTGCGGCGGGCGTGTGCGGGCTTTTCCTCAGCGCGCTGGCCTTCATGATCGAATACTTCCGGGCCGGGATCGAATCCGTGAGCCGGGGGCATGTGGAGGCGGCCCGTTCCCTCGGGCTCGGCGTGATCCAGACCATGCGCTTCGTCATCCTGCCGCTTGCGATCCGCGTGGTGCTGCCGCCGCTCACGGGGCACCTGGTGGGGCTGCTCAAGGCCACGGCCTTCGTCTCCGTGGTGGGTATGCCCGAACTGCTCAAGCGGGCCATGGAAATCGTGGAATGGAAGGCCAACCCGACCCCCCTCGTCACCATCACCATCATGTATCTGATACTGCTTCTGCCGCTCATGTACGGAAGCACGTTGCTCGAAAGGAGACTCGCGAGATGGACAACACCGCATCGTGCATGATCGAAGTCTGCGACCTGCATAAGCATTATAAGGATGTTCATGTCCTGCGCGGCATCAGCACCACCGTCGCCAAGGGTGAGGTCTGCGCGGTCATCGGCCCCTCGGGATCGGGCAAGAGCACGTTCCTGCGATGTCTGAACAGGCTGGAGGAAGCCAGCTCCGGCGAGATTTTCATCAACGCCCAGGAGATCACCGACCCCCACCTGAACCTCAACAAGATGCGCGAGAACATCGGCATGGTGTTTCAGGGGTTCAACCTGTTCCCGCACATGACCGCCATCCAGAACATCATGCTGGCCCCGGTCAACGTGCGCGGCCTCTCCCATAAGGAGGCCGAAGCGTACGGCATGGAGCTGCTCTCCAGAGTCGGGCTCGCCGACAAGCACGCCTCCTACCCCGACATGCTTTCGGGCGGGCAGCAGCAGCGCGTGGCCATCGCCCGCGCGCTCGCCATGCGCCCCGAAGTCATGCTCTTCGACGAGCCTACCAGCGCCCTTGACCCGGAAATGATCGGGGAAGTCCTTGAAGTCATGATTGATCTGGCGAAGCAGGGCATGACGATGGTGGTGGTGAGCCATGAAATGTCCTTTATCCGCGAAGTGGCGGATAAGGTGCTCGTGCTGGCCGACGGCGTGATCATCGAGGAAGGATCGCCGCAAGAGGTCTTCACCAACCCCCGGCACGAACGCTGCAGAAGTTTTCTCAGCAAGATCCTGTGAGGCCTGCCATGTCCAGAGATCCGCATCCGGCAGAGGCCGGAGGGGTTCCGCGTCCGCGCCGCCGCGCACGTGTCGCCGGCCCCTGGTACCATTCGCCGAAAGCCGCCCTGTCCGGGCTTGCCGTCCTGATCGCGTGGGGGCTCCTCCTGCCCGGCGCGACGCCCGTGGGCGGCGGCATGAGCACGCTGGGGAGCCTTTCGCTGTTCGGCTATGCCCTCTTTTCCATCGTCGGCGGCATCGTCTTCCTGTCCAACAGGAACCTGGGGCGGGTGCTTTCCTCCTGCGCCGCCGTGGGGCTCCTCCTGCTCTGGGGCTGGCTCTTCGTCCGTTATTCCGGCGCGGACTGGTCGCGGCTGGCCTACGTGTTCTTCAATTTCGAGATCCTCGGCGAAAGCGGGATGAAGGCACTGGCGGGCGGGTTCATGACCACGCTTGAGGTGGGGATCATCGCCACGCTGTGCGCCTTCTGGCTCGGCGTTTTCCTGACCCTCGTGCGCTTCTTCGAGAACAAGGTCATGACCGGGTTCGTCAAGGTGTACGTGGATGTGTTCCGTGCCCTGCCCACCATCGTGCTGGTGTCCCTTATCCACTACGGCGCGCCGTTCATCGGCATCTACCTGCCGCTGATGGTATCCGGCATCCTGACCCTCACCCTGAACCACAGCGCGTTTTTCAGCGAAATCCTGCGTTCGGGCGTCAGCGCCGTGGGGCATGGGCAGCTTGAGGCGGCGCGCTCCCTCGGGCTCGGCACCTTCAAGACCTTCCGGCTCATCGTTTTCCCGCAGGCCTTCAAGACCGCCATGCCGCCGCTGACCGGGCAGTTCGTGGCGCTGCTCAAGGAAACCGTCATCTGTTCCGTGGTCGGCATCCCGGAACTGCTGCGCGAGGCGCTTGTGGTGCAGTCGTGGACGGCCAACCCGACGCCGCTGATCATCGCCACCATCGGCTACCTGCTCCTGCTGGTGCCGCTGACCCGGCTCTCCCGCTACCTTGAGGTACGCATGTCCACCGTCCGCCAGGCCTGTTGACGGGGGCAGCGGGATTTCGTGAAAGGCGGCAGCCGCCGCGCAACAGGCAATACTGTGTGAACACAAGGAGTATACATGCAAGCATCCATTCAATCCCGGCTCGCCGGAGCCATGCGGGAGCAGGGTATGCGGAGCCTCCTGCTGGCCGATCCCGAAAATTTCGGGTACGTGGCCGGCCCCATGCTCCCCTATGTCAAACAGACCCCGGACAGGGCTGTCCTCGCCCTGTTCGAGCCCGGAACGGACGAGGCGGCCTGCACCTGCTGGCTGTATCCCGATCTGGCCCAGCCCGCCGAAGCGCAGCTTGCCAAGGAACCCTCCGCCGTCTGCGTGGCCGTGGCGGAAGATGCCGTGGGCGCGGATTGCCTTATCCGCCGCCTCAAGGAAAGCCGCCCCGATCTGGACGGCGTGGTCGGCGTTGATTTCAGCCAGACCGCCGCTTCCGTATTCGACGCCCTGCGCGCGGCCTTCCCCGGCTGTTCGTTCAAGGATGCGGGCCCCATGCTGCGCGGCCTGCGCCTTGTGAAGCTCCCCGAGGAAATCGACCGGATCGAAATGGCCTGCCGCCAGGTGGATACCGGCATCATCGGCGCGATCAACCACATGGAGGGCGCGCATTCGGGCAGCGCCTACCGCAAGGGCTTTTACACCGTGCCCGAATTCATCGAGCGGGTACGCATCCACGCCTATGAGGGCGGCACAAGCATGAGCGGCAACATGGCGGCGGTGGCTGGGGAAGCCATCGGCGCCAACTATATGCCGCAGCGCGGTTTCCTTCCCTCGGAAGGGCTCTGCCGGATCGAATATGCCTGCTGCCACGGCGGGTACTGGGGCGTCACCGCGCGCATGATCCACATAGGCGAGGACATGGACCCGCGCGTCCGCAGCGCCTGCGCCGACAACCTGAGCCTCAAAATGCTGGCGCTCGACATGCTCCGCCCCGGCGTTGCCTGTTCGGATATCCACGGCGCGGTGGTGAAGGAAGCCGCAAAGCGGGGCATCCCGCTTTCCAGCGCTTCCGGCATAGGCCACGGCGTCGGGCGCGGGGAGATCGAAGGGCCGTACCTCGCCGCCGACGATCCGACCGTGCTCTGCGAGAACATGGTCATCGCCCTTGATGTGGCGACACTGGGCCCGGAAGGGGAACTCCTCCGCTCCATCGACATCTATGCCGTGGAAAAGGATGGGCCGCGCCTCCTGAGCTGGCATCGGAACTGGGACATGCCCTACATGATCACAGGGTTCCGCAGCGCCCACTAAGGGAGCACGCGCCCGTGGAAGATCGAACCGCCATCCCCGCCCTCCCCGCAACAGGGAAAGGCACCGCTACACGACCGCCCGGCCGGGCGGGAATGGCCGGCTTCCGGCTTTTGATGCCGGGAAACGGCAAGCCATTGCCGACAGAGCCAAGGAGAAGAACTTGAATACGACCGTACTTGAAAAGATCCAGTCGGAACTGGAGCGCTCGGGCTGCGATGCGTTCCTTTTGTCCGGCGGGGACAACATGCGTTACGCGGCGCAGGTGCACCTCCCGTTCACGGACGAGCATCCTGGCCTCGCATTCGTCCTGTTCGCCAAAGGCAGGCTCCCCCTCGTCCTGAGCCCGTCCCTCTGGGCCAGAAGCTGGGAACGGGGCATCATTTCGGATGTCCGCGCCTATCCGGGAAGCCTTGATGCCACGCACGCCGCTGCGGAACTGGCGGCTTTCCTCCGCCCGCTGGGGCTGGCCTCCATAGGGCTGGACATGAACCGCGCCAGCGTGGCCCTGCGCGATGCCCTGGGCGAATGGGCGCTCACGGACATTTCCGCCGCGATCAGCGCCATACGCCAGATCAAGAGCGCGGAGGAGGCGGCTTTCCTTGAGGATCTCGCCTACCGCGCCGACCATGCCATCCTGGGAGCCGCCCATCACAGCCTCGCCTGTGACGCCCGTGCGGAAAAGGGGCAGGCGGAGCTCATCCGTATGCACGCCCTTGAACGGGGCTTTGAGGCCGTCGGCTACAACGGGATTTCCCAGTCCGCCACCGGAGCCCATGCCAAAGACTATTGGGCCGAGTCGCCCAAGTTCGGCATCGGGCAGGGCAAGAAGACGGCCCGCGACGAAATGAACCGCCTTGACCTTCAGGCGTCGCTGAACGGCTATTGGGCGTTCGGCTCGCGGCTCATGACGATGGGCTGGCCCCTGCCGGAACAGACGAAAGCGTATGAAGGGCTTGTCGCCATGCGCAAGGCCGCCCTCGCCGCCGTGCGGCCCGGCGCGACCTGCGCGGATCTCTACGCCGCCATGCTGGACGCGGCGGAGCGGGCGGGCGTCACCCCCGTCACCGGCGTCCACTGGGGGCACGGCATCGGCGTCGCCTCGCAGGAGGCCCCGTGGATCGCACCGGGCGATGCCACCGTGCTCAAGGAAGGCATGGTGCTGGTGCTGAACCCGCATGTGCAGGGCCCCGGCGGAACCATCCTGTACTCCCGCGACACGGTGCTGTTGGATTTCAACGGCTGCAAGATCCTCGGCTGGTACAAGGACTGGCGCGAGCCGTACGTCGCGTCCGACTCCTATTACAGCGGCGGCGGTTGATATGGGCACGGTTACGCGTATCGGGCGCGGCCCCGCAGGGCTCCCGTTCTCGCGCATGACCCTCAAGGACGGCCGGTTCTTCCTGTCCGGGCAGGTGGCCCAGAACCCCGAAACGGGGCGCATCGACCACCCCGGCTGCTATGAGCAGTCCCTCACCGTGCTCGGGAATATCCGCGGGATCCTTGCCGAAGCCGGGTTTGCCCCGGAACAGGTGGCGAAGATGACCGTCTTCCTCACGGACATGGGCCAGAAGGATGCGTTCGACCGGGCGTTCGAGCGGGTTTTCCGCCGCGTTCCGGAGGAAGGGGATGCCCCCGGCTCCCCTGAAGGTCCCGGTACCGGGGAAGGCGGCGCGGGGCTGTCCTGCGCCCCGGCCTGCACATGCGTCGGCGTGGCCGCGCTTCCGAACCCCGCCGCCGTGGTTGAAGTGGAACTTGAAGGTTTTGCCGGATGACGGCCGTTCGTGGCAGCTCCCCCCGCCTGAATGCATCCGGCTTCCCGCCCGCAGCGGTTTTTTGGGAACCGCTGCGGGCGGGCCTCCTGATCTCCAATGCGCCTCTTTCCGACGTCTGTGGAGGGCCTTTTTCCGCACCTCCCTTGTGAGGGGAAGGTTGCCCGCAGAGGCTGCCTCCGGGCGCGATGCTCCGTGGGCCGGGTTTCCGCCCGTGCCCCGTATGAAGGCTGTCCCCGCGCGGCGCTTCCCATCCAAGCCAACCTGACGTGCGGCGCCGTTCCGGCCGCCGCGTGCGTCCCTCCTCCATCAAAAGCCGTAACAGGCTGCCTCTGAAGGATATGTTATGCCCAATTGCACCTTTCACATCGTGGATGCGTTTACTGCGGTGCCATTTACCGGCAACCCCTGCGCCGTGGTGACGGACGCCGACGGCATCGAGCCCGCCGACATGCTGCGCATCGCGCGCGAGACCAACGCCCCGGAAACGGCGTTCGTGTTGGCCTCCGACAAGGCGGACGTGCGTGTCCGCTATTTCATGCCGCGCGGGGAAATCCCCTTTGCGGGGCATCCCACCATTGCCACGGGGCACCTTTTGCGGGAACTGGGCGTGCTCAAGCCGGGCACCGCGCGGTTCGAGTTCGCCATCGGCGTGCTGCCCGTGGACATCCGCCCCGACAGGGTGATCATGACCCAGCCCCCCGCCGTCCCGGACACGTGCGCCGACGCCGGGACAACGGCCCAAGCGCTCGGGCTTCAGGCTTCCGATCTCCGGGAAGGGCTTCCGTGCCAGCTCATGCGGGGGGGCGTCAGCTTCCTGATGGTTCCCGTCCGGGAGCTTGCGGCGCTCCGGCGGATCAACATGGACAGGCCCGCCCTCAAAGCTGTTTTGGCGCCCCTCGGCGTGTCGGCGGCGTACGTGTTCGCCCCCGAAGGCGTGGAGCCTGAAACGGATGTGCACGCCCGGCTCATCGATCCGGACAACGCCGGGGAAGATCCTTTCACCGGATCGGCCGCCGGGTGCATGGCTTCCTACATGCACGCGCACGGGCTGTGTTCCGGGACGCGCATCCGGCTTGAGCAGGGCCATATCCTCGACCGCCCGGGAACCGGGGAACTGGAACTGATCCTTGCTTCCGATAGCGGGAAGCTCGATGCCGTGCGCCTCGGCGGAACGGCGGTGAGCTCGGCCAGCGGCACGCTCCGCTGGTAAAGGCACGAAGCCAACGGCGCCATCCGAAAGGCACGATAACGCATCAGGGGAGCTTCCTTCAGGAAAGCTCCCCTTCATTATGCCTGCCCGCGGGGAGGCCATCCAAGCCCTTCTTTTTCGTGCCCGCCTCCCACGACCAAAGCTGTTTTAAGGGCATCAGCCTTTGCGCCATGCGCCGATCAGCCTTTCAAAAGGCCCCATGAGGCTGGCGAAGCGGGTTTCGGCGTCCGCGCCGAAGGAACCGGGGCGGAGGCTGGCGAGGATGAGGATGGCGTGCAGGCCCTGCTCCGTATAGAACGGTTTGGCGAAATAGGAGCGGATGCCGTGTGGGGCGAACAGCACCCAGTCGATGGACTTGATGCTGTCCAGCGTATCCTCCACGGTGAGCGAGCGCAGGCCGAAGCGTTCGATGTCCTGTGCGATGGTGCCTTCGTAGGCGTGTTCCGCCCCCCAGCGCAGCTCGCGGAAGGCGGGGCCCGCGCCGTACACGACGACCTGCCCCTTGTGGGACTGGATGTCGGAAAAAAGGAGGCCGTCCAGCTCTCCGGCGTAGGGGGCGAAAAGGCTTTCCAGCCCCTCGCGGAGCGGGCGGGGCGCGGTTTGGGCGTCTTCCTCGGAAGGCGGACAGGCCGCGCTTTTCCGGTTTTCGGGGATGTTCAGGAGCGCCACGCGCACGACCCGCCCTTCCCCCGCGCCGCCGCAGGGGGTGAGGCGTACCTTGGCGCTGAACAGGCCGCGCTGGGCGTTGCTGAACGTGAGCGTGCCCGCCCACGCGTCGTTGGCAAGGGCTTTGTTCCCGGCTTCAAGCAGCTTTTCGGCAAGCCCGCCGGGGGCGATATCGGCGAGGCCCAGGGTGTTGGGATCGCGGGATGCCGCCGCGAACAGGCTGCGGGCCGCGTCGTTGATGATCAGCAGCCCGCGCGTGGGGATGTCGAGCGCGAAGACGGGATAGCCGATGCCGCCGATGTCCATCTGGCAGGTCCCGGGCCGCCCGTCCGCCGAATACGCCGCCGGGAGGAAGGCTTCCTTGAGGAACCCGTAATAGAGCGTGTCGTTTTCGCCGGGCCAGCCTTGCAGGATGTACGTCCCGTTGCCGTTCGTCAGCCGGAAGGTGACGGCGGCGGGGCGGCGGGCGGTGAGCATGTCCCAGAATTCCATGAGCAGGGCGTGATCCTCGCGCCGTACGGCTTTTTTCCGGTAACGGGCGTCCTTGAGCAGGCGCGGCACGTCGAGGCCGGGGATGCTCCAGCAGTTGAAGACCTTGAGGCGGGAATGGGGGATGTCGATGCTCCAGATCAGGCCGGGAAATCCGGCGATCCACGGGGAAAACTGCTGCATGCGAAGCTCCGGTGTTTGGGGCATTGTGATGGATTTCGAAAGAAAGGCAAGAGCTGGCCGAGGGGGGATCGGGGCGCCGGGCTTCCCGGGGAGCTGCCGGAGGGGAAGGAAGAGGTGGGAGGCCGGATAGTATTGGTTCATCCAATTGGGCGCATACCCGGCAAAAAGGCCTGTTAGAGCCCGAAAAGGAGGCCTTCCGGTAGGCAAAAGGGGCCGCATGGCCGTCTTTTTTGGTTTCCAGCGGCTATCTGGTCCAACCACTTTTACCGTTGAAGGCATGTAAAAACAATGCGTTGTATGCATGTAGCGCAATTTTGAAAAAAGAGTTGATCGGATTTGCCGGGGGCCCGTATGCTGAAGGCATGAGAATCATTCCATAGCCGTTCCCACAACAGCGGGCAAGGACTGCATGGACAAGCAGGAATGCATAGAACGACAGCTGGAAAGCGCTCTCTTGGAAGGCCGCTGGGGGGTGTTTGAGCGCCTCCCGTCCGAACGCGGCCTCGCCGAGGCTTTCGGCGTGAACCGGGCCACGGTGCGCGCGGCGCTGCGGGCGCTGGCGGGCCGGGGCATCCTTGAAACGCGGCGCGGCAGCGGGACCGTGGTCCGGGCCCTGCCGGGCGATGCGCGCCATGCCGCCGGGACGTTCGCGGATTATCTCGCCGCGTTCCGCATCCTCATGCCGCCTCTGGTGGCCGCGTCCCTGCCCGCCGTGTCCCCGTCCGTGATTCTCGAACTGGAGCGTTTGCTCCCCTCCGCCGGAGCCTCGCTCCGCAACGGAGACATGAAGACCTTTATCCAAGCGCAGATCCGCTTTTTTTCCATATTGATCCGAGTATTGGGCAATCCGCGCCTCGAGGACGCGGCCAGCCGCGTCCTGCCTGACGGTCTGGCGCTGGCGCGGCTGCTGCAGGAGTGCACGCTGCCCCAGTGCGAGAACGTGTTCGCGCAGCTGGCACGGCTGTTGAGCGCCCTGCGCCACGCCGACGCCGGGGCCGCAGCCAAGGCCGTGGAGGGGTATGCCACCATCCTGCTGGCCTTGCAGGAGGCGCGATGAGCCGTATGAGCCGCCGTGCCTTTCTCGGGTTCCGGTTCTCCGAGGAGGATGCCGGGACGCGGGACGTGCCGGGAGGGGTTCCCCCGGAAACGCCCCTGCCCCCGGAATTCAGCCCGGCGATGCTGCGGGCCGAGGCCGAGCGGCTCGGGCTGGACCCGGATCGGATAGGAGCCGGGGAACTTGCCTCGGCGGTTATGCGCGCCATGTATGCCCGCGCTCCGGAAGGGGCAGGGCGGACCGGATAAGGGAGCTCCGCAAGGGCGGGGCGCAAGTCATGCATCCGAGGAGGATAACGATGTCAGGACAGCAACAGATTCCCTATCTTGAGGAGCGCAAGCTCATCAAGCGATGGAGCGGCCCGTGGCCCATGTTGGCGAACATGGCGTTCACCCTGCTGATTTTCGCCGTGACGTGGTGGGTGTTTCAGGACCCGCGCGGGATCATGCGTTTCTACACGCCGTATGTCGGCTACAACTATTGCCGCTGGTGGCTGATCATCCTGATCTGGATGGCCTACATTTTCGACTTCTGGCCGTTCCGGCGCGACTGGGTACGCAGCGCCCACCCGCTCCAGAAGGGGCTCGTGCTGGCGCTGGTGTCCGTAGGCATCATGATCGCCATGATCCACGGCTTCTTCGAGGGCGTGCTCGGCAACCTCGCCTTCGCCTATTTCAACCCGGCGCAGCTCCAGAAGCTCGGCCTCACCGACTTCTACTCGACGGAATACGCGGCGCAGGCCTGCATGATGTTCGCGGTCATCGCCTCGTGGATCAGCCCGGCGTGGCTCGTGGCGCTCGAGGGCCAGCCGTGGGCGGGGCTTTCCCAGCCCGTGCGCGGGTTCAGCATCTGGCTCGGCACGTTCTGCCTCAGCCTGCTCATCTATTTCATGACCATGCACAACCACATGGGCATCCTGTATTACCCGTGGCAGTACTTCACCGCCATCTGCCCGCCGTATTGGGAGCATTTCGCGGAAACCGTGTCCGCCAACTTCCACGTGGCGTGGATCATGTGCTGCACCGTGGTGGTGTGGTTCATGGAAGGCATCTGGGAGCGCTTCCCGTTCACCATGATCAAGACCCCGTGGCTGCGCCGTCTGGCCCTGTTCTTCGGGATCATCGCCATCTCGTGGGCGCTGTGCATGTTCTTCTGGTACATGCAGGAACTCGTGTGGGGCGACGCCATCCGCGGACACCGCCGCGACGCGGCCCCCGACTGGCGCTGGCTGCATGTGGGCGAGACGGCTATCTTCTTCCTCGTCCCGGCCCTGTTCCTCCAGTTCTACTGCGGCAACTGCCCCAACCGCTTCAGCACGCCGATCAACGTGCTCGTCCGTTCCCTGCTGGTGACGCTCGGCGGCATCGCGATCTACTGCCTCTACTACAAGTACGCCCATTTCGTGCTCGGCACCCAGAAGGGCTTCTCGCACCCGCAGCAGTTCCCCATGATCCCCATGATCTGGCTGATCAACATCTGGCTGATCAACTGGTGGTTCATGGACGGCTGGCCGGGCTGGCGGCGCGAATTCAAGACCGCCGAAGACTTCGCCGCCGAGGAGCGCCATCTGGCCGCCAACGCCGCTTGGAACCCCGCCATGCTGCCCGGCGTGATCATCGGCCTCGTCGTGGGCGTGATCGCCTACTTCGCCATCGTGGCCCTGCTGCCTCTGGCGAGCGCAACTTTCACTCTGGTTCAATAGGAGGGACGATATGGACAGACGCGAATTCATGAAGGGCGCCGCGCTCGGCGTGGGCGCGGGCGTGCTCGGCTCCATGGGTCTGTACTCGTATTCGCCGCTCCGCAGGGCCTTCCTTCCCGAAGTGAAGCGCGGCACGGCGGACATCGGGGTGTGCAAGTCGGTCAAGGTCACCAACATCTCCGAGACGAGCTGGTTCGACAACGGCATCTTTATGAACGACGTGACCGGCGCGGGCGGGCTGCTCGTGGACCAGTACACCTTCAACTGGGCGCCCTTCGGCAACGGCAAGGGCGTGGGCAAGGGGACGTTCGAGGAGGGCCTCAAGCGGATCAAGCACCTCCTGCCGCACAAGATCGACGAGGCGTGGGCCATCGCCAAGGAAAACTGCGTCCATGCCGACAACGCGGGCGGCTACTCCTGCCTCGTCGAGATCGAGAGCATGGAAGGCGAGACAACCCGTTACCTGTTCGATACCGGGTGGAATTACGACTGGATGGACACGTGCTTCAAGCGCGAGGGCATCGACGTCATGCTTGCCGACAACAAGATCGACGCCTTCATCCAGACCCATGAGCACATGGACCACTACTGGGGCTTCCCCGTGGTCACCAAGTACAATCCCAACATCCACGTCTACACGCCCAACACCTTCTACCCGGCGGGCAAGGAATACCTGAAGGCCTGCGGGCATGTGGGCAAGTGGACGGAAGTGCCGAAGGGCCTGCACACGCTCCAGCCCGGCGTGGCGCTCTATCAGTTCGACTGCCCGATCATCTTCAAGGTGTTCGGCGAAATGTCGCTGTACTGCAACGTCAAGGACGTGGGCTTGGTGAGCATCACCGGCTGCTGCCATCAGGGGATCATCCTCTTCGCGGACACGGCCTACAAGGAGCTTGCCTACGAGAAGGATCAGTTCTACGGCCTGTACGGCGGGCTGCATATCTCGCCCTTCGACGACTGGGACCCGAAGTACGACGACCTCGTCATCGGGCTCAAGAAGTGGAACCTCCAGCAGGTCGGCTGCAACCACTGCACGGGCCTCATCACCGCCCAGAAGTTCGTGGACGCGGGCTATCCGGTGGTGAAGGGCACGGCCCGGTTCCGCTCCAAGACCACCAACTACCTCGGCAACGGCGACGTCATCAAGTTCCCCGCCTAAGATGAGAAGGTATTGGGGAAGGGAGGGAAAACGCCTCTGAAGAAAGGGCCGCGCTTTTCCCTCCCTTCCCCAAACCTGCCGGCGCGGAGCCCGTCCCTCCATTTCTCAAGTTTTTTTGTGTATCGGCTCCCTGTTCGCGTGCGTTTTACTTGCTGAAATGGTGTTCTCGTTCCGTTTTCCCATTCGGTTTGTGTCTGGTTGCTGCCTGTTTCATCCGCCGCTTTTGGCGTGGATCGCCTTTGAAAGAATGCCGTTTCAAAAAGGAACGGCTTAGCCCATGACGGGGCGGGGCCGTGTCCCACGGGACGGGATCCGTCCCGTCCCCGGAGCCCGCGATGCGACTTGAAACACTCCTTCCCCGGCCCCTCGACCCCTGCGGCGGGTCCGAGTGCGCCACGCTCATGGGGGCACTCATCGCCGCCATCCATCTGGATCGCCGCCGCGCCCGCGCGCTGGGCTGGCGGGGGGTGCGCCCCTCCGGTTCGCTGCTGCCCGCATGGACCTGCCGCGTGGCCGGGAGCGGGCTCGTGTTCGGGCTGGTCTTCTTGGGCGAGGACGCGGACGGAGGCGCACTGCGCGGCACGTTCGCGGCCTACGCCTTCCCGCTCCCTGACGATCCCCTTCTTGAGGTTTTTCCGCTGGAAGCCCTGCGCCTTGCCGTGGACCCCGGCTACGGCGACCGCATCCGGGCGCTTTCGGAGCACGCCGAAACGCTCTCCCCATTCCGGATCGGCACGGTTTCGCTGCGGGCCGCCGTCGACGGCTCCGGGCTGTCCCTGACCCTGTCCGCCCCGGCCCGCCTGCGCATGGCGGCGCTGGACGGCGTGGCGGCTTTTTCCGGCGGGCAGCGCTGGCTCGTGGAGCCGGGCGGCTGGGAAACGGACGTGCCCGCCTTCCGGCTGCTCCTGCGCCCGTTCGCGGCCTTGTCGGCCACGGCCGAAAGCCTGCTTGGGGACCCCGCCCGCGTATCGCTGGACGGCGAGGCGGCCCCGATCCCCGGTTTCGACGCCGCCGGGAACATCCGGCACATCCCCGGCGGGACAGGGCGGGAACTCCGGCTCACGGCGGCGTTCGGCAGCGCCGGAGCCCAAGGGCGTCCCCTCGCCCGTCTGCCCCTGCGCCACAAGCCGCTTGAGGAGGAATCCGGCCTGCCCGTGCTGCACATCCTCACCGGCTTTCTCGGCTCGGGCAAAACCACATTCCTGCGGCAATGGCTGGATTTCCTGCACGGGCGTGAGCGCTATACGGGCGTCATCCAAAATGAATTCGGAGAAATCGGGCTTGACGCGGCGCTTCTGCGCGGCGAAACCCAGGTGGAGGCGCTTGATGAGGGGTGCGTGTGCTGTTCGCTGGCGGACAGCCTGCGTCCGGGGCTGCTGCGGCTCATCGGGGACATGCCCGCCGAGCAGTTCATATTGGAAACTACGGGGCTGGCGAACCCCGCCAACGTCATGGAAGCGCTGTCCGAGCTGCGCGACATCGTGCAGCCCGGCCTTGTGATCACGGTGGCGGACGCCCTTGATCTGTGCCGTTCGGAAGGGGACATTGCGGGCATCCGCCGGGCGCAGGCGGCACGGGCGGACGTGATCATCCTGAACAAGGCCGACACCGTGGAGCCCGCCGCGCTAGAGGCGTTGGCGGAACGGCTGCGGGCGCTGAACCGTCAGGCGCTGATCCTGCCCGCGCGCCACGGGGCCGTCGCCTTCGCGGAACTGGACGCCTTCTATGCGGACTGGGCGGATCGCCGGGGCACGCCGCTGCCGTCGCATCGGCCAGCCCTGCCGCGTTTCGGCGAAACCGTGACCCACGCCGATGAGGGGTTTGTCTCGGCTGCGCTCCGCCTGTCCGCCCCGCTGGACGAGGCCGCGCTCCTGGCGTTGCTGGACGGCGCCGGGCCGGGGCTGTGCCGGGCCAAGGGCGTCGTGGATCTGCGGCTGGACGGCGGCGTGACGGTGCCCGCGACGGTGCAGTACGCCGCCGGGCGGCTGGGCTTCGAGCCCGCCCCGGAAGGCGAGGAGCGCTATCTGGTGTTCATCGGCACGGATATTTCCCTGCCGGAAGCGCCGTCTTCGTAAAGGAGGAGCTTGTGGGGCTGATCGAACTGGGCGGCTGGATGATGTGGCCGCTGTTGGCCGTCTCGGTGGCGGCGCTGGCGATTGTCGTCGAGCGGACGCTGGTGTTCATGGGATGTCCGTTCCCGGACTCCCGTTTTCCCGGCCTCGTGCTGGAGGCGATGCGCACGGGCGACGTGCGGCCTCTGGCGGCCCGGCTGGAGGCCGTCCCCTCCCTGCGGGACTTCGCGGCGCTCCTGGGCTCGCCCCTTCCGAACCGTGAAGCCGCCTTGCGCCTCGCCGGGGAGACGGTGCTGGAACGGCTGGAAGCGCGGCTTTCCCTGCTGTCCGTGCTGGCGCGGCTGGCCCCGCTCATGGGGCTGCTCGGGACCATCCTCGGGATGATCACGACCTTCTCGCGCATCGCCGAGGCCCGCTCGGGCGTGGACATGTCCCTGCTCGCCGGGGGGATCTGGCAGGCCCTGCTGACCACGGCGGCGGGGCTGTGCATCGCCATTCCCGCGCTGTTTTTCCTGTCCTGCTTTCAAGGCAAGGTGCGCCGCGTGGCCGACGCCCTGAACAAGGCCGGAAACGCGGCTCTGCTGGCCGACGGCGGACCGGGCATCACCGTTCGGGCCGGGGCGGAACCGCTTCAGCCCGGAGACATTCCCCGTGGGGGCGGCACGGCGGAAGGGGCCTCTTGCCCGGAATCGCCGGAACCTCGCGGCAGCGCTCCGGAGGGCCGGGAAGCCCCGCAATGCCGGGATAACGCCGGGGAAGGGCTGCCGGACGGAGGGCGATCATGCTGAACCTGCGGCCCAAGGCGGCGCGGGACGACGAGCCGGCTCTCACGCCGCTCATCGATATGGTCTTCATCCTTTTGATTTTCTTCATCCTCGCCGCGTCGTTCGCGGTGCGGGGCATCGACCTCGACCTGCCTCCGGCGCACAGCGGGCAGGCGCTTTCCGGGCGCGTGGTGGAAATCCGGCTGCTCAGGGACGGCTCGTTCCTGTGCGAGGGCATACCCGTGGCCCGCGCCGACATCCGCGCGAAGCTGCAAAGCCTCGTGCGGGACTTCCGGGCGCGCCCCGGACAGCTTGTGCTCAAGGCCGCGCCCGACGCGCCGGTGGAGGCGCTGGTCTTCATTGTGGACGAGGTGCGGATGCAGGGCGGGGAAAAGCTGCTCATCGCCACGGCCCAGCCCGACGAGGCGGGCCGCCCATGACGGAAAAGGAATGCCTCGCCGCCGGGATCGCCGTGTCCCTGTTCGCGCATTTCGCGCTGCTGATCGCCCCGAGGCCGCCCGAGCCCGAGCCGTCCTTCACCACCGTTGTCCAGATGGACATGGCGTCCCCGGCAGTGGCAACGAGCCGGGAGAAGGGCATCGGCATAGCCGCCGCCAGCCCGCGCGACATGGACAAGGCCGATGCCGCCGACCGCAAGCGGCAGGCCTTCCTGCGCTACCTCGACGACATCGACGAGGCCGTGCACGCCCGGCGTCTGGACGGCGGCGAAACCGGGCTCATCGGCGTTGCCGAATATATGTTCACCGTCCGGCCCGACGGGACGTTCACCGATCCCGTGCTCCGCGCATCCTCAGGCTCGCCGCAGCTCGACGCCTCGGCGCGCCGGGCCGTCCTCGCCGCCAGCGGCAAAGTGCGCCGCCCCGCCATCATCGGAACGGAACCCATCCCCGTCATTCTGCACGTCAAATACCAATACGGCCTCCGCTGATCGCGCCACCGCCCGGCAATCCAGCGGGATCGCACGGAGAGGGCAGGGTGGGGTTGACGGTGTAATGCCGTTTTCAGGCGCGCTCCAGCGCGGTTGCTTCTCTCTCTCTCTCTCTCTCTCTCTCTCTCTCTCTCTCTCTCTTCATTTCTTCGTCATCATCTTTTTCGCTTTCTTCATGCCCCACTGGATGCCCCCGTTGGGCATTGGAGGGCTTCGTGGGATCTTGAAAATATATTGCTATTTCTAAGATAGAGTAATTATACGATATTTTATAAAGATTACGGTTCGGATCGCTGCGTTTTTTCGTCATGCGGGAGCCGAGGCCCTTGACATGATTATAACGGGACAGTACTGTCCAATCATCATATTTTGGCATTGAGTTCCATGATGTGGAACTTGAGGGGCCGAATCTTCCTTCCTCAAAGCCTTCCGCCCGGCGTCCCCGGCCCTTTCGGAGACGGGATCGCAAGCCCCCTTTATGGCGGGCACTGGGGCGTTCCAACGCATATTCATTTTTTGGAACATAATTCCAAAATAGGTTCATCCTGTGGCTGTTCACCACTTCAACCAGCAAGGAGAGCGAAATGAAACTTGGAAAGGCGTTCAGGAACATTGCCGTATTGGGAGCGTTGGCAGCACTTCTAGGGGGATTCCCGGCGCAGGCCGCCGAGTATCCCACGAAGGAAATCCGTATCATCCAGCCGTATCCTTCCGGCGGCTTCAACGATGTCGTCACCCGCAAGATGGCGGAAGTCATCGCACAGGATCAATTGCTTTCCAAAGATATTCTGGCTGTAGCCATCACCGGGGCCAATACCCGCAACGCGCTGCAGACCGTTCTGGACGCCGCGCCGGACGGCTACACCCTGCTCATGCACCATACCGCGCTCGTGGCGACCAAGGTTTCCGGACAGTTGCCCATCGGCTACACGGATTTTGAAATGTTCGGCGGCCTGTGTGCCGGGCCCATCGCCATCGACGTGATGAAGGACTCCCCGTGGAAGAACGTGCAGGAGATGATCGCCGACGTGAAGGCGCATCCCGGCAAGTATACGATTGCCCTGCCGGGCACGGGCGGCACGGCGCACATCGCCACGCTGCACTTCCTGAAGCTGGCCGGCATCCCGGTCAATGCCTTCCGGTATCTCCCCCTCAGCGGCGGGGCCGAAACCATGAAGGCTCTGCTCGGCAAGAAGGTCGACATCCGCTGCGCAACGGCCGCCGACTCCATGCGGGCCTGTCTCGGCGGCGACGTACGCGCGCTGGTCGTTTTGACCCACTTGAGCCTGCCCGCCTTCAAGGGCGTCCCCACGCTCAAGGACATGGGCCTTCCCGATTCCCTCCATATCCGTATGGGCCTGTTCGCCCCCAAGGGAACCCCGCAGGACGTGAAGGACAAGTGGACGGCCATCCTCAAGACCGTGACAGAGGATGAAGGTTTTAAGGCCTTCATGGACGAGCGCGGTTCCCCGGCCCAGTTCTCGACGCCCGCGGAATGGGCGAAGATCTACGAAAGCGACACGCGGCTTGTGACCGACATCCTCAATGCCCAGCAATAGCCGGGGCGTCCGGGGCGGACCCCGCCCCGGACCGTTTCCCGCCGTGCACAAGGAACCATACGGAGCTGCGCGTATGACTGAACAAACCGTTCCTCGGGGCACCGGTCTGGGGATTGCCGCCGAACTGGCCTTTTCTCTGATGCTGATAGCCTTCGGCTGTCTGTGCATCGATACGACCGTGCCTGAAGTCATCAATTTTATGGTGGTGGAATACCTCGATTCCGCCCTCTACTCGCAAATCATCGGCGCCATGCTTGTCTGTTCGGGGCTGTATCAGGGGGTTATGGCCGTCAGGCGGCGCGCCGAGCCGCGTTTCGTCCCCTTGAGTATGCTGCTCGGGCTCGTCATGACGGCCATCTATATCTTGGGGTTCGCCTATGTGGGGTTCTACGTCTCCACGTTCGTGTTCCTGTTCGGCTATTCGCTGCTCATCGAGCCGCCGGACGAACGGAACGTCGTGAGCAAGGCCTTGTTCGCCTTTATCTCCGTAGCCGTCCTCTATGGCCTGTTTTCCGTATTCAAGATTTATCTCCCCACAACATGGCTGTTCTGACGCCGCGCGTCGACCCGCAACGTCGAAGGAGCCTTTATGACCGATCTCGTCAATGCGTTTATGGGAGTTTTCGATCCGGTTTCCTTCGCCCTCATCACCGGGGGCACCATCTTCGGCATCATCTTCGGGGCCATCCCCGGCCTGACGGCGACGCTCGCCGTCATCCTGCTCATCCCGCTGAGCTACGGCCTCGAACCCACGCAGGGCATTAGTATGCTCGTCGGCGTGTACATCGGCGGCATTTCCGGCGGGGTGGTGGCCGCCGTGCTGCTCGGTATGCCGGGCACGCCATCCTCGATGGTGACCGTGCTCGATGGGTTCGCGCTAGCCAAGCAGGGACGGGCGGGCAAGGCCCTTGGCGCGGGCGTCACCGCCAACCTCGCGGGCAGCTTCATCGGCTGGCTTTTCCTCATCGCGCTGGCCCCGCAGGTGGCGCGGTTCGCGCTGGAATTCGGGCCCATCGAAAACACGGCGGTCCTGCTGTTCGGGTTCACGGCGGTCATCAGCCTTTCCGGCGGCTCCATCACCAAAGGGATCTGCATGACCGCGCTCGGCATGGCTTTCTCCACGGTGGGCGTGGACCCCATCAGCAGCATGGAGCGCAACACCCTCGGCTTTTCCGTCCTGACCAACGGCATCAGCCAGATGCCCGCCATGATCGGCCTGTTCGTGGTCGCGCAGGCGTTCGCCGAGATGGATACCCTATCCGAGCGGTTCATCATCGCGGCGAGCAGGCTGACCGACCGGTTCATGTCACTGACGGAACTTCGTGCGTCGCTGCCCAACTTCATCCGTTCCGGGCTCATCGGCACGGCCATCGGCATTCTGCCGGGCATCGGCGGGACGCTGGCCAGCGTGGTGGCCTATGATCAGCAAAAGAGGGCGGCCAAGCATCCCGAAAACTACGGGCGGGGCGAGCTTCAGGGCATCATCGCCTCCGAGACGGCGAACAACGCCACCATCGGCGGCGCGCTGATCCCTTTCCTCGCGCTCGGCATCCCCGGCGACACCGTGACGGCCGCGCTGCTCGGCGGCCTGCAGATCCACGGGCTCGATCCGGGCCCCATCCTGTTCAGCCGCCACATGGACATGGTGTACGGCGTATTCGTGGCGTTCATCCTCTCCTGCGTGGTCATGTACGTGTTCATGCAGTTCGTGGGGACCTACGTGTTCCCCGTCGCCCTGCGCCTCCAGAAGAAGTACATCCTGCCGCTCGTCATGGTGATGAGCCTGATCGGCTGCTACAACATGGAATATTCCATGATGGCGGTCTGGGTGGCTCTGGCTTTCGGCGTTCTGGGCTATGTGCTGAAAAAATTCCGGTATCCGCTCATGCCACTGATCATAGGACTCATCCTTGGCCCCATGTTCGAACGGGAACTCCGTCTGGCCTGCATTCAGGCGGGGGGGAGCTTCGCGGAATTTCTTTCCAGCCCCATCGCGCTCGTGTTTTTGGCCCTGACGGTCCTTTCTCTGGCGGTCGCCCTGCGAAAGGGCGCGCTCCTCAGAAAGGGCTAATTACACCATACAAAGTAGGGAGTTGCACATGTTCAAGGTGGTATGCGTCGGCGCCTTTCACCGGAAGGGGATCAAACTGCTGGAATCCCGGCCGGATCTGGTGACCTACGAAGTGTTGACGGATTTGTCCCCCGAAAACGTCGCCCGCGGCGTGGCCGGGGCGGACGCCGTGGTGGTCCGCACAACCCCGCTTCCGCGGGAAACGCTGGAGCGCGCCGATCGCCTGCGGATCGTGTCGCGGCACGGCGTGGGGACGGACAATGTGGACGTGGCCTATTTGTCCTCGCGGAAAATCCCTATGGCCATCGCCATCGACTCCAACGTGGGGTCCGTGGCCGAACACACGCTCATGATGCTGCTGGCGCTGGCCAAGGATGCGATGGCGGGTGACCGGGCTACGCGATCCGGGGATTTCGCCTGGCGTGATCGGCGGACGGCGTCGGACGTGGCGGGCAAGTCGGCGCTGATCATGGGGTTTGGGCGCATCGGGCAGCGCGTGGGCGCGTTGTGCCGGGCGCTGGGGCTGCGTGTTGCGGCTTTTGACCCGTACATGGAGCGGAGCCCCGTGGAAGGGGTGGAAATGGTGAAGGATTTCCGTGCTATCCTGCCGGAAACCGATTTCCTGTGCCTCCATCTGCCGTCCACGCCGGAAACGCGGGACTTGATCGGTGCGGGCGAGTTGGCTCTGCTCAAACGGGGAGCCTTCGTGCTCAACTGCGCGCGCGGAGGAATCGTTGACGAGGACGTGCTGTGCGATGCGCTGGAGAGCGGGCATCTCGGCGGCGCGGGACTCGACGTTTTCGCCAAGGAGCCGCCGGATACGGCGCACCGCCTGTTCCGGCAGGAGAAGGTTCTCCTGAGCCCCCACAACGCGGCGCTGACCGAGGAATGCGCCATACGCATGGCTACGCAGGCCGTGCAGAACGTCCTCGACTGTCTTGACGGAAAACTCCAGCCCCGCGTGGTGATGAACCGCCGCGAGATCGGCATGGCCTGATTTTTTCCTTGCAAATAGTGCTGGTTGTGAAGCGACCCATTGGGGCCGTATCCGTTTCTGCGCGCTTTTTTCACCGGGCGCGTCCCTTCCGGCGGCTGTGCCGGAGCCAAGCTTGAGGAGCGAATCATGTTTGATATCCGTGAACGCGTATTGAGAGGGGATTTTGTGGCTGGGACGTGGTGCAGCCTGAACTCGCCCGCCGCCGCCGAGATCACGGGCCTGTGCGGGTTCGATTGGGCTTTGCTGGATTCCGAGCACGCCCCGACCACCACCGCCGGGCTCATGGCGCAGATGCAGGCCCTGAGCCGTTTCCCCACCGCACCCATCGTACGTATCCCGTGGCTGGACAGGGTGGCGATCAAGTGGAGCCTCGACATCGGGGCGGCGGGCATCATGGTGCCCTATGTGGAAACGGAGGAACAGGCGCGGGAGGCGGTGTCGTTCATGCGCTACGCTCCGGAAGGCGTGCGGGGCGTGGCCGGGGCTACGCGGGCTTCGGATTTCGGGTTCGGCTTCAAGGACTATTTTGCGGAATCCAACAAGCGCCTGCTGACCGTGGCCCAGATGGAGACGCAACTTGCCGTGGACAACAGCCGGGCCATCGCGGCGGTGGACGGTGTGGACGTGCTGTTCGTGGGGCCGATGGATCTGAGCGCCAGCCTGAACTTGCCCGAACGGTTCGCGGACCCGGCGTTCATGGATGTTTTGCAGCTCGTTTCCGACAACGCCCGCGCCGAAGGCAAGGCCTGCGGCATCCTGCTGCCGGATGCCACGCTGATCCCGACGCTCAAGGAAATGGGCTATACGTTCGTGGCGGTGTCCTCGGACGTCAATGTGCTGACCAAGCACCTCAAGGCCATTGAGAGGGCCTTACACGGCTAAGAAAGCGAGGGGGGCAGCCCCCCTTGCTTCATCTTATGTCCATTGCTGGTCTGCCGCGTTGTAACCCATGCGGCTGGAAATGAGGGCGGCGGCCTCGACGACCTGTTCCGCGTATTCAAGGATGTCCCTGTCGTGCAGGGGCACGATGATTGTGATGCTGATGGCGGCGATGCACTTGCCGGAAAAATCGAAGATGGGGGCGGCCACGCCGTCCACCTGCGGGTTGGCCTCGTGCCGGTTGACGGCGTACCCGAGTCTGCGGGCCTCTTTCAGGCTTTCCTTGAACTGGGCCACGTCACAGACGGTATTGGGCGTCATGGGTGGCAGGCCGTGGGTTTCGATGAGCCGGTCAAGCTCCTCCTCGGGCAGGTAGGCGAGCTGGCATTTGCCGAGCGCCGTGCAGTAGGCGGGCCGCGTGCTGCCGACGTCCTGCTTGATGGTGATGCGGGGGGCTATCTTTTGGAGGTAGACGATTTCAAAGCCGCTCAGGGTGCAGATGCACACGGTCAGCTTTGTGGCGTCGTACAGGGCTCTGGCAATGCTGTAGCCCGTGGAGGCCACGCTCGTATGCAGGGCCTTGGCCCCGAGGCAGACGATCTGAGAGCCGAGCACATATTCGGAATGGCGGTCGATGGATACGTACTGATGGGCGACCAGACTTTTCAGCAGGCGGTGAACCGTTGTCTTGGACATGCCGGAAAGGTTGACTATCTGAGTCAGGGTCAACGGTTCCCTGCTTTCGCCGATAATATTGAGTATTGTAAATGCTTTGGTGAGGACCTGTACGTGGCCGACCTGTTTATCGAACATGCGGAGCAGACTCCCGGAGCCGTTTGGGTGTGGTGCGCGCCCCAGCGCGCTAGATTCCGGGGCGCCGCCCGGAAAGGCGTCTTTTCGCGGAAACGCCGGAGATGCCCGCCCCGAGGCGGAACGTTTAAAAAGCGATAGAATACAAAACGTTATATACTATACGTATCTTCTTGTAATAGCAAGAAAAACAGTCTTCTTTATAGACCAAGAGCCCACAAAAGTCCAGACCGCCCCGTTTTCCGTCCAGAGTGTCACAGAAAGGGAGGAAGGCCCGATCCGGGGGATGCCTGAGCGAAGGCCCTTCGTGGGATATGTCATGAGCGGGATTCACGCGGAACGGTGGGATTCAGGGCTGCCGGAGGGCCCCACCCCGGAGCGACGAGCGAGCCTTCCGCATCGAATCGGAACACGCCGGATTCGGGAGAGACGCGGCAGTCGGGGCGGGCGGACAGTTCCTCCGCGAGGGCGGCGCTCGCCCAGAACGTGTTCAGGGAGAGGGTGTCTTGAATGTAGGCCAGACGGACGGGGCGCGGCCCCGCGCCGCACGTTTTGATGAGACCGCGCACGGCGGCCTCGTCCGAGGGCATGACAAGAGGGATGGCGGCCGCCTTGAGGCTCGTGCTGGTGATGGCGTTGGCGTAGGTGGACTCGAAATCCGCGCTATCGACCAGACGCTGGGTGACGACATCGGCGTTGCCCATGCCGGTGGCATTGCCTCCGCTCGCTTCGGTCAGTCGCAGGACGCCGAGCCGTGCGGCCTTGAGCCCGCCTGTCTTGTAGGGACTTGGTGAACGTCCGGTAATATTGGGGTCCATGCCCGAACCGGAAATGTCCTTGCCCATGCGGTCGACGAGAAGGACATCCAGATCGTCCACGGGGAGCGACCCCATCCGGGCACGAGCTTCAACAAGCAGGGCTTGGTCACGTTCCAGCAGTCGTTCCGGGAGGACGGCTTCAAGGAGGCAAACCCGATCATGCGCGTTCTCGACCACGGCCAATCCCCCGAGCAGGGACGGCTTGCGCTCCAGCAGGAGCCGGGCCATTTGCGGCATGACCTCCGCGAACCGCCCGAACCCGAGGCTGTGGCAGCAGTCCGCACCGTTGCGCTTGCCGAGGCCGATGACCAGCATTTTGACGAGCCCGCTTTCGTGCGGCCCGGTGAAGGCTGTATGCGGCTTGACCCGGTTGATGACGAACACCCCGTCGGCGGAGGTGGCGTGCGCATCCATATGGACGGGGAGTCCGTTGTCCAGCGTACCGATCACGATCGTATCCATCCCCGCCCGGATCGGGCATCCGGCCGATGCGGCGGTCACGCCCAGATGCTCCAGCACGCGGAGCTGTCCTTCGGCTGTGGCCCCGCCGTGGCTTCCCATGCACGGGACAAGAAAAGGCCGCGCCCCGCGCTCCCTGAACCAGTCCACTGTCGCCCGGACGATCTGTGGCAAACCGGCTATCCCCCGGGAACCTACGCCTATGGCGACTTCCCCGTTGGGCAGGAGGCGTTCCGCCACCCCGGACGCATTCAGAGCGTCACGGACGGAACGGGGAATATCGGAGAGCCCGTCGTCCGGAATGTGGCGGGTAACCCGGTGCAGAAAAGGCAGTTCGATCCCTGTGAGCAGCGAAGTCAATAAGGGCATGGCATCCTCCGCCTACGAGGTTCCATATTATGGAACAAAATTTCTTATAACGGAACACGGAAGTGACTATACCCAATGGCCGGACACATGGCAACACGAAGAAAGGCGGTGGACAGGTTCGGCACAGGGTGCCTCCGATCCTGAACGTTTCGGATGAGGTGCACGAGTGGAATGGTATGGCCGGTTCTGTCCGGGAAAGCTCGGATAGCGTGCACTGGTGCGGACAGGCGTTCCGAGACTTGGCGTGGAAGGCGAACGCCGCATCTGGGGCAAACGGCTAGCTTCGGGCAGGGATGCCTGCTTTGCCGGGGAACGGATGCCGGATGCGCGGCGGGGTGGACGCATCCCCCGTGCAGAAAATCGGTTTGGCGGGTCATGTCTTTTCAGGGGCGGTTGTCCACAATCAAGGAGGACGAGCATGGATCTCAAACTGCAAGGACGGGTGGTTGCGATTACAGGCGGCGCCTCCGGCATTGGCCGGAGCTGCGCGCTGCGTTACTTGGAAGAAGGCTGCCGGGTGGCGGTGTGCGGCCGGAACCGGGCCAAACTGGAGGTGTTCCGGCGCCAGTGCCGCGAGGCCGGGCACGAGGTGCTGTGCGTAGAGGCGGACGTGGCGGACATGGAGGCGCTGGAGAGGTTCGCGGACACGGCGGTGTCCCATTTCGGACGGCTGGACGTATGGTACAACAACGCCGGAATGGGCATCTACAAGCCGCTCATGGACGTCAGCCTTGAAGAATGGGACGGGCTTATGGGGATCAACCTGCGCGGCGTGTTCGCGGGGTCACGGCTGGCCGCCGAGCGTATGCAGCAAGGTGGGGTCATCGTAAACGCCTCGTCGTTCGCGGCCCGGATGCCCGTGGCCGGGAACGGGGCGTATGCCGTATCCAAGTGGGGCGTGGAGGCGCTGACCCGCGTGCTGGCGGCGGAACTGGTGGCACGCGGCATCCGGGTTTTCGCCTACATGCCGGGCATGATCGAAACGGAGCTGACCCGGGGGCGCATTGAAGGCCACCGGGAAACGATGACCAGCTCCATCCCTCTGAACCGGCTCGGCACGCCGGAGGATCTGGCTCCGGTGCTGGTGATGCTGACCTCGGATCTTGCCGGGTACGTGACGGGATGTACCGTGGAAATCAGCGGGGGCAAGTTCTGCGTGCAGAACCCCCATTTCGCATGGGCGGCGGAGAACTGATCCTGTTTTTCTCTGGGGTTGAGTTTATCTTTTTCAACAGCACGTAAAAAAACCGGGGCGTCCTCCCAATGCGGATCGCCCCACTTTTTATGGATATATTCCCCGAACGCGGTGGCCTCACCTTTGCGTTTTTTTGGAGTGTCCCTTTACGCCCTGCAACATGCCCTGAATGGCCTTGACCAGAAAGGCCGTATCCGTGCCTATGGCCGCGCCCTGATAGCCTTGTGCGAAGTATGCCCGGGCTTCCGGCATGGTGTTCGCGTAGATGAACGCCAGTTTGCCGGAAGCCCGGCAAGCCGCAATCACCCGGTCGAGAGCCTCGGCGAACCGCGGGGTGGCGAACCGCGCCGGAGCGCCCAGCGCCACAGAAAGATCATACGGCCCGACAAAAATGCCGTCGATGCCGTCCAGAGCGGCGATCTCCTCAATATGTTCCAGCGCTCCGGCTGTTTCGCACTGCGGCATGAGGATCGTGCGCTGGTTCGTGGCGGTGAAATAGTCGCCTATCTGCTTCAGCTCGGGCAGGAACCCGTATTTCGCACTCCGCGAAAAAGCGAATCCGCGCGCTCCCAGAGGGTGATATTTCGCGTATTCCACCAGCCTGCGCGCTTCTTCCACCGATTGCACATCGGGGATGATGATGCCCCGCGCCCCGAGATCCAGCGCGTGGAGCACGGCGGCGCGCGAGGAATCACGCACGCGCACAAACGCCTCCGTGCTGTGGAGTTCGATGACGCGGCGACGTGGAACTTCTGGCGAACCATTTCCTGCACAAGTTTTCGGCGGCGCTCGGCAAGCGCGTGCAGGCCATCAATGCCGAAGCGCGGGACCTGCTCTACCGATACCCGTGGCCCGGCAACGTCCGCGAACTGGAAAACGCCATCGAGCGCGCCGTGAACGTCTGCGGCGGGCAAGAGCTGATGCCGTGCGATTTCCCCTCGGCCATGCTTGAGCATGAGGCCGTCTCCAGTCCCGGCCGGAAAAACGGCTGGCTGTGGGCGCAGGAAACCGAAACCATCCGGAAGGCTATCCGCGAAACCAACGGGAACCTGAGGCAGGCCGCAATCCTCCTCGGAATTTTGCGCAGCACACTGTATTTAAAGATAAAAAAATCAAAACTGAGCCGCGAGGAGCTTCTCGGCCCCTCCCCTGACTGAAGACAATCTCCGCCCTCGGTGCCTGTGCGCCATGATTGGCCCTTGCAACGTGTCCGGCGGGTAACATCAGCCGGGCACGCCGCACGGGACGGTTTTCCTGCCGATCCGTTTTGCCGCCGCTTGAGCATCGCGTTCGTCCCGGGCCGGAGACAGGCATCCCGCAGGCGGGCGATGGCGGTCCGGAAGATGGCGTGGTTGATGCGCCGCATCGGGAATACTCAAGGGCTGGCTGGAGTTCCGCAGGGGATAAGGCCCGGCTTCCCCTTTCGCGTGCCCGGCTGTTCGCTATTAAGAGCGTCTGGTCGCCCCAAAAGGCGTCTCCCTAAAAATTTCTTCACAATTTTTTACAAAAAACCCATACGCGCTTTACACTCGTACGCTATCTTCCCTTCAACAGGCATCTTGCATTGACTCATAATCCTTCGGAGTTTCATCATGAAAAAGCTTATGTCCTTTGTGTGCGCGGCCTTGTTCGCCTTTTCGTTTTGCGCGGTTATGCCTTCCAATGCGTTCAGCGCCGATCCTAACCGGCAGGAAGTGGAAAAACGTTTTGAGCTGAACAGCGCCACCGCCGAGGAGCTGGCCGGGACCGGCGCGGTTTCCCTTGAGGTTGCCAAGAAGATCGTCGAACTGCGCGATCAGCTCGGTTCGTTCCAGAGCTACGACGATCTCAACGAACTGGAACTCCCCAAGGATCAGATGGACAAGCTGCGTTGGAACACCACCATTCAGGGCATCGCCAGCGACTGCAACTGCTAGGGCGTGTGATTTGTAAGACGGCATAGAGGGAGGCTGGGGAAGGGGGACTTTTCTGAAGAAAGGGGCGAGTGCCCCTCTTTCCCTTCCCCGGACCTGCCTGCGCGGGGCCCCTCCCTTCCCAAACGCTTTCGGTGCCGTCGAATCCCTGCTCACAGCCTTTTCCAACCCAGATATTTGGAAGAAGCCACGTTATGGAAATGCCACGGCCTCCAGCGGTGCGGACGGCCTATCCGCCGCTGGCCGGGTCCCGCCCGGTGCGGGCCTCCCCAAGCCGTTTTCCGGGAACCGCTTCATGGCCCGATGCGCGGGGGTGCTTCCCGGAGGCCTGCCCATAATGTTGCCGGCAGGAAACATGCGGCCACGCGACGCGAACACTTTTATCCGAGAGGGGCATCCCATGCCTGACAGCTATTCCAGACGCCATTTCCTGAAATTGAGCGCGGCCCTGCTGGCTGGCGGCGCGGCGATCGCCGCGGCACCCGACGCGCGGGGCATGGGCTTCTCCGGAGTCCCGGACGTCGGCCCCGTGACCGAGATGAAAGGGTACTGTCCGTTCTGCCAGGTACGCTGCACTTACCGGGCGCGGGTGTCCGGGGGCAAGGTGCTGAGCCTCACCGGGGAAAAGGGCAATTACTGGACCGGCGGGGCCATGTGCCCCAAGGGGATGTCCATCGTCGAGCTGATAGGGAGCCCTTACCGCATCACCGAACCCATGCGGCGCAAGGAAAACGGCGAGTGGGAGCGCGTCACCTACGCGCAGGCCGTGGACATGGTCGCGGAACGCATGGCCGAGGTCATCAAAAAACACGGCAAGGCCGCCGCCAACCGCGTCGGCATGACCATGCCCCTGTGGGACTGCCGCGAGAGCGAGATCGCCGCGCTCATGACCCTGCGCATCGCGGGCAGCGTGCACGCCATGCCTCCGGGCGAATCGTGCGTGTCCAGCGCCTCCAACATGCTCGGGATGATGATCGGCGTGAACAGCGGCTCCACCAAGGTGGACGAGCTGCTCAACACGAAAACCATCGTCCTGTGGGGGGCCAACGTCTGCGATCTCTATCCCCCGTACAGCCGCTGGCTGGAAATGGCCCGCGAAAAGGGTGTGAAGATCGTCTATCTCGATCCGCGCCGGACCCGGACGAGCCTGCTTGCCGACATGCAGCTGCGCCCCCTGCCGGGCACGGACGGCGTTCTGGCCATCGGCGCGATCCGGTACATGCTGGAGACGGGCGCGTATGACGAGGAGCGGGCCAGATTCCAGATCGAGGGATTCGACGAGCTGGCCGTCGAAACCGAGAGCTTTACCGTGGAGAAGGTCGCCTCCGCCACCGGGCTGAGCCCGGAAGCGATCACGGCCTTTTACGGGACGCTGGCCCAGAGCCCGCGCACCGTGGTCTGGCTCGGCGGCTCGCTGTCCCGCTACTCCAACGGGATCATCGGCCTGCGGGCCATCATCCTGCTGCAGGCGCTGTGCGACAACCTCATCGGGGAAGGGAAGGGCATTCTCACCTTCCAGAGCGGCAAGCCCGAAGGGGACGACGAGTTCGTCGATCATTTCTTCGGCGAGACCAAAACGCCGAAGATGAATTTCCGCCGCCTGCGCAATGCGATGGAAAAGGGGACGCTGGACATCCTGTTCCTGAACTCCAGCTACCGCCGCTATCCCGACAGCAAGGGCGTGCGCAAGGCCATCGACAAGGTGCCGTTCGTCGTGCACTGCGGGTTCTTCCTGACCGAGGAGACCGAAGCGGCGGATCTGTTCGTGCCCGCCACCTTCGGCCCGGAAAGCCAGGGGTCGGGCTACGGCAACGAGCAGCAGGTGGTCTGGCGCGAGAAGATGGTGCAGGCCCCCGGCTCCTGCGCCCCGTCATGGCAGTTCTACCGCGATGTGGGCCGCAAGCTCGATCCCGGGCGCTACCCGGACTTCAAGGACCCGGAGGATCTGTACCGCCGCTTCTCGGCGCTTGTCCCTTCATGGAAGGGGATGACCCTGGAACGCCTGCGGGAATCCCCCGACGGCCTGGTGTGGCCCCTCTATTCATTGGAGGACAAGGAACGGACGGGCAGCGTGTTCGCGGAAGGGAAACTGCTCACGCCGTCCGGCAAGATGAAGGCGGTGGATACCCTCTTCGGGCGCTTCCCCCAGTGGGACTATCCCAAGGGCAGCCCGCTGGGCAAGGACCGCTCCGACGACTTTCCGCTGGTCCTCACGCAGGGCAAGCAGCTGTGGCACTGGCAGCAGACGCTGACCAACTTTTCCAAGGCCGTCGCACAGTTCTCGAACGGGCGTTTCATCTGCCTGCACCCCGAGACGGCGCAGGGGCTCGGACTGGCGCAGGGGGATCGGGTCATGCTGGAGACGTCCGTGGGCGGCATCGAGGGCTGGGTGGACATTACGGAAAACGTCCTGCCCGGAACCATCTTCACGCCGTCGAACTGCAACGCCACCACGCCGCTGCCGGAGAACCGGAGCGAGCACATCAGCAGCATACTCCCCAATTACTGGGACCGCATTTCCTGCCAGCACAACGGCGTAGGCTGCCGGCTGCGCAAGCTGGGGTGAGGGCGTCCATGACGGCGTGAAAACCGGCGGGGGGACCGCCGCATCCCGTGGAGAATCCGATGTCCCGTTATATCATGGCGATAGACGCCAACAAATGTATCAACTGCAAGGCCTGCGTTCTGGCCTGCCAGCAGCGTAACGGCACGCCGTACGGCCACTCCCGCAACTGGGTCCGCGAGACGCCGGACAAGCTTTCCCTGCTCGGGACGGCCTATCAGCCCGGCGCGTGTATGCACTGCGACCATCCCCTGTGCGTGGAGGCGTGCCCGACCCACGCGACCTACAAGGCCGACGACGGAAGCGTGGGCATCGATCCCGAACGCTGCATCGGCTGCGGCGGGTGCATCGAAGCCTGTCCTTACGGCGCGCGCTACAAGCATCCGGTGACCGGAAGGGCGGACAAGTGCGACTACTGCCGCCGCGCCACGCCGGGGCAGGTTCCGGCCTGTGTGCAGGTGTGCCCCGTCCGCTGCCGCGTCTTCGGGGATGCGGACAACCCGGACGATCCCGTGGCACGGGCGCTCGCGGGCAACCGGCACGTGTATGTGGTTCCTCCCGACTTCGACGCGAAACCCACGCTCGCCTATCTGAACGGCACGACGCCCACGGACTGGCCGCGCAGGAAGGATGTGCCCCCGGCGCTGGCCGCCATCGGGCCGCTGTCCTCCGTGGTCAAGGCCTTCGGCGGCCTGGCCCTGTTCGGGGTCATCGGCGTGTTCGTCAAACAGTTGTTCTGGCCTTCCGATTCCGGCAAGCCGTCCGACAAAGGAGATCGGCCATGATCAGACGCCATTCGGCCACCGCCATTTTCATGCATTGGTACAACGCGGCCTGCTGGCTGCTTCTGCTGTTCACGGGGTTCGCCCTGCTGGCGAATCCGCTCATGCAGCCGGTGGGGGACTGGTGGAGCTCCTTGTGGACCGGGGCGTTCGGCGCGCTGGGGCTGCTCAGGCTGCACGTCGTCGTGGGCATGGCGTGGATCGTCCTGTATGCCGCCTACCTGCTCGTCCGGGCGCGGGCGGAGGCCCTGCCGTTCCTGAAGGAAATCACCGATCTGCACATCGGTTCCGATCTGGTGTGGTGCCTGAGGAAAGGCTTGTGGCTGGTGCTCGGGGAACGGCTCATGCGCCGCCTCGGGCTCGATCCCGAACTGCCCCCGCAAGGCTTTTACAACGCCGGGCAGAAGCTCGTGGCGATCATCGCCGTTCTGTGCAGCCTTGGGCTCGCCCTGACCGGGCTGATCCTCGTGTTCGCCTCTGGCAGGCCGGGGACGGAGGGGCTCCTGCAGATCTGCCTGCTCGCGCATTTCTGCTGCGCCGGGCTGATGGCTGTTTTCCTGCCCGTGCACATCTACATGGCGGCCTTCGCACCCGGAGAGGCCCCGGCGCTGCGGTCCATGTTCACCGGATACGTGCCGCTGGAGCACATCAGGCACCACAACCCGCTGTGGTTCCGCAAGCTGGCGGAACCGGAAAAGGAATAGGGCCCGTTTCTTTTGAAACGGCAGGGAGGCATCGGGGAAGGGGGACCCTTCTGGAGACTAAGCTTTTCCCTCCCCAAACCCGCCAATGCGGAGTCCATTCCTCCCTTTTCAAAGGAGTTTGTGTTGATTGAATCCCTGTTCCCGGCGTTCCCTGAAACGGATTTTCCTTTGAGGGGCCGTTCAACCGGGAAACTAACCGTGCTGGCGGGGCGCACCGTCCGGGAATCCTCCGGCGCTGCGGAACCCTTTGCCCTCCCAGTCCACCCGCCGATCCCCGAGAACGGCGGCGCGTGTTGCCGGAACCATGCCTGATGAGGAGCTTATGAACCGTTTGTGCGCGGCCGTCCTGCTGTTCGCCGTGCTGTTTTGCCTTCCCCGATCCGCCGGGGCGGGGGAACCGCTGGCGGCGGTTTCCGAATCCGAGCTTGCCCGCATCGTCCATGAAGGCGACGGCAGGCCGCTTGTGCTTGTCTATTGGGCGTCGTGGTGCGTCCCCTGCCGCCATTTCCGGGAAAAGCTGGAAAAGATCCGGGCCGTATACCCCGAGAGCGAGCTGCGTATGCTCGCCGTTTCGCTGGACAGGGACCCCGGACCGGCTATGGCCTACCTTGCCCGGAGCCCGCTGCCGTATCCGGCCCGGATCGGGGATGCGGAGCTGATCAAAGCCCGCTCGGGAATGCCCGTGCCCACGACCATCCTGTACCGCCGGGACGGGAGCGTGGAGCGCGAGCTTGTGGGCGACGTTTCGGAAAAGCGGCTGGGGCATTACGTGGGGCGGATCGTGCGCCGCTGAGTGCCGGGAGGCACCGCGTTCCCGAGCGGGGCGGCGCGTCCTCCGCCGCAGGAAAGAGCGTGTTCCCGGCGGGATGGAAAGGAGTGTGTTCCCGCGCGTACCCGGTTCCCTTTTGAGCGGGCAACCGTCCGGAAAAATTGACAGCCGTTGGAGGAACGCTCTATAACATGAGGAAGCGCCGGATTGCACAAGCTTCCCGGCGCGGGGACATCCGGGGACGGCCCCGGCAAGAGCGGGCGGCGGTTGGGCGTCGGAAGGAGCGGGGACATGGATGGTTATGCGGGAAAGGGGCATCAGGTGCTGCTCATCGATGACGACAGCGAATTTTGTGAGCTGATGACGGATTACCTCGACGTGCACTCGTTCGCCGTTTCCTCCGTGCACACGGGGACGGCGGGGATCGAGGCCGCCAGACGTCAGGAATACGACGTCATCCTGCTGGACATGCTGCTGCCGGACATTTCGGGGATTGAGGTGCTGCGGCACCTGCGCACGGAAACGCGCGCGCCGGTCGTCATCCTGTCCGCCCACAACGAGGAGACGGACCGCATCGTCACCCTTGAGCTCGGCGCGGACGACTATGTGCCGAAAACCTTCTCCGCGCGGGAACTGCTCGCCCGCATCCGGGTTGTCCTGCGGCGCATGGAAAACGCCGGGCTTCCGGAAGGCTCGGACAGGCAGGACGGTATGCTCTGTATGCACGGGCTGTGCATGAACCCCCAGACCCTGAAAGTCACGCTGAACAACGAGCCGCTGGACCTGACCAGCATGGAATTCCAGCTCCTGTACCATCTGGCGCGGGGGGCGGGCCGGATCTTCTCCCGCGAGGATCTGCTCAACCTGTTCGCCGAAAAGGAATGGAACAAGTTCGACCGCTGCGTGGACGTGCACATCTCGTCCCTGCGCAAGAAGCTCGGGGACAATTCCCGGTGCCCCACCTACCTGAAAACGGTCCGCGGGCTCGGGTACATGTTTATCAAGCAGAGCGACGCATGGCCCTGAAAAACATGACGTACAGCCTCTATTCCAAGATCGCGCTCTGGCTGGTGCTCAATCTGGTGCTGCTGGCGGCGCTCGGCTTCGGGATCGGCTGGTACGTGCTGCTGGGCAACGGCCTTGTCCCCGCCCATTTTTTCAGCTCGAACATCGAAAACTCGTTCCGCCTCGTCAGCGTGAACCTGCAATACCGTTCCGTCTTCACATGGCAAAAGCTGCTGAAGCAGTACGATCGCGGCGAGGCGCTCCGTTTCCACCTGCGCAGCCTTGAGACGGGCGTGCTGTACGACGACTGCATCCCCGAGAAAGTCATTCAGGCGGCGATGGCCATCCCCAAAAGCAGCTTTACCCTGTGCCCCGATCCCGACATGCAGCTTTGGGACTCCCTGCGCGGCGGCTTCTTCGACACCCAGCAGCGGAACATGGAGGCGGGGCTGCCGCCCATCCCGCCCGCCATCTTCGTGCGCACGCATTCCCCGGCGCGGTATTGGTACGGCCGCGTGCTGTACATCCCGGACAAGAACCATCAGCTCCATTACGTGCTTCTGGCGCTGGAGACGGATTCCTTTTACGGCTACGGGCTGTTTTTCGAATTCCGGGGCGTCCTCTTGGTGATCCTCGCCGTGCTCGGGGTGTCCTGCCTGTGGTGGTGGCCCTTCGTGCGCCACCTTTCCCGGCCCTTGTTGAAAATGGTTCACTATGCCGAACGGGTGGAGATGGACAATTTCGTCTGCCTCGACAAAGCGCTGAGCGACACCAGGACGTTCTCCGGCGAACGGCGGGACGAGATCGGGCGGCTCGGACATGCGTTCATGACCATGACGCGGCGGGTGGGGCTGCTCATTTCGGGGCAGAGCCAGTTCATCCGGCACATCGCCCACGAGCTGAACTCGCCGCTTGCGCGCACGCAGATCGGCCTCGCCATCCTTGAGGAACGGCTGGAAGGCAACCCCAAGGCGCGCGTGCAGCGGATCATGCAGGATATCAACAGGCTGTCCATGCTCACGGACGAGGTTCTTTCCTATCTCCAGGCCAAGGCGTCTCTGGGGACCCCGAAAAACGAGCGGATCTACCTGTGCCCGTTCCTGTCCTCCATCGTGCGCAGCGAAGCGCCGGAGGCCGACGTCAACGTCTTCGCGGACAAGGACGCGTGGCTGTGGACGGACAAGGACTACCTGCGCCGGGCGGTGTGCAACGTGCTGCGCAACGCCATCATCTACGCGGGGGAGGCGGGGCCCATCGTCGTGGAAGTGGGCGAGGAGCATGGGGAAGTGCGCATTTCGGTCCGCGACAGGGGGCCGGGCGCGCCCGAACAGGATTTGCCCCTGCTACTGGAGCCCTTCTACCGGGGCAAGGCGTCCCTGACGCATCCCGGCGGCTCGGGGCTCGGCCTGTCCATCGTCAAATACTGCATGGAAGCATGTGGCGGGCGGCTCGAATACGCGAACGCCGAACCGTCGGGATTTTGCGTTTCCCTGTTTTTCCCCAAGAGCAAAGGTCCCGTGTTCGGTTAAATGTGCCGGCAGCCGCACTGCCCCTTCCTATTCCGTTTCCCCATCACCTGGAACGCTCCGGATAAAGGACTGGGTAAGGGCAAAAGTCTTTGAAGGAGGAGGGGGGTGAAGGGGGGA
>NZ_JNJP01000013.1 GCF_000701705.1 Bilophila wadsworthia ATCC 49260 | reverse complement strand
TTTTAGGGAATTGTCAAACTGCAGGAGCCCCCCGGCTTAGCCGGGGGATCACGTCAAGGATTTGGCTGATCGTTCTTACAACGCATTATTGACACACCTGTTTTCGTCTCGTACCCTTTATGAGAAAAGGTCATGAGAACCTTATTCTCAAAGCGGCTTTAAACGTCCTAAGCCATATGAACATTATACACTCTCTTTATTGACTTTTACCTATATACCCCATGAATACTCAGCCTTTTACCTGACGACTCTCCGCAAGGTGCATGGTATGCGCTTTCCTGTCAGTGTCGGGTCTGGCAAAGCCTCGGCCCCTTCGCGGGCATGGAAAGCACCGCCTTTGATCTGAACGGTATTGTCCCTACAAACAGGCGCAACCGATACGACGCGGAACTATCGGAAAACCGTCATGAAGTTTCCAAACAGTTGCCCTAGAAAAGGACAATGCGGCTCTTAAAGATGAGATACATGCCGTGTGGTTCTTCGCCAACGGTACATTATAAAATGAGGCGAATATGATCACGTTATCCGAAGCGGTACTTGACGAATTGAAGCGCCTAAGAGGACGTACCGAACGTACGTTCCGCATTGAACCCGGATGTAGCTGCTGCCACAGCCCGACATTGGAATTGATTCTGGATGAACCGGAAGACGACGATGTGACCACGGAAGTTTCCGGTTTTACGTTTTGCATCAGGAAGCGTATGCTGGATCAGCTCGGCAACGTCCGCATTGAAGCCGATCATGCGGAGGGATACCGTATATTCTCGGAACGGTCCCTCTCTTCCTTTGTCAAAAACGGACGCCTTTGCGCTTCATAGCACTGTCCATACCGAAAGGGCCGGAAACATTTCCGGCCCTTTCGTTTTACCCGCCAAAGCGGGTTTTGCTTGATACTCGCGCCGGTTCATCCATGAAGATCCAGCTTCCACATATTCTCCCCCCTGAGCCGATTCCGAGAGTCACTCCAGCTCAGAGGCGAATCCTTTTGCTCCCCCGATGATCCACTGGAAACGCGATGAAGAAAATGCGGTCATACCTGTGAGCTTGCCCTCTTCCCGGCTCTCCGGTATCCTGAGTTGGATACGGTATCGGCCCGCTTTCCTTTCGATACCGCCAACGAGGAGATAGACAGATGCCCTTGCCCATGCCCGAAGAGGAAGAACTACACCGTTGCCCCCACGGAGAGCGATGCCAAGCCCTGATGTTGTGCTCTCTGGACTGTGCAACGAGTGGTGCCCACCCAGACAGGAAAACAAAGGCCGATGGCCGGTTCATCGTGACTCCGTGGTGGTGCATCCATAAGTGCAAATGGTTTTCGGAACACAAGAACGAAGCGCCCAAAAAGTCCTGATCCGTCGAATAGAAAAAATCCCCCAAACAAACGTTTGGGGGATTTTTTATCAAACAGTCGCTTCAGAACTTACTTCTTCAGCCAAGGCATAAGGGCACGCAGCTTGCCGCCCACCTGTTCGATCTGGTGGTCGTTTTCGATACGGCGCTTCGCCTTAAAGCTCGGGTAGCCGCAGCCGCATTCAAGGATGAAGTCACGAGCGAACGTGCCGTCCTGGATTTCGCTCAGGACCTGCTTCATGGCCTTGCGGGTTTCGTCGGTGATGATGCGGCGGCCGGTGCGGTAATCGCCGAATTCGGCGGTGTCGCTGATGGAATGACGCATCTTGCCGAAGCCGCCTTCATAGATGAGGTCAACGATGAGCTTCATCTCGTGGCAGCATTCAAAATAGGCGATTTCGGGCTGATAGCCGGCAGCGACCAGCGTTTCGAAACCGGCCTTGATCAGTTCGGTCACACCGCCGCACAGGACGGCCTGTTCGCCGAAGAGGTCGGTTTCAGTTTCTTCCTTGAAGGTGGTTTCGATCACGCCGGAACGCGTCCCGCCGATGCCCTTGGCATAGGCCAGCGCCTTCTGGGTGGCTTCGCCGGTGGCGTCCTGATGGACGGCGAACACGCAGGGAACCCCGCCGCCTTCCGTGAAGGTGCGGCGAACCAGATGGCCGGGACCCTTGGGGGCCACCATGAACACATCCACGTCCTTCGGGGGTTCGATCTGGCAGAAATGGATGTTGAAGCCGTGAGCGAACACCAGAGACTTGCCGGGCTTCAGGTTCGGAGCGATGTCTTCGCGGTACACGCGGGCCTGATGCTGGTCGGGCAGCAGGATCATGATCACATCGGCGGCAGCGGCAGCTTCCGCGGCGGACATGGGGGCAAAGCCGTGTTCCTTGGCAAGAGCGTAGTTGGCACCACCGGAACGCTGACCAACAATCACGTTTAGGCCGGAATCACGCAGATTCTGGGCATGCGCATGGCCCTGGCTGCCGTAACCGATAACGGCAATGGTCTTGTTTTTGAGAAAATCCAGGTTCGCGTCCTGTTCATAGAAGGCTTTCATGTTCTCTCCTTAACTGGTAACTCCAAACATTCCGAAAACACGGCCCAACGCGGACCGTCCCAGAATCACCTGCGGGCATGCGCCTAAAAGCGGATTGCTCGAAAGCTCAAAATACACAAGAGCACAGAGACTGGCAATATCCCGCTCTCCATAAAAACATAACGGATATACGGAAAAAGGGGGAAATCCAGTCTGCTGCGGCTGTTTTCGAACCCAGAAACAACATTTCGAAAGATAAACGCCAAAAAAGAAGCGGCCCGCGAAAATTTCTGCGGGCCACTTTCAAAACCGTTTTAGATGTCGTCGCTCTGCATAGTACGCCGGACAGCGAGCGTCCCCGTGCGAGCAAGCTCCTTAATGCCGAATTTCTGCAGCAACTGGATAATCGCCTGCAACTTGGAGTGATCGCCCGTCGCTTCCAACGTCAGGTCGGTAAGGCTCACGTCCACGACCTTGCAGCGGAAAATGTCCGCTATGCGGAGCACTTCGCCGCGCTTGGATTCTTCCGCGTGGACCTTGATGACCATCATTTCCCTTTCAACATAGGCCATCCCGTAAAAGTCGACGACCTTGACGACCGTCACCAGCTTGCGCAACTGCTTGACGATCTGTTCGATGATCTGTTCGTCGCCGCTGGTGGTGATGGTCATGAGAGAAACCCCATCCTCAAGGGTGGGGGCCACATTGAGCGACTCGATGTTGAAACCGCGACCGCTGAACAATCCCGCCACACGAGAGAGGACACCCGGTTCATTCTCAACAAGTACAGACAAAACGCGCCGCATTCTTCCTCCAAGAGCTGTTAAAGTTCACCCAAGAGGGCAACACCTATACGATCAACATCTCGTCCAGCGAGGCCCCGGCCGGCACAATGGGAGAAACATTCTCTTCCCTGTCCACCAGCACGTCAATAACAGCGGTCCTCGGTGAAGCCAGAGCCTTGGGCAACAGCTCCTCAAGCTCTTCTTCCGTCGTAATGCGATAGCCTTCCGCGCCATACGCGTCCGCCAGCTTCACGAAATCGGGCTGCCCCTTCATGTCCGTGGCGACGTAGTTGGCATCATAAAAAAGTTCCTGCCACTGGCGAACCATGCCGAGATGGCGGTTGTTCAGAATGAGGATCTTGACGGGAAGCCCATTTTCGACAGCCGTCATCAGCTCCTGGATGTTCATCTGGATGGAACCGTCTCCCGCGACATCGACTACAAGGCGATCCGGGAAAGCCATCTGGGCTCCGATTGCGGCGGGAAGCCCGTATCCCATCGTGCCGAGGCCACCTGAAGTCAAGTATGTCCGCGGCTTATGATATTTATAGAACTGGGCCGCCCACATCTGGTTCTGCCCCACTTCCGTGGTAATGATGGCTTCGCCCTTCGTGATTTCATACATGCGCTCGACGACCTGCTGCGGCTTCAGCACATCGCCCTTGGCCCAGGAAAGCGGATGCTCCTTCTGCCATTCCAGCACCTGCCCCATCCAGTCCGCATGATCGCCCGCCCAGTCCTTCTGGGCATGACCGGACTCCAAAATGGAACGCAACCCCTGCAAGGCACTGAGTGCATCGCTCACAACCGGCACTTCCACCCGGACATTCTTTCTCAAAGTCGTCGGGTCGATGTCGATGTGCACGATTCGCGCGTTGGGAGCGAACTGGGACAATTTCCCCGTGACGCGGTCATCAAAACGGGCTCCAACAGCCAGAATGACGTCAGCCTGAGTCACGGCGCGGTTTGCCGCGAAGGTCCCATGCATACCGAGCATACCTATCCACAACGGATCATCACCAGGGAAAGCCCCCAGCCCCATCAGCGTGGAACAGACCGGAGCGTGCATGAGGTGGGCCAGTGTGCAGAGTTCCTCTGCGGCATTGGCCATGATCACGCCACCACCAGCCACGATAAGCGGTTTTCTGGAGGTAACGAGGACGTCCATCGCCCGCCGAAGCTGGTTCAGATTGGCCCGGAACGTGGGGCAGTATGACCGCATCACCACATCTTCCGGCCAAACGAATTCGCAGCTTGCCTGCTGAATGTTCTTAGGAATGTCGACAAGCACAGGCCCGGGGCGTCCAGAACGCGCCAGATAGAAGGCCTTCCTGACAGTCTCGGCCAAATCTTTGACGTCTTTGACCAAAAAGTTGTGTTTCGTACAGGGGCGGGTGATCCCTATGATATCCACTTCCTGAAACGCATCATTCCCGATGAGCGGCGTGGACACCTGCCCCGTAAAAATAACCATGGGGATGGAATCGCTGTAGGCCGTAGCAATCCCCGTCACAGTATTGGTCGCACCGGGGCCGGACGTAGCGAGACAAACCCCAACCTTTCCGCAAGCCCGCGCATAGCCGTCGGCGGCATGGACAGCACCCTGCTCATGCCGCACGAGAATATGGCGTAGATCCGGATGGTTGGACAGCTCATCATAGATATCAATGACAGCCCCGCCGGGATAGCCGAAGAAAAGGTCAACGCCTTCACGCTTCAGACTTTCCAAAAGGATCCTGGCCCCGGTGCACAACATTAGTTGCCTTCCTGTTCGTTATAGCCGTCGAGGATGGCGTGCAGACGCGTCTTCCCTTCAAGCTTCTGTTTCTTCAGCTGTTTTAACGTCTGTTCTTCCGTAGGAGTGCGATAGGCCTTGGCTTCGAGCTTTTCTACCTGCTTTTCATAAAGAATATGGTCTTCCCAGAGTTCTTTCAGTTCAGGATTGACGGCGGCGTACTTTTCCAGAAGAAGAAGCTCACGCTGTTCCATAAGACTTTCTCCAATACATAGAGGTTTGAAAACGACACTGGAACGCGACGCTGTGCGTTACCGTTCCTTAAGTGCATAGCCCAAAAAACAAGGAAAGGGAATGGCAATTCCTGGCTGACTCCCGGAAAGGCGCTTTCTTCCTTTCCTGACGGCCAGCCCCTCTTTCCGCTTTTCACGGTTTACTACAACATGGCCGCATACTGGAACAGGGAACGGACCACGATGGACTGCACCAGTTGGATGGCGACGAGCACCACGATGGGGGACAAGTCCAACCCACTGATATAGGTGAAGGGAAGCCATTTGCGGATCCTGTACAGGACGGGCTCGGTTAAGGCATTCAACGTGCGGACCACTGGATTATACGGATCAGGCCGGACCCAAGTCAGCAGGGCGGAAATGATAACAACCCAGAAGTACAAAGTTAAAAGCGTATCCAGAACCCGCGCTACGGCGAAGAGGATATTGCCAAGCACAAACATGCTACCTCCTAGAAAATAAGTGTAAAGGGCGTTCTTCTTAAGTACGGCCCAACCGGGGAAGCCGCTCCAACGCACTGCGCAGATGCGCAAAATTGTCGACATGCACAGCCGCGGGCAAATCCGGGCTATTGTATGCCAGCAAGGGAACTCCGCCGCCTTGTGCCGCGGCGGCATCCGTAGCGCTATCGCCGATGAAGCCTACCGACTCGGGACCAAACTTCCATGTTTCAAGAATACGGTGAACCCCGGCGGGATCGGGCTTTGACGGAACAATCTCGGCTGTCATGACAGGATCAAACATTTCGCCCAGGTTGAAGCGGGCCAACAAGTCCCACATGCCGCTTCCGCGATTCGTATGGATCCCGAGCCGGACGCCCCGCTCACGCAACCAATGCAGCATATCCGCCAGCCCCGGTTCAAGCTCCAACTGCGGCAACGCGACATCCCGATACGGGTAACGCTCCGCAATGGCCGGCAACAGCTTCAGCTCCTCCGGCGAAAAAATATACTCAAGAGCCTCCTTCGCCGTGGACATCTGCACATATCCGGCCTGTTCCGGCGTAATCGGAGGTTTGCCGACTTCCCTCAGCAGCAGGTTATAATAACCGATATTCACATCCCGGGAATCGACCATGACCCCGTCACAGTCGAAAATGAGGCCGGAAAGCCCTGCGGGAAATGTCCTCTCAAGAAGAGAAGCCAATGTCGTCACCGAGGATTGCATCATGCCCGCTCCAACACATCGTCTGCTGTACAAAGAATCACGAGTTGCCGTCTGTCAAGCCATGGCCTGTCCGATTGCGGCGCTTTTTTCCCGATCAGCTTCCACATCGGCTCTTCGCCATAGGTCACGGCATAGCCTTCAGGCGCATGCCAGCCTTCAGGCAATCGTGCCAGAAGCGCCGGAGGCAGTGATTCCTGACATATGCCAGCTTCCGCAAACGCTTTTGCCATCCGCTGATCCGCCGTGCAGGCAATAGTTCCTTCCGGCAATAAAACTGCTAACAAATCCAAGATAAAGCACCATGATGGCAACAGCGTGGCCGGATCCTCAGGAACCAAGTCCCGCATCATGCCAAGCAAGCCGGAAAGCATCTCCGCATCTTCATCGGCAGGTTCCCTCTCGGTATCCCGCGTGCCCAGGTGGGCCGCCAGTTTCTCCGCCCCCGCGCGATAACGCGCCGAGAGCTGCTCCATCTCCAAAACCCGTTCTTCCTGAAGCCAGCCCAGCAAAAGAAAACGCTGCGCCCAGCGCCGCATATCTTCTGTTGAAACCGTATCTTTTCCGGCCTCTCGGCATTCTCCCGTTTTGGCGAAGCACTTCAAATCATCCCGTTCCTGTGAAACTTTCTGAGCCGTGGACCGGGAAGACGCCACCGTATCCGAAAGGGCCGCAATGCCCGCCTCATCAAGCTGCGTCAGCTCCGCAAGACAAGCCGCTGCCTCCGTAGGGGTATAGGGCAAAGAAATTTTGTGCCATGCATCAGGATTTCGTTGTCCCCAATAGCGGCTCGAGAGCCCCGGCCAGAGAGGCTTAACGCATCCCGAAAACCCCTCAGGGAAGAATTCCCGGTGCATCGTTGGAACATATACAATAGAATCATCCGATTCTTTTTGCATGATACATCCTTTGTAACAATTCTCTTGCAGCCGCCTTGCAATCTTGACCTCTAAACCTCACAGGCGTACTGTGCTTACCATTGATTCCAGTGATCCGCACTTGTGCGGATTTCGGCCCTTCCGGCCTCGTCAAGGCCTCCATCCCGCCACGGCATTTTGTTGTGTACCCTGATGGACAGAAGGATGCAACGCCCTTTGCTTGACCTGCCCGGGATCCATCGGTATATCTCTGTCCTATAAAAACGGAGGCCTTTATGTACGGTATCGGCATGCAAGAATTGCTCTTAATTCTCGTTATAGTAGTGCTTATTTTCGGTTCCAAGAAACTCCCCGAGATCGGCGGCGGGCTTGGCAAGGCCATCCGCAATTTCAAGCGGGCCAGCTCGGAGCCCGACGAAATAGACATCACTCCCAAAGACGAAAAGAAAAAAGACGACACAACCCATTCCGCATAGCCCGCTCCGATTTCAGTTCAGGCTCAGTCCTTGCTGGCGTTTTTCGGCAAGATCTGTCAGAATAATTCCACTCCTCCGATGGAGGCTGGCAGCAACGCAAGGCATATAAGGAAGGCCACCATGAAAGTCGAACAACTTTCCATTTTTCTTGAGAACAAAGCCGGTCGGTTGGCTCAGGTAACCAAAACGCTGGCGGAAGCGGGAATCAATATCCGAGCCCTCTCTCTGGCCGATACGTCCGATTTCGGCATTCTCCGTCTCATCGTGAACGATACGGAAAAAGCCATCAACATCATGAAAGAAGCGGGATTCACCGTTGGGCGAACCGCTGTTGTCGCCGTGGAAGTGGACGATAAGCCCGGTGGACTGAACAACATCCTTGAAGCCTTGTCCGGCCAAAACGTCAATGTGGAATACATGTACGCGTTCGTACAGGAAGGCGGCGGCAGCGCTACCATGATTTTCCGCTTCGATCGTATCGATCAGGCCATCGAAGTGCTGAAAGCCAAGAACATTCCGATTATCCCCGCTGACCGCATCAACGGTTAGTGAAGAAGAGTGCCTTGAAAAGTCCCCACATTCAAGTGGGGACTTTTTTATGCTTAACAAGCAATTGGAGAAGCTCGGCCTTTTGTCGGCGGAACAAGTTTTATCGCTTTCCCACACATAAAAAACGCCGCCAGAAATTAATTTCCCGGCGGCGTTTTTCTTTCAGCGTAAAGAGCGGCTAGAGCCAATCAAACCAGCGCTTCCAAGATCCTTGGATCTGCTCACGGGCCTTCTGGGACTGCTGCTCACGATATCTATAGTATGCGGACAGAGCTTTTTCCTTTGCATGAGCACTGACTTCCGGCACATCGGGGAAATTATCCACGATGTATGTATAGCGCCGCCAAGCCGGGCCATAGTTGTTCATGTTCCAGAACACATCCCCCAAATAGAGCTCATGTTCGGCAAGGAGCCGACGGCAATTTTTCATTTCCTCGACAGATTTCTGGGCATACTCGCTGTTCGGGTAGGTCTCCCTCAATCGTCCGAAGAATTCCAAAGCCTCCTGTGTCGACGTCGTAGGCCTGTCCACGGAAATGAAGCTCTTCAGGTTGGACATCCCCACCTGGTACAAGACGTAGGGGATAGCCTCATGGCGAGGATGAAGAGATTCAAATTCTTTATAGGCTTCGGCTGCCTCAGGGTATTTTCCGTCAAGGAAGAAAGCGTCACCAAGCGACAATTCCGCTTCAACCGTATAAGGGCTGAACGGGAAGTTATCCTTGAGCTTTGTATAGTACTGGGCGGCCTGCGAGTAGTTCTTCTCTTGCATGGCGTCATTGGCGCCTTCGTAAAGCTCCTGAGCCGTATCTTCTGGCGGAGGCAGAAAGAAATAGTCAATGATGCCACATCCAGAAAGAAGCAAGAGACATGCGGCCAGCACTAGATGACGAAAATACATGCTTAGGCGTCCAGTTGTTCAAGATACGTAAAGGCAGCCGTAGCGGCTGTAGCCCCATCGCCGACAGCGGTCGTCACCTGACGGCACATCTTGGAACGGATATCCCCCGCCGCAAAGAGTCCCGGCAGATTCGTCCGCATCTCGCAATCAGTGATGATGAACCCCTGCGGGTCCAATTCGAGACCAACAGGCAGGAAACTGTTTTGGGGCTCATAGCCCACAAAGACGAACATTCCATCCACAGGAAGCTGTGTTTCTTCACCGGTTTTGACATTTTTCAGATGAAGCCCCTGCAACGAGTCTTCTCCCATCAAACCGGTTACCACAGTATCCAACACAAGTTCAATCTTGTCCGAAGCGGCGCGGATCTTATCCTGATAGACCTTGGCGGCGCGGAAGCCTTCCCGCCGGTGGATCAGATACAGCTTGCTGGCGATCCTGGATAGATACAGCGCTTCTTCCAGCGCGGAGTTTCCTCCGCCAACCACGGCGACAACCTGATCGCGGAAGAAGTTGCCGTCGCACAAGGCACAATAAGAAACGCCCCGTCCCGTAAGCTGCGTTTCGCGCGGTACCCCCAGAGGACGGGGATTGGCACCAGAGCAAACAACGACAGCTTTCCCTACGATGGTCTCTTTCCCTACGCTGAATGACCAGCCGCCGGGAACCTGCTCCATCTTGAGGACGGCATCATTATACCGGTCCAATTCATAGTCATCCAGATGCGCAGCGAACGCATCAGCCATCTCCCATCCCTTGATCCCTTTGGGGAATCCCGGGTAGTTCTCGATGCTTTCCGTCTTGAGGATCTGTCCCCCCGGAGCAAGCATTTCGATCTGGGCCACGGAAATCCCGGAACGGCAGAGATAAAGGGCGGCAGTGATCCCTGCGGGGCCGCCGCCTACGACAATGGCGTCGTAATGCTTCATGCCAAAGCCTTTTGTTCGATCATGGTCGCGATGCTGGACTTGGATACAGCACCGGTAACCTGCTCAACAACTTCACCGTTCTTAAAAAGAATAAGGGTAGGAATGGCGCGAATCCCATACTTGCCGGGGGTCGAGGGGCTTTCATCCACATTCAGTTTGACCACGGACAACTTGCCTTCGTATTCATTGGCGAGTTCATCAATGATGGGGCCGATGGCACGGCAAGGACCGCACCAAGGGGCCCAGAAGTCAACCAGAACGGGAAGCTGGGACTGCAACACAACGGCATCAAAGTTGGAATCATTCACTTGGGTAGCCATTACCGACTCCTTACGAAAGTTGCTTGTTAAGAAACAAACTGGTGCACTTTTTTACGCGAAAAGGCAGTGCCTCCAACGTAGCAATTGTAGGTGCGAGATCCCAGGGTGTCAAGATGCTGCGGAAAAGATTCACTATATGAGAAAAACGGCTCAAGCTGCTTATAGAGAGTGCAGCGGTGCACGCAACTCCCCAAGATCATCAGGGAGTTTTTGCCCGCGAGGAATGGCTGGGAACGCCAGCCCCTGTCCGTATCCCTTACAAGCCAGCAATTCGCCCGCATGCGCGATCATGACGGCGTTGTCAGTACACAGAAATCTCGATGGCAGCAAAAGCGGCTTGCCCACTTTCTCGGCAAGGACATGCATCGCGGCTCGAACCTGCGTATTGGCGGCCACGCCGCCAGCGACGACGATCCCGGTGATCCCTTTTTGCCGCTCGCGGTGAAACGCCTTCTCCATCTTGAGGCTCAGCGTCTCAGCCACAGCCAGCATATAGGATGCGCAGACATCACACAGTGCGGGAGAGGCCGAGTCGGTACCGGCTTCGCGGACACGCCTGCCCTCCTCCACGAGCACGGGATGTTCGTTGAGATACGTCAGCGCGGCCGTCTTCAATCCGCTGAAGCTGAAATCCAGATTATCCACATGGGTGTACGGACGCGGGAACAGATGGGCATCGGCAGCCCCCCTCTGGGCGAGACGATCCAGCAACACCCCGCCGGGATATGGCAGCCCCAGCATCTTCGCAAACTTGTCGCAGGCTTCCCCGGCAGCGTCATCAAGCGTATGCCCGAGCAGTTCCAGGGACTCCGGAGCGTCTACCCTGTAAATATGGGTATGCCCGCCGGAAACAAGCAGTCCGAGCAACGGATACAGCAACTCATGCTCAAGGCCGACGGCCAACAAATGCGCATGGAGATGGTTGACGGCAATAAGCGGTTTGTTGCCCGCCAGAGAAAGCCCTTTTGCAAAGGCCACGCCGACAAGCAAGGCCCCAAGGAGCCCGGGACCGCGGGTCACCGCTACGACGTCCACGTCCGCGAGAGTCAATCCCGTGCGGCGCATCAACTCGTCATACAGTGCACCCAAAAAACGGTAGTGCTCACGAGACGCGATCTCCGGGACGACCCCCCCGAACAGGGCGTGCACATCCATCTGCGTGGCGAGCACGGATTCCACACACTTCCCGTCTCTGACCAGCGCCAGCGCCGTTTCATCACAAGATGTTTCGATACCAAGACAAAGCATGACAACCCATCGTGTTCAATATAAAAAACGATATCCCTGATAAACGAACGATCGACCCTTTCTCGGCATGTGAACACGCTCTGAGGTCGATCGTCCGTCTATCACGCCGCCGGACCGCATCCGGCCATGCGCGGATTTACTTCTTGTAAATAGCGTTGATCGCTTCAACATCCTTGCGGGACCCGATAAACAGAGGTACCCGTTCATGCAGCGTGGTCGGCGTGATGTCCAGGATACGGTTGTGGCCGTCGGTCGCGGCGCCACCAGCGTTTTCCGCCACAAAAGCCAACGGAGAGGCTTCGCACAGGTACCGCAGCTTCCCACGGCTCTTTCCCTTGCGGCTGTCCGGCGGATACATGTACACGCCGCCGTACAGGAGCGTACGATGGAAGTCGGCAACCAGTGAGCCGACGTACCGCGCGGAACAGGGAGTCGCATTCGGATCGTCAGGATGCTTGAAGTAGTCGATCGCGGCTCTGGCCTTGTCGTCCCAGTGATTCCAGTTGCCCTCATTGACCGAATAGATGCTTCCAGTCTCGGGGATACGGATATCGGGATGGGACAGCAGGAATTCTCCCACGCTCGGATCAAGTGTAAACCCATGCACGCCCTGACCGGTCGTATAAACCAGCATGGTCGAAGTGCCGTACAGGAAATAGCCGGCGGCTACCTGTTCGGAACCGGGCTGGAGGATTTCATCGAGCTGCACTTCACCGGTACGGCCGGGCTTACGGCGCAAGATGGAGAAAATGGTCCCGACGTTGATGTTCACATCGATGTTGGAGGAGCCATCCAGCGGGTCAAAGACCAGCATGTAGTCCCCGCGGGGGAATGCCGCCGAAACGCGCACCAGTTCCGCATTCTCTTCGGAAGCTATGGCGCACAACACACCGGAACGCTCCATCCGGTACAAAAGAACCCTGTTGGCAAAATCGTCAAGCTTCTGGACATTCTCACCCTGAACGTTGATATCCCCGGTGCCGCCAAGAACATCAAGCAGACCAGCCTTATTTACGCTGCGGGCTATGATTTTGGCCGAAAGAACAAGATCATGAAACAACGCAGTAAAGTGGCCCGTCGCCTGCGGAGCCCTCTGCTGCTGCAGAAGCAAATGTTCGGTGACGGTGATTTCAGAAGACATGAGCCCTCCTTATGGGTCCTGTGAACGATCTGAAAGTGAATCAAGAAATCGCCTTTGAATAACCATCAAAAGCGGGCATGTACGCGCCTCGATCAATCCGAAATGGCTGACTCCTCCATTCCCAAACCCTTAATGGGGGGAAGCGGCGCTGTCAGAATGCTGCTGTCCCCGCCTTCGATGACATGGGATTCCGTGACCGGAGCCATCATGCCCTGAGAACTGAAGGCCGCCGGGTGGGATAACGCATCCAACTGCCCGGGCTGTTCGGGGAAATGCCCTTCCGAAGGCGTCGCAAACACAATCGGCTGCGTCCCGAGGAAACGTACCATCCAGATGAACGATCCGGTCTTGTTGGAAACCGTGCCATGTGTGGAATCTTTTGTGAGTTCGCTCCAGTCCTGCCCCGTCAGCGGCGTGGCGTCAACCTCGAAACGCCCCGGCCACAAAACCCCCTGTGGCGCCAACACAACAAGATCCTCAGCGCCGCTGGTATAAGTGAGCAGCGACCGCATGTCAAAATGAGCCACAAGCAATCCCAACATTTCCGAACCGGAATAGATGGGAATGCCGGTCAGCACTTCGGGCCCAAGCGGCGTATCCTCAACCAGACCACGCAGGCCCCGCAACTCGTTGCCTCTGGCTTTCTGCTCCAGCATCTTCGCAAAATCAAGCTCTTTCATGGCCGCCGGGGGCTCCTGCGCGAGGACCATGCCATTGGCGTCCACCGCCGCGAGGCCGGAAAGCCACGGGAAACGATGGAAAAGGACCGCCACGGATTCACCCGTCGGCGGCTTGTCCGAGTTCTGAAGATACCGCTCGAGCTGTTCAAGCTGGATGTCTATGCCCACCATGCGCGAGGCGAGCGTCGTTTCGGCGTCATTCAATACCCCTTTGTCATCATAATCAATCTGGGCGGGGGGATTGATATACTCACCGTAAAAAGCTTTGGTGCTTTTCCATGTGCTGTCGAACGTGGAACAGCCTCCGATGAACACCAAAGAGCCAATCAGGGCCGTCGTAATAAAGGAACTCTGCAAGGACACACAACTCTCCAATGTAAACGGGCGTGCTATACGCGCGCCCGTGCTTCGAGGCGATCCGCTAACGACTCCAGAAGGGACATCAACTGATTCTGCCCTCCCACGTCGCCATACGAAGGTTCTCCGATTTCCGTCTGCTCTCCGGGTTCCGTACTGTTTCCGGCCATCCGGGAAACCAATGCGGCGACACTATCGTGCAACTCTCTGGCTTCTTCCGGCGTAGGCGCAGCGGCCTCAAGCTCCTGATAGATTTCAAGAGCACCGACAATGTCCCCCTGCTCCGCGAGCACGTCAGCCATAGAACGGGTCCGCAGCGTCGGCTCTTCAGGGTTTTCATCAGCCATAAGGTCTGAATCCTCATCAGGATCAACCCAATGCACTGATTTTGCTTTGTTTGGTAAAAAAGGCGTCACGCATGAAGGGTGCTCTCGGACAGGAGCGCTTTCCTCAAGCATACTCTCAAGGAGTTCCGCATCAGCAATGGAAGATTCCTCAACGGGTACCGTACAAGAAGATAGTTCCTGCGCGGAGGGCGTAGCCGTGCAAAGCGTTTCTTCGTGGGAAACGCCGCATGGGGGCTCGGAATCCGAAGCCTCGATAGATTGGGAAGAGGAAAAACTGCGGCGTACGTCCTGCAATATACCCAAACCACTCTCTAAAATCAGACTCAGAGAATGTTCCGGGTGGCGTATAGTCGAGGCCATCAGCCGGATGGCCAATGCCAGATCCCTGTTTTTCTCCGAAACGGACTCAGCCCACACTTCCCAGAAGGCAGGGTAGCGCTCCAGCAATCCCGTTACAGTGGAAAGTTCCTCAGAACACTCACCGGCACGCGACTGTTCGAAAAGAATTTGGATCAGCAGGAGGCGCGCTTCAAGAAAAACAGACGAATGCTGTAGCCCCGCCCGCAAAACCTCTATGGCCTTGTCCGGCTGCTGCGAGTCCCTCAGGAGTTTCGCCAGCGGGAAAAAAACCTTGGAATCAGGGTCCAGCTTGAGGACTTCCTGATACCACTCAATTTTTTCCATCATGAGGCAGGGCTCCACGCACATTCGCATCTTCCGTAAAAAGATAAAGAATTTCGTTACTCCGGACGAAATTCAGCCGCTGCCGGATCATCTTTTCCACATATTTCTCGTCAGACTGCAAGAGGCGGATTTCTCTGCTCAACCCGGCATTAACGACATCAAAGCCGTCGCGTTCCTTGAGCAGTTCCGCGTATTGTGAAGCCAGTTCCCTATACGAAACGAGACTCTGCGGCCCCCACAACAGACGAGAGGCAAGAACCACGTTGACGATAATGGCCAGAATGAGAATAAAAACTTTCCAAAGCGTGGCCTTGGAAGATGTATTTGCGGTGCTTCGTACGTTCATCATGCAGCCCGATCGTTTTCCCGCCAGATGCCGTAAAACTTATAGAAGTAATTCAGGCCGGAAAATATCGTGAGCACAAGGGCGATGTAAAGCAGAAAATTTCCAATCAGATGCACGTTTACGCCCAAAAGAGGATAATGGAGCAAGAGAGGAATGATGGCGATGATCTGCATGACGGTTTTGACTTTGCCGTATTTGTCCGCTGCAATGACGACGCCTTCATCAATGGCCATTGCTCGCAAACCGGTCACGGCAAGTTCCCGGCCAATGATGACGACAGTCACCCACGCCGGAACCCACCCCAGCTCAACGAACATGATCAGGATGGAGCAGATAAGCAACTTGTCGGCAAGGGGATCCAGAAACTTTCCGAAGCTCGTAACCATATTCCCCTTACGGGCAATATGCCCATCAAGAAAATCGGTGAGCGAGGCGATGCCGAAAAGCACCGCTGCAAGAAAGCACGTGATCTTCCCCGGAAAATACAACAGGAGAATAATAGGAACGACGAAAAAAATCCGGGCCAGTGTAAGCTGATTTGCCAAATTGAACATAGTATTACCCGCTTTTGGCGACAGTTGTTGGGTTTCTATAGCACAACCATTGTGAAAGGCAAAGAGCAGAATTCTCCGCCACAGCGGTTTTGCTTCGGATAACTATCCCATGTTCAAGGCAATATAAAAACAGGCGGATCAGGCTGACAGAGCGGCCTGATCCGCCTTGCAACATATCGGGTGCGGAAAGTCCCTATTCGGCCTCGGTCGCGGCGATAACGGCGTCCGCAAGGGCCATGAACCCCTGGCGCGCCGGGGAGTTTTCCGTCAGGGAGACAACCGGCACACCCCGATCCGCAGCGATGACCGTAGCGGGATCCAACGGAATGGCGCCAAGGAACGGAAGCTCATATTGCTTCGCAAGCTGCTCCCCACCGCCCTTCTTGAACAGATCGATTTCCTTCCCGCAGTGCGGACAGCTCAACCCGCTCATGTTCTCGACGATGCCGAGGACAGGGGCCTGTACTTGCTTGAGGAAATCGAGCGCTTTGCGGACGTCGGCAAGGGAAATCTCCTGCGGCGTGGTCACGACGATACACCCAGCGTCGGGGATGGCATCCAGCACGGTCAGATGTTCATCACCCGTGCCGGGAGGGGAATCGATGACCAGATAGTCCAAAGCCCCCCACTGTACGTCGGTCAAAAACTGTCTGATGGCCCCCGTTTTCTTGGGGCCGCGCCAGAGGATCGCCGTGTCCTTATCCTTCAGGAAGGAATCCATGGAAATAAGCGACATGCGCTCACCGCAGGGAACGGGCAGCATTTTGCCGTTTTCGTCAGCCATGACGGACGCGGAAGCACCCAGCAGGCGGGGCACGCTCGGCCCATGAATATCCACATCAAGGATGCCGACCGTAAAGCCGCGCGAAGCCAGAGCAGTGGCAAGATTGACCGTTACGGAGCTCTTGCCCACGCCCCCCTTGCCGCTCATGACGAACAGCTTGTGGCGCACATCCTTCAGATTTTGCGTGAGTACTTTGTTCTGCATAGCCGCGGTCATGGGGATCGTAGCCTGCCCCTGCGGGGCCTGATTGGAACATGACGACATGAAAAGACTCCTGAAAAGCGTTAGTCCCCTAAAAGGACCTTCCCGGTTTGCCACAAAAGGCAGGGAAAAGAAACCTTACCAGCCATGATCCCCAACAAGATCAACAAAGGCGACATTGCCGAAAGCCCTTGCCGTTACCCTGCCCTCACGCTTGGATACGCGGAGCAGCTTCTGCTCCCTGCGCGCCCGCCCCACCGGGATAGCCATGATCCCGGGATCGGCCAACTGCTCAAGAAGCGGCAGCGGTAAATTCGGCCCGCCCGCCGTCACGATGATGCGATCAAAAGGGGCCTGGACACGCCAGCCCAAGGTCCCATCGCTGAGCTTCATGCGGATCCCCGGGCTTCCTTCCGGGAAAAGCTCCCGTGCGGCCTCGTACAATTCCCGCACACGCTCTATCGTAAACACTTCAAGCCCCATTTCACGCAGCACCGCCGCCTGATATCCGGATCCCGTACCGATTTCAAGCACTTTCATCCCCGGTTTCGCTTCAAGCAGCTGTGACATGAACGCGACGATGTATGGCTGTGAAATTGTCTGCCCAAACCCGATAGGCAGGGCGTGATCCTCATAAGCCCTCCCCTGCAGGGCTTCGGGGACAAAAAGATGACGCCGGACCGTCCGCATAGCTGCAAGAACAGCCTCATCCGTGATGCCCTGCTCTTCAAGCAGTTTGACCATCCGTGCGCGCTGGCGTTTGAAGTCGGGAAAAATCCTGTGCTGTCCAAGTTCTGTCATGAATGTTCCAGTAAAAAATACTGCGAGTATCCGCCGAACGGCTTCCAAAAGCATACCGGAAGGCGTTGGCCGACACTTGCCTAGACGCTTTCCCTGTGCGAAAATGCTTTCTTACAGTATGACCGTCTTGCGTAAGAATGCAAGCTCCCGCCACCGCCTCAAACAGGTATTTTGCACGGCCCCTTGATTCGCGCTTCGACGAATCCTCACCATTCTGCCGGACCATGCTGCACCTTTTTATGGAGAACAAATATGATTTATGTCAGTGACCTGATGACGAGCAGAGTGTTTACGCTTCGACGTACGGACACCCTTCAAGACGTGTGTTCCCTTATGCAGCTTGCCAAGATCCGCCACATTCCCGTGACTGAAGATGGAGACCGTTTCGTCGGCCTGCTCACGCACCGGGATCTCCTCGGCTATGCGGTATCACATCTTGCGGAAATCAACCGGGAAGAGCAAGAAGAAATCGAATCCTCTATTTTGGTCGGCGACATCATGCAAACCGACGTCAGGACCGTTGCGCCCGATACCCTTCTCCGGGAAGCGGCGGAGATCCTCTACCGGAACAAGTACGGCTGTTTGCCCGTCCTCGATGGGGACAACAAACTCGTTGGCATCATTACCGAAGCAGATTTCCTGCGTCTGGCCATCGCGCTGCTGCACGACGCCTGATCTTCCATTACATCAAACCGCTGGAGCCCCCTTCATCACCGAGCGCGCTTTAAGGAAAAAAAATGGGTCGCATCATTCGTAATACCATCAGCTATGGCTTTGTAACGCTCATTCTAGCTGCCTTAGGTTTTTGCATTTATCTCTTTCTGGACGACCTTGACGGGCCTGAAGTCACCATGACGCCCGATACCGGGCGGATCTCGCCGACGCAGGAGATCACTCTCAAACTTGCGGACGCCAAATCCGGGGTCCGCTCCGTTGTCGTCACCATCCACCGCAATAATCAGTCTCTGGTTATTCTCGATAAAGTATTCAGCGAGCCGGCCCCCGTTCAAACGACTTCGTTCAACCTCAAGAACGCGGGCCTGCGGGACGGTGCCTTTGAACTGGAAATCACGGCGCGGGACAATTCCCTCATGAGCTTCGGCAAGGGGAACGGGACCACGCGCAAGTGGAATATGCAATTGGACACGCAGCCGCCCAAGGTCCGCATTAAAACGACGGTCCCCGCCCTGCGCCGCGGCAGCGTGACAGCCATAGCCTACAGCGTTTCGGAAGACGCCAGCATGACCGGCGTCCAGCTTGGCGAGCAGTTCTTCCCGGCCTTCCTTCAGCCGAACGGCCTGTACTACTGCTTCTTCCCCTTCCCGCTGGACACCCCAAAGGGAAAATTTACGCCGGAACTGCTCACCCGGGATCTTGCCGGGAACGAATCCCGGAACAGGGTCCTCGTCAACGCCGGGGAACGAAATTTCCGCAAGGATACCCTCAATATCAGCGACAATTTCCTGAACAGCAAAGAGGATGTTTTTAAAGAACTGGTTCCTGATGACATCTCAAACCTTGAACGGTATGTGAAGATCAACAACGAAGTGCGCATTTCCAATGAGAAAAAATTGTTGGAAATCGGTAAAAATACCTCTCCCACCATGTTGTGGAGCGGCGCTTTCAAGCGCCTGCCGGGGTCGGCCTCCAAAGCGTCTTTTGGCGATCAGCGCACGTATATGCACAATGGGACGAAAATCGACGAGCAGACGCATATGGGGCAGGATCTCGCTTCCGTGGCCCACGCGCCGATTCCCGCAGCGAATGACGGCAAGGTCGTTTTTGCGGAGCCCCTCGGTATTTTCGGCAACCTCGTCATCATCGACCACGGGCTTGGCTTGCAGTCCCTCTACTCCCATATGAGTGAAATCCAGACGAACGTCGGCGCTACGGTAAAAAAGGGAGACATCATCGGACTTACCGGTACAACCGGCCTTGCGGGCGGCGATCATCTGCACTTCGGCATCCTCATGCACGGCATCCAGGTACAGCCGCTTGACTGGCTGGATCCCAAGTGGATCAAAAACACCATTACCGATCGGCTTGATGCCGCCGGGGCCGAACGTTAAAGCGGACTAGCTTTGAAAGCATGGGATGGGGAAGGAGAATTTTTCTGGAGAAAAGTTCTCCTTCCCCAAACCTGTTTATGCGCCCCAATCCTCCCTTTCCCCCAATGTGTGCTTATCGAAGTCTGTTCACAGTTTTTCTGGCACGGATTGCCCTTGCGGTGACGCGATTCCAAAGAGGAAATCATGAGAAAGGACGGAGGAGACGCCGCCTTACACAACAAGAACGCCCTGCAACAGATCGTTGTTGCAGGGCGTTTGCATTTTCGCCAAAATCTCTTCTGCACAGCGCCACACACTGGGAAATAGGATAGCCCTATACGAAGCGATAAGCGTTCATTACATTTTTATCAGAGCGTATCCCCCAAAATAATATATTCCTTTTGACGGCTTAAAGCGTCTTCGGCTTGCAGCTCTTTCCGCAACCGCCACATCCGCAAGAGCACTGACCCTTTCGAGCTTTCTTTGCGCGCCAGACCATATACCCCACTGCAGCCAAAACAATAAGGCTCACAATAACAAGCTGTATATCCATCGAGTTGCCTCCAATCCTTCTCAAGGAGATGTGCAGCTGCACATTCGTTAGTAAAAGAAATAATGATATTGAAATTCTTTGTCAAGTATAGAGTAATATCGCTTCTCCGCTTTTCAGGAGTACACTCCGATTTCTCCTGTTTCCTGAACCGATTGACAGAATAAACAGAAAAAGGGAAGGCCGAAACCTTCCCTTTACAATACGGCTCGTGAAAAGACATCAGCCGAGCAGACGCTTGGCGATCTCCTGAGCGGCCTTGCGCCCGGCTCCCATGGCCAAAATAACCGTGGCCGCACCAGTCACAATATCGCCGCCAGCGAAGACGTTCGGAATGGACGTTTCGCCCGTCTCTTCATTGACGACGATGTAGCCGCGCTTGTTGAGTTCGAGTCCAGGCGTCGCTTCAAGCAGGATCGGGTTGGAGCGCGTCCCCACGGCTACAACCGCGAGATCCGTCTCGTGCTCAAAAACCTCCCCTTCAATCGGCATAGGACGGCGACGTCCGGAGGCATCGGGCTCACCAAGCGCCATACGCTGCAAGGTCACGGACTTCAGAACGCCGCTCTCGCTGGCGTTGAAGTGCAACGGCCCCACCAGCTCGAAAAGCTTCACGCCTTCCTCTTCCGCGTGTTCGATCTCTTCATGACGCGCGGGCATTTCAGCGCGCGAGCGGCGATAAATGATTGTGGAACTTTCCGCCCCGAGGCGCAGAGCCGTACGCGCGGCGTCCATCGCCACGTTCCCGGCGCCAAATACCGTCACATGCTTGCCGGGATAGGTCGGCGTGTCAAAATTGGGGAAATCATAGGCGCGCCCGAGGTTCACGCGGGTCAGGTACTCGTTGGCGGAAAACACGCCGATGAGGTTTTCTCCGGGAATACCGAGGAATTGAGGCAGACCCGCCCCCACGCCGATGAACACGGCCTTGTAGCCCTCATCGAACAACTGCTGAACGGAAACCGTCCGGCCGCCGACCCAGTTGGTACGGAACTCAACGTTGTTCTGGCGCAGGCCATCAAGTTCCGCAGCCACGACATCCTTGGGCAGACGGAAGGCCGGGATGCCGTAGATAAGCACCCCGCCCGCTTCATGGAGCGCTTCAAACACCGTTACCTTGATCCCGCGCGCGGCGAGGTATCCCGCGACAGTGATGGAAGACGGGCCGGAGCCGATACAGGCAACCTTCAAATCCGGATTGGTGACGGCGCAAGCGTCGTTATCGGACACGCCCACGCAGGGATCATGCATGGCATTGTCGGCGACAAAGCGTTCCAGACGGCCAATAGCCACCGGCTCGCCCTTGACGCCCAGGATGCACTTGCCTTCACACTGGTTTTCCTGCGGGCACACACGGCCGCACACGGCGGGAAGGCTGTTGGTGCTCTTCAGGATACGGTAGGCTTCCGCTATGTCACCCTTGACGACCTGAGCGATGAATTCGGGAATACGGACTTCAACCGGACACCCCTGACGGCAGCGCGGATTTTTGCACTGGAGGCAACGGCTGGCTTCAAGCTGCGCCTGTTCCAACGAGTAGCCGAGTGCGACTTCCTTGAAGTTGTGCGCCCGCACAGCAGCGGGCTGGCAGGGCATGTCGACGCGGGGCGTTTTGGCGGGTTTCTTCACATTCTCAGTGTTTGTCATGGCAGCTGCACCTGTGCTCGTGATGTTCGATGGATTGCTTTTCCTGAGACCGGAAGGCGGACAAGCGCTGACGCAGTTCGGCGAAGTCCACTTTGTGCCCATCAAATTCCGGGCCGTCGACACAGGTAAACTTGGTTTCCCCGTCAACTGTCACGCGGCACGCGCCGCACATCCCGATGCCGTCCACCATAAGCGAGTTCAAGCTGACGGTCGTGGCCACGCCGAAGGGCAGCGTCGTGCCCGCTACGGCTTGCATCATGGGCACCGGACCCACGGCAACGACTTCCTGAACCTTCTTGTCTTTTTCAAGGCGGTCCTTCAGCAGATCGGTCACAAACCCCTTGTGCCCATAGCTTCCGTCGTCCGTCGAAATGAGCACTTCGTCACAGAAGGATTTCAGTTCGTTCTCAAACAGGAGCAAATCCTTGCTGCGCGCGCCGATGATGGCGATCACGTAGTTGCCGGCCTTGTGGTGGCCCTTGGCGATATGGTGCATCGCGGCGATGCCCGTGCCGCCACCGACACAGATCACGCTGTCGCCCTTGACGATATGCGTGGCTTTCCCGAGCGGGCCAGCGACGTCAAGAATGCTGTCGCCTTCGGAAAGCGCTTCCAGCATCATCGTCGATTTGCCCATCACCAGATAGACGATGGTGATCGTTCCCTTTTCCGGATCCGTATCAGCGATGGTCAGAGGGAAGCGCTCCCCCTGCTCGTTGACGCGCAGCATGACAAAGTGCCCCGGTTTCGCCGTGGCGGCAATCTGCGGCGCATCCAGCACCAGTTTACTCGTTCGACCAGGAATCAACGATTCCTTATGCAGGATCGTGGTTGGCATGTGTAAGGCACTCCTTGTTTCAAATCACCAAATCCGAGCTACCCCGTCGCACCTGTCCCGAACGAGCCCCCTTGTCCTGCCGCGTCCGGAACCTCCGAAGGGAGGTCATCCATCCAATTCGACAATCCGCACGCCCTGCGCATCCGCACTGGGCGCAATCCGGCGCCGAAAAACCCGAATCCATTTTTCGCCCCACCGCTCGCGGAACAACAGCGTCGCCAGCCATTCCACCGTATGCAGCACGGGCCTGCGCTCATGCATGGCCATCAGGCTCCGCGTAATGCCCACCTTGCAGGAAGGGCATCCCACGAGAATGGGGCTCTGCGCCGGATAGTCGGCCAAAGCCGCTTCCAGAACGTCCATCTTCCGCTTGCGCAGCGTATTGTACACCAGCGGAGACGCTATGGCCCCCATACCCGATTCGCCGCAGCACCCCGGCGAGACTTCAATCGCCGCGCCGGTCAGCCGGGCAATGGCGCCAGCCTGCTTCTGCACGCCCTTTACCTTGTGGACGCCGACCCATTCGGGATGGCAGGAGGCATGATACAGAACGTTACCTTTGAACAGATCGGGGTTGGCGTCCATCCGGCCCTGCACAAACTGCATCACGTCGAGATGCACGAGTTCCCCGCCCCCTTCACCAAGCAACGTCGACGGCTCAAGGCGTTCGATACCTTCACGGCACGAACCACATGCCGTGACAATGTGCGTCACCCGGAAGCCGCGCTTGGTCGCGCAAGCGATGGTCGCCTGCAAAGCCTTTTTGTTCCGCGCCATGTTGGAGGCGAACTGTGCGTCGGCCCCCGAAGACAGCAACGGGTAGCCGCAGCACAAATGCGCTTCGGGCAGGATAACAGCGACGCCCGTCCGCAGCAACAGCCCTAAGGCTGACAAGCCGATAGTGCGGGAAAGCAGGCTTCCCCCGCAACCGGGAAAATACAACACCGCTTCTTTAAGCGCCGTATTCTCCTGCACCGGGGCACCGTCCCCGGAGCGGGGCACAAAGATGTTCCCGCGTTCCAGATGCAGCGCCTCATACAGGTTCCTATACCCCGGTTCCGGACCTTTACCTGAAAACAGCGGGTTATACAAACGCTTCTTGATGGCCTGCGGCACAACGCCGATAATCCTGTTCTGCATCCTCTGGCCCAGCGCCGCCGCCTTGACAGCCTGAGGGATACGGTGCGCGGGATCCCGCACCAGCCAATTCAGTACTTTACTTTTAAGGGGATGCCCGCCCGCGCCTTCTTCATCAAGGAAGGCGCGGAGCTGCAACGCCACATCGGCGGAGGGGATCTTCACGGGACAAACGGACGTACAACGGCCGCATCCCGTGCAGTGCTCCATCATGGCCCGCAGTTCGGCAAGGATGGACGGATCGGGCCGCCCCTTGTTGATCTGCGAATAGTAGATGGCTTCGATGATCGCCCCAAGCACCATGTTCTTGTTCCGAGGATGGAAATGGTAAGAGCATTCCGGGTACATCATCGGGCACACCTGCTTGCATTTGCCGCAGCGGGTGCACATCTGCACGGAGGCAAGCAGGCTGATGAGCCGGTCCTTATCCGGCAGGCCGCTCTGACGGATGTCTTCGATCAGGCGGTTGAAGGAGAAGGTGAACGGACGCACGGGAAGTTCACGCTGCGTGAGCTTGGCGGGGTTGAATACGTCGCGCGGATCCACCCGGTTCTTGAACTCCCGGATGGCGTCCATCTTGTCCTTCCCGAGGAAGGCGATCTTGGTAATGCCGATGCCGTGCTCACCGGAAACGGCCCCGCCCATTTCCTGCGCCTCGGCCATGACCCGCATGGCGGCTTCTTCCGCGATTTCAAGCATGTGCAGGTCATTGGAGTTGACGGGGATATTGACGTGACAGTTCCCGTCGCCCGCGTGCATGTGGCTCGCCACCACAACGCGGCCGACAAGCATATTGTCGCTGATTTTTTTGATCTTGGGGGCAAGGCGGTCATAGCGCTCGGCCATGAGCCGGAGGAATTCCACCGCGCGTTCTTCCATTTCCTCGTCGGAAAGCTCGGAGGAAGGGACGCCGCCCTGCGCCACGCGGGTCACATTGACGAATTCGCGGTTGAGATCCTTGTCCTCCAGCGCCATGCCGGGCAGACGCCCCAGCTCCTGCAACGCCTGACGGTATGCGGTAGCCGAGCATTCCAGATTGAGCTGTTCGAGGAACAGCGCGAAATCCGGGATGCGCTGCATGGGAATGACCACGTCCTCGTTGATCTTGAATCCGGACGTCCGGCGGGCGATGGCGGAAAGACGGTGGCGATCTTCCCAGAAAAGTTCGGCTTCCTTCTCATCCTTCGCCACGAGGAGCGCCACGTTGTCGTGCGGGGCCACGATATCCACGATTTCCTGAACGCACTTCTCCAGCAGGTACGGCTCGTCGCCGTCCACCTGAATGATGATGACGGAAATGGGAATCCCTTCGTGCTTGTCCGACTTCTTCTGGTACTCGATGGCGCGCACATACTTGGCGTTGAACTCTTCCAGTGCCGACAGACGGGCGTAATCGCCTTCCTCGCGGATGCGGTTGCGCAGATCCACGATCTGGCCGATGACCACGGCGGCCTGATGCATGGAGCGCCCGTAAAATTCCAATACCATGACCCGAGACTGCGCGGGTTTCTTGTGCACGATGAAGGTCGCATCGGTGATGATGCCGTCCACGCCTTCCTTCTGCATACCCGGAAGGCCGCCGAGCGCCTTGTTGGTGACGTCCTTGCCGAGGCCCGGCAGACGGATTTCGGAACCGTGCAGCTCCACGACGCTCCGCACGCCGCCGCTGATGTCCTTGACCTCAAACACGGCCACTTCGTCAGGCAGAATCTTGTGGCGGGGATGGTTTTTGCGCTCAATGCTGATGATCTCGCCGGTCGGCGTCACCATGCGCCACGAAAGCAGGTTGTCCAGCGTCGTCCCGTATTCGAAGGCGAACGGACCGCCGGAGTTTTCCGCAACGTTCCCGCCGATGGTCGAAGCGGTCTTTGAAGCAGGATCGACGGTAAAGAGGAACCCTTCCTTCGCCACGGCGTCGATGGCCGCCTGCGTGATCACCCCGGCATCCAGCGTTACGCTCATGTTTTCATGATCCACCGGCGACATCTTTGTGAACCGGGTCGTGCGGACGATGACGGAACGCCGCCGCATGGGCACCGAACCGCCGGTCAGCCCGGACGCTCCGCCGCGCGGGATCAGCGCGAACTTCAATTCATTGGCCAGCTTGACCAGTTCGCTCACCTGTTCCGCGTTGGCGGGCTCCACGACCATGAGCGGAAGTTCCATGCGCAAGTCGGTGGCGTCCGTGGCGCAGGCCACCAGCGCGCTCGGACGGGTGACAATAGCGTCGGGCGGCAGGAAGGCGCCCAGGCGCTCGACCAGTTCCTTGCGGAAGGCGACTTCCGCCTCATGCCCGCTCCAGAACAGGGTGATGCCTTCGCCTATGGTGTTCGCATAATGGTGCGCCAGGGCAAACACTTCCCGATCGAAGCGTTCCTTCACACTCGCCTTGACCGTGGCTGAATCCACGAAGGGGTTGTATGCAACAAGGAACAACTCTTCCGCGATTTCGGTAGCCAGATGCCGCACGGATTCCGGCCAGTCGGCAAAGTCTTCGAGATTGATGCGGAGAATGCGGTTGACGACAAAATCAGGAGCAATGGAAATGTGCGGGCCTTTATGAGGCATGTGAGTTTCCTTATGTCTGGCGGGAAATCCCCATTCGCGGATTGTGGATAAAACAAAGGTGGAGTATAGAGACTCGGCACCGCCTTTGCAAGGCATAAACATTCCAGCCGATTTTGTCCCTCAGAGGTCATTTCTTCTCTTTATGAAAAAAATATCCGCCGACGCCTCCATTTCTGGAAACGCATCCCCCATTACGGTTCCCTTTACCGCATATCTTGCCGCGAAGGGTTTTCTCGAAGATCTTCTTGCCGAACTCGGAGACGAGGTCATTGAAGTCCGGGGGAGGCTCGTGCTCGCCAAGGGCGCGCCCCGCTCCGCAGCCTGGGCTCAAAACACATGGGAAACGCCCGTTTTCCTGCCCATCGAATCCATCGGAGACGGCGCACGCAAGCTCACCGCCATCCAGCGGAACTGGCACCTGCATTCCGAGGAAAACCATCGCCGGGCCTCCCTCATCCAGGAGAAACTCCCCCACGTCTCCGAAAAGCCGCGTCATTTCGGCGAAGCCGCGCCCACGGCCCCGCTCGGCTCATGGACACTGTGGGAGCCCAACCTCATCCTCGCTTCGGCCCGGTGCTCGTCGCCGTTCCCCGACGGCGTGGTGCAATTCCATGAAAACAAGATCGATCCGCCAAGCCGGGCCTACCTCAAACTCTGGGAATCCTTCACCCTGCTGCCCAAACGCCCCGGCCCCGGCGATCTGTGCCTTGATCTGGGTTCGGCCCCCGGCGGCTGGACATGGGTGCTCGCCAGCCTCGGCGCGCAGGTTTTCAGCATCGACAAAGCCCCACTCGCCCCGCAGGTGGATCACATGCCCGGCGTGAGCCACTGCATCGGCAGCGGTTTCGCCCTTGATCCCCGCCATGCCGGAGCCGTGGACTGGCTGTTCTCGGACATGATCTGCTACCCTGACAAGCTGTATGAGGTCATCTGCCGCTGGATCGAGCTGGGGAGCTGCCGCAACTTCGTGTGCACCCTCAAATTCCAGGCCGAGACGGACCACGCCACCGCAGCGAAATTCGCGGCCATCCCTGGCTCGAGGCTTATGCACCTGTCCTGCAACAAGCACGAACTCACGTGGGCGAAACTGGAACAGTAGAATGGATGGGCTCTGAAACAGCCTAGAAACATTGGAAGGGGAACTCTGGAGAAACGCGTTCCCCTTCCTCAAATCTACGAGCGCGGAGCCCATCTCTCCCTTTCCAAGGACTTTTGGGCTTACCCAATCTCGCTCCACAGCCCTTTCCGGCACAGATTGCCTTGGGAAGAATCCACCTTTCAGAGTGGAAATACTCGCCTACGCCCTCACGTACAGCCCCTTTCCGAGGCCGTCGATTTCGCAATGCAGCACGCCCTCCATGCCGGGGTGCAGGAGATCCACGCGCTCTCCCCTGTGGTTTTCAAGCTGATACGCGCCGGGGAGAAGTGCCGGACGCCGCATCCCCGGCACGAGAACGGACGCTTCACGATCCGATGACCACGGGGAACGCACCTGCACCCTCCAGCCGTCGCCCTCCGGTTCCGCAAGCCGCGCCACCACGGGCCGGGGGAGCAAACCGGCCGGGGGAGCCTCCACCCTTCTGCGGGGAAGGAAAAAGCCCGTGGACAGAGGGCGTGACGCCGTATGAAACAATTCTTCGAGCAACGCCGCCGTGGAAATCTCCACCTTTCCGCAGTCGGGACCTCCCGCTTCGCGGCGCGCGTGCCGATCCAGCGCCGTACGGTATACGTCCACAATCTGCGCGACGTACCCGCCGCTTTTAGTGCGACCTTCCAATTTCAGCGCCCGTACCCCCAAGTCAGCCAGGCATCCCACGTACCGCAACAGGCACAAGTCCTGCGGGGCCCAAAAACCGCTGAACGCTTCGCCCTCGCGGATCTCCCACAGGGCTTCGCCCGAGCGCTTTTGCTCCTCTACCAGCAAGGACAGGCCGCGGTACTCGAAACGGCACGGCTGCGTACACCGCCCTTGGTTGGCGGGGCGGTTGTTCACCCACGCCGACAGCAGGCAATGCCCGGACAGGGCCAAACACATGGCTCCGTGCACGAATACTTCGAAGTCCACACCGGGAAACGCTTCCGCCAGTGCTCGGATCTGTTTGAAGCCCAGTTCCCGGGCCAGATTGATCCGCTCCACCCCGGCCTCACGCCAGAACGCCACAGCGGCGCCGTTTACGGAATGGGCTTGTGTGGACAAATGCAGCGGCACTGACGGGCAATGTTTCTTCGCCAGCCAGATCACGCCGGGATCAGCGGCAATGAGGCCGTCCACGCCCATCCCGGGCAAACGCTCCAACACGGCTTCCACGGCGGGCAATTGCGCGTCATACGGCATGGCGTTGAGGCAATAATACACCCGCACTCCGGCGGTATGCGCGTCAGCTACGGCAAGCCCCAGCTCCTCACCCGAAAAGCCTTCGCAAGCGGTCCGCAGGCTCAGTTCCGGCCCTCCCATGTATACGGCATCAGCCCCATAGAGGATGGCGGATTCCAACTGCTCCCGGCCTCCGGCGGGGACAAGAAGCTCCGGCAAACGCTCTCTTTCTTTCATTCCGCACCTTCCGAAAGGGAAGCCGTTGCCGACGAATCTGCCTTTTCCTCCGACTGCGCCGTTTTCCACTGGCTGAGGATCACGCCCCCGAACACCAGCGCGGAAGCGGCCCATTGCCCTGCGGTCAACCGCTCGTCGAGGAAAACCATCCCCATGAACAACGTCAACACGGGCACAAGATTGAGAAAGGCCCCGGTGCGCGAGGCGGGCACGGAACGGACGGCGAAATTGTACAGCAAGAAAGAAAGCATGGTCACGCCGACGCCCAGATAGAGGATGGCCAACGTGGGCAACAAGGGGAAACTGTCCGGAAGTTTGACCGCGGGAAGCGGCAGCAGGCACAGGAAAAAAAGAAGGCCGATCAGCGACTGCATGGTCGTGATCAAGACCGGCGAACACCGGGAAGAAAGCTGCTTGGCGCACACTACATAAAGAGCGCCGCACAGCATGGCCAATACTTCAAGAAAGTTGCCGAAAATCGGGTTCGGCGCGCTTTCCGTGGCTTCGGATCCAGCACTCAGCCAGACGACCCCGACGACGGCCAGCACAAACCCGATCCAGACGCGCCGGTGCGGACGTTCGCCGAGCAGCAGCCACGCCGCGACCACGACCGCCAAAGGCAACGCCGCGACGACCATCCCGGCCTGAGACGCGGTCGTGTAGATCATGGCGTACCCCTCAAACACGAAATAGAAGCAGGGCTCGCACAGCGCCAGCAGCACAATGTACTTCCACTCCCGGCGCGTCACCCGCCTGTCCAGCAGCATAGGGGCTTCGGCACGCCGCCAGACGGTCACCCGCAAAAGCATCAGCGCCACCAGGGAGCTCAACATGCGGCCAAAGACCATGACCATCGGATCAAACGCCGATACCGCGATCTTGAGCGCTATAAAAGAACTGCTCCAAAGGAGCACGGCACCGAAGAGCGCCAGCCCTGCCCGTACGGACAACGAAACGTGATTTTGGATAAAGCGCATCATGGGACACAGCTCTACCGTGGGAACGCCGAAATGACCAGCCCCCTTAAACTGAAAAGCTGATATTCCGAACGGAAACACCGGGAGCCAACGCTATGGAACTCCGGTTTTAATACATCTAACCCATTTAATTTATAATGGTATTCATAAATCCTGTGTGCTTGGCTCTGTTCATACATTCCACCCGCAAAGGAGCAAGCCATGAATTACTGGATCAGCGTTCTCTTCAGGATCATCCCTCTGGCCATGGGCGCCATCTGCCTTGGCTATGGCTGGTACATCTGGGATATGGGCAGCGACGCCAACACGTATGTCGCCGGGCATGTCGTGCTCTTCCTGAGCATCATCTGCGTGGCGCTGTTTACAACGGCAGCGACCATCATCCGCCAGCTCATCCATACCTACAGCGCGGCCTTCAAGGTCGCCCTGCCCCTTATCGGGTATGTGGCCGCGGCCATCGGCATCATCGGAGGCTTGATCTTCGTCCGTTCCGGCACAGGGGCCGAACATTTCGTCGCCGGGCATGTCGTTTTCGGCCTTGGGCTGATCACATGCTGCGTGTCCACCGTAGCCTTATCCTCCACCAAGTTCATTCTCATCCCGAGCAACTCCAAGGCCGGGCCCGGACACCACCCCGATCAAGCGTTCAGCGGCGGCATGGTCGCCCTTTTGTTCGCCATCCCCATCATCTGCGCTCTGATCGGCATCGTCTGGGGAATCGATATCGTCAGATCCGACGAAACGCCGAACGTTGTGGCAGGACACGTTTTGGCGGGCATAGGGCTGGTCTGCGCAAGCCTCGTCGCCCTCGTCGCCAGCGTCGTGCGCCAGATCCAAAATACCTACTCCGAAGCGGATCGCCGCTTCTGGCCGTGGCTGGTCATCGTCATGGGCACCATCGACATCCTTTGGGGTCTTTACCTGCTGATTTTCCAGTACGGCCCGGTCACCATCGCCCCCGGATTCGTCCTTATCGGCCTCGGCATCGTCTGCTACAGCATCCTGAGCAAGGTCCTCTTGTTGGCGCTGGTGTGGCGGCATCCCTATCCCCTCGCCAAGCGCATTCCCCTCATCCCGGTGCTGACGGCTCTGACCTGCCTGTTCATCGCGGCCTTCCTCTTCGAGGCGGCGACGATCAACCCCGCCTACATGGTCCCGGCCCGGGTCATGGTCGGCCTTGGCGGGATCTGCTTCACCCTGTTCTCCATCGTTTCCATTCTGGAAAGCGGCACTTCCAGCTAAGCCCTCGGTAGCCTTTTGAGGCGAAATGACCTACACTCTCCATTGTCCGATCCTGCCCGCACCCGCGGGCAGGGCGACTGTCCCGGTCGGGCGGCACACGCGCCGCCTCTTCGGCATTCATTCCAGAGGGAGAGCCCTATGCAGCTTGACGAACATTTTCAGCGACGCTTGAATGAGGCCCGGATGTTTTTTGCGGAAGGCAAGGCTCTTGCCGCGGAAAAAATCTACCGGGATCTGCTGAAACCCGATCTGCCCGCAGGAGGCCGGGTTCTGGTTCTGGACGGCCTCGGGCGTTGTCTGCACATTCAAGGACGGCTGGAAGAGGCCGAAACGTTCTTCCGCGAATCACTGCGCTTTCTTGAGGAATTGTTCGGGCCGAACCACATCCATGTGGCGGGCGGGCTGCAAAACCTTGCCCGGCTCCGTTCTGAGCGGGGAGAATGTGAAGAGGCCGCAACGCTCGGCGAACGGGCGCTCGACATTCTTAAGCAAAACCTGCCCGCCGACGATCTGCGCATCGCCGACGCACTGCTGAACCTTTCCTCCCATCAGTACACCGCCAAAAAATATGACGCCGCCGAAGCGAACCTGAAAATGGCGTTGCATCTATGGGAAGCCAAGGAAGGCCGCCGCTGTTTCGGCGTTTCCACCTGCCTGAACAATCTCGGCCGCATTTGCGAGGAGCGGGGCGAAACCCGTCAGGGAGTCCTGTACCATCAGGAAGCCGTGTCCATCCGTAAAGAAATTCTGGGCATCCATCCGGAAACGGCCTTCTCGCTCGGCAACTGCGGCGCGGCGCTGGCCGGGGATGCGCAGTGGGAGAAAGCCGCCCAGACGCTTGAGGAAGCGCTCTCCTGCTATGAGAGCCTCGGGCTTTCCGACAGCCCGGAGGCCGTTACCTGCCGCAACAACCTGAACCTGTGCCGCAACGCAGTGAAACAATCCGCAGCGCAATGATGATAAAAGGGGCCGTTGGGCCCCTTCCTTTCATGCGATCCGCTGGGAAAGCTATTCCAGCATAACGGACATCCTCTGCAGTTCCGGCGTTTCGATGCGTGCCTGAACGGACGGCCCATGTTCCACCAGCCAATCGCCGTCGGCATCGGACAAACCGTCCGAGCGCAGCCGCCCAGCCACATCACGGCACAACGATTCCACAATATCCCCGGCTACCGCCTCGACACGGGGGCCAAGACGCCAATCCAGCCCGGCCAATGCCGTTACGCACGCAGCCGTTTCCTTGCCGAGGATCGGCAACTGTTCAACGCCGCGGTGCGCCCATTTGTAAAACGGCATGTACCGCTTATTCAAAAGAAACGTCATTGAAACGGCCTGTTCCGAAAAACGCGCGGCGGCAAGCATGGCCGTTGCCGTCTCCCCCCGCTTCAACGACCGGAGCAAGTTGTATTGACCGGCCTGCGCCATGCCCATGCACCGGGCTGCAATCTTTTTGAGGCGGACATCTTCCGGATAGAAGCCCAACAGCGCTTCACGGAAAGCCGTGAAAGCCCCAAGCCGATCACTGAACACAGCGCCGTTCGTGCTTACCGCGAGGAACTGCTCGGGCACGAGCCGCCACTGTTTCCACGTCTGAGGAGGCTGCGGCATCCCGATGAACCGGCCATAGAAGCCCTCAATGGACAAAGGCCCGACCCGTCCCATACGCTTGGCGGGCGCCATACGAGCAGGGAACCCCTCATACGTATCGGGCAAGCGGGCAAGCAAGGCTTCCACGGCGTCCTGCCATTCCGCCCACTCGCCTTCAGGCAACCATAGACAAAATCCCGGTCCCCAATCATGGTCTTGGGAGATTTCATCATCAAAACCAAAGCATTCGGAGCCTTCTCCGACAAGGCCGACAGCGGCGCGTTCCAAAAACGCGGGCAGTTCCCGCCGGAACAGCGGCAGCGCGCACTTTTCCCAATAGGCCCTCGAAAGTTCCAATCCTTTCATATCATTTCCTTTTCATTGCAAGACGCTCAATGTTCGTTCCGTGCCCCCATCGGGTACGCGGCGGCATAGCGCTTGTAAAGCCACCATCCCAGAGCACAGGAGGCGGCAAACAATAACGCGCTGAGCCCGATCCTCCATCCTTCATCTACGCGCATCCCGCTTCCGATCATGGCAAACAGCAGATTTTGAGGGATATACCCGAGGCACGACCCCAGAAAAAAAGGCCATGCCGGGATGCGGCTGACCCCGGCAAGCAGACTGAACACCAAGTTATTCCCGGACGGAAACAGGCGGATCAGGATGGCAAGAATGAAGGGGCGCTGGACCGCATAACGATTGAATGCGGCAGCCTTGCCCCCGTACCTCCGTTCAACGAAGGAACGCCCGCAGTACCGGGCCATGCCGAATGCCAGCACACAGCCAAGCGTCACGCCGAGCGTTGCGAACACGGCTCCGAACAACGGGCCGAATGCATACCCCCCGGCGAAACTCAGCAGCTGGCGGGGGACGGCGAGGCAAATCAGCACCGCCACCGAGCAGACATAGAGAAAGCCTCCCATGTAACCGCTCGGCATATAGACATCTATCCAGCGCGTGACGGTTTCAGCCTGAGGCGCCAGCCAGCGCAAGGCCAACCCCGCTCCGATCAGCAGGACGGCCAGCGCGATGACGCCGCGCCATGCCCGGAAAAACCGCGGCACGCTTTGACCGAAGCAGGCAAAGGATCTTACGGCACGCACCTGTCTAGTTGACCGCCACGCGGACCGTGTCGCCGGGGCGCAGCGCCGTATTCCGGCTCATGTTGTTCAGCGAAAGCAATTCAACCGGAGAGACGTTGAACTTGCGGGCAATGGCCCAGAGGGTATCACCATTTTGAACCGTATACTGGACGATCTTATTCGTGGCCTTAGCCTCGGCCACGGGGCGGGAAACGGGAACGCTGGAAACAGAGGCAACCACAGGGCGAACCGAAGAGGCTACGGGAGCCTTTTTAGCGGACTGAGACGCCACCGCCGCTCCCTTGCCGGGAATCCGCAACTGCTGGCCAAGGCTAATATTATGATTTTTCATGCCGTTTGCGGCGAGGATCGCTTCCTGCGTCACGCCGTACCGCTTCGCAATGGAGTACATGGTATCCCCCTGCTTCACTTCGTGCGATGCGGCGGAAGCGGTTGATACGACTTTCTCACGCACCGGCGCGGAAGCGGAAACCGTGCGCGAAGGGGTCACTTGACGCCCGGCGGACGCAACGGACGTCCCCTTTGCCGACGGAACTTCCCGCACGGATGCCAACGCGCGAGGTTCGACGCCCGTCCGGTTGGTTCCGGGGATCTTCAACACACGGCCAGCACGCAAAGGTTCGCTGACCTGATTGATGCGCCGGAGTTCCGCCACCGGAACGCCGGTCTTCCGGGATATGCTCGCCATCGTGTCGCCACGCGAAATCTTATAATCCCGCAGCCCGGCATAGCTCTTGCCGCTGTTTGCCGGAGGCAGCTTGAAAAGCAGGGCCTGCGCCTTGCCAGCCATCGCGCGGGGCACATAAATCTTGGTAGAGCGCGAGGGGTGGCTCACATAGCGCTGATACGCCGGGTTGTGCGCCGAAAACTCCTCCCAGCTCATGCCGATGCTCTTGGAGAACAGCATGAGGTCCGTCCCCGGTTTGGCCCTGACTTCCGCAATCTGCGACGAACTTGCGAACGTCGCGCAGGAAAACCCTAATTTATCCAGATTGCGCACTATTTTGCAGACAGCCAAAAACTTGGGGAGATACTGCTTGTTCTCATCGGACAGGCGATCCCGGACACTGTAAATCTGCTCGTTCTTGCGGCGCAACTCAAAGAACGTCTTGGCGCCGGTAGCGGCGAGCCCGCGCTGGATCTTTCCTTCCCCCGCGTTGTAGGCCGTAACCGCCAGATGCCAGTCGTTGAACATCTTATAAAGCTTGTCGAGATAATCCGCCGCCGCCCGCGTGGACTGGTACGGATCGCGGCGCTCATCCATCCACCAGTCCTGCTCTATGCCGTAATGCTTGCCCGTGCTCGAAATGAATTGCCACATTCCCGCGGCCCCGCTGCTCGAAGTCGCCATCGGGTTGTATCCGCTCTCGATAAACGCGACATACGCCAGTTCGCGCGGCAATCCCCTTGAACGCAGCGTCTCGTAAATAAACGGCATATACAGCTGCGCGCGCTCGAGGTTCTTCTCGACGGTATAACGATCCTTATGCACCAGATATTTGAAATGGAGCAGAACGTCCCCAAGCTCTTCCTGCGGCAGATTCCTGTCGATTTCCCCTTCGGACAGGAACGCTTCCTGTTCGGCTTTCGTCAGCGGCCTGCCGTCGTCGGAAGGCAAATAGACCGTTCCCGTTTTCTGTCCCGAAGAGGAAGGCACCGAAGGATACCCTTTGGAGGGCTCCTGCAATACAAAGGGGCCTTTGCTCGTGATATTTTTGGAGCTGCAGCCGGTCAGCGCAACGAGGACGCACAACAGCAGCACCCCCAAAACGCCGGAAGGGCGAAAAGCCACACAGGACGGCAAAACGCCGTTCAAGCGCATTCCGATTGCCCTGCGGAGAAACATAGACGCGGGAAGGACAACACGATACACTCTACTCACCTCGTGATGTTACCCCGGGCCATTCCGGGGGCATAAATCCATATCCAGTCTACTCGACGAGGCCGAGCTTGGCAATCCTCCGAGACGTGACAACCTTTAAGGATCTCATGATTACAGAGAAAAATACCTCCCCACGCAAGGCGTTCCGTTCCGCCCCGAAGGCTTTTGAACAGGACGCATCTCTTGAAAATGCTTCCTGTTCCGATTCCAAAGAAGAACAAGCCGTCCTCTCCGGCGTCAAGCCGGTTTTGGAACTCCTGGAACGGGAACCGGAACGCATCGATGCCGTTCTTGTCCGCAGGGGCAAACGTTCGCAAGATACGGATCGCATCCTCGACCTGTGCCGTACCGCCAAAGTCCGTTTTACGCTTGCGGATGCCCAAAGCCTCGATCGGCTTTGCCCCGCCGGGCATCAAGGCGTCGTCGCCCGGCTTTTCGAGGCCGGTTTCACCGAGTTCGCCGATCTGCTCACGGACGCTACGGACGCTCCCCTGCCGCTCATCCTTGTGCTTGATCAGGTGCAGGACCCCGGCAACGCCGGAACCCTCGCCCGCACGTTGTACGCGATGGGCGGGGCCGGGCTGGTCATACCCCGCCACAACGGCACCTTTCTGGGGGCCGGGGCGCGCCGCGCCGCAGCCGGAGCGCTGGAACGCCTTCCGGTCGCCAAGGTCATGAACATCGCCCGGGCGCTGGACGAGGCACGGGACGCGGGATTCCTCATCTACGGGGCCGCGTTCGGCGAAGGTAGCCTCGACGCCTTCACCACCCGCCTGCATACCCCCGCCCTGCTCGTCCTCGGCAATGAAGAACACGGCATACGCCCGCAGGTTGCCAAACGCTGCCACCATCTCCTGCACATCCCCATGCTGCGGACATTCGATTCGCTCAATGTGGCGCAGGCGGGCGGCATCCTGACAAGCTGCTTCGCCCGCCAGCATCTCGAAAAAAATCCGTCCGGAGAATAGCCATGACATCGGAATACAGCATCCCGGTCCGCGAAATCCCCATTGCCACGCTCGGCCAGGCCAAAATCCCCTCTCCGCTTCCTTACGGGAACATGATCAATACCGGAAAGGTGATGCTGAGCCTGAGCCATGAATACGATGAGGACATCGATACCCATCAGACCCTGCTTTTTGAAGAAGCGGGGCCGCGTCAGGATCTGTATTTCGATCCCGGCAAAACCAAATGCGCCATCGTCACCTGCGGCGGCCTTTGCCCCGGCCTCAACGACGTGATCCGGGCCATTGTCCTTGAAGCCTACCACGCCTACAACACGCCTTCCGTTCTGGGCATCCGTTACGGGCTCGAAGGCTTCATCCCCTCCTATAGCCACAACGTGATGGAGCTGACGCCGGCCAGCGTCGAGCATATTTACCAGTTCGGCGGAACGCTCCTCGGCTCCTCCAGAGGGCCGCAGGAACCTTCCGAAATCGTCGATGCGCTCGAACGGCTCAACGTGAGCGTCCTCTTCGTCATCGGCGGCGACGGCTCCATGAAGGCCGCCTCCGCCATCGCCAAGGAAGTACGCCAGCGCAACATCCGCATTTCCATCATCGGCATCCCCAAGACCATCGACAACGACATCAATTTCGTGCCGCAGTCCTTTGGTTTCGACACCGCCGTGGACAAGGCCACCGAAGCCATCGGCTGCGCGCATGTGGAAGCCGTGGGCACGCCCAACGGCATCGGCATCGTCAAGCTCATGGGCCGTGAGTCCGGATTCATCGCGGCGCAGTCCGCCCTCGCCCTGCGTGAGGCCAACTTCGTGCTCATCCCCGAAGCGCCGTTCCAGTTGCACGGCGACGGCGGCTTGCTCCCCGCGCTGGAACGGCGCCTCAAACTGCGCGGGCACGCCGTCATCATCGCGGCTGAAGGCGCGGGCCAGCACCTCCTCCAGCAGAACGAGGCCCGCGACGCCTCCGGGAATCCCGTGCTGTCCGACGTGGGGAGCCTGCTGAGGACGTCCATCGTCGACTATTTCCACGGGAAAATGCCCATCAGCATCAAATACATCGACCCAAGCTACATCATCCGTTCCGTCCCGGCCAACGCCAACGACCGGGTCTATTGCGGTTTCCTCGGTCAGCACGCCGTCCATGCCGCCATGGCGGGCAGGACCGAAATGGTCGTTGCCAAGATCATGGACCGCTACGTCCATATCCCGCTGGACCTCGTCACCAAAAAACGCCGCAAGCTCGACATCCGTTCGGGGCTGTGGCGTGCCGTGCTCGAATCGACCGGACAGGGCGAATTGACCGGTATGTTGCCCGAAGGCGAAAAAGCGTAACATTCCGTGTCCTCCATGCCCTCACACGATCCACAGCTCAGGCAGATCCGCGCTTCGGCGGGTTCGGGCAAGACCTATGAACTGACCACCAGCTTCCTGAAGCACCTTTCGGGTGCCGCAGAAGCTGGCGGCGGTCCGTTTTCCGGGTGCAGCGCCGTCCATTCCGGACCGCACGGCTGGCCCGAAATCCTTGCCGTCACCTTCACGAACCGCGCCGCCGCCGAAATGCAGGAACGGATCATCGGGCGCCTTAAGGATACCGCCCTCGGTACGGACAAGCCCGCCCCCGGATGGACGCGCGAGCAGGCCCGGAGATGGGTGGGGATCATCCTCCGCCGCTATGGGGCTCTCAACGTCCGTACCATCGACAGCCTCCTGCATCTTATCGTCAGGCTGACCGCGCTGGAGCTGGATCTGCCTCCCGACTTCGAACCCGTATTCGCCACGGATGAGGCCATCGCGCCGCTTCTGGACAACCTGCTGGAACAGTCGCGGCGTGACGAACGGCTTCACTCCCTGCTGGAGGAAGCATGTCGGAACGTTTTTTTCCATTCCCCGCAGCGCGGTTTTCTCGCCGGAGAAACACTGCGCGAACGGGTCATGGAACTGCTTCTTCCGATCATGGGGACGCAATCCGTCACACTCGCGCATCCCTCTGAAATTACGGAACGCCTGGGAGCCATGACCCGCGATCTGCGCGATGCCGTGGAGCAATTGCATCACCTGCTTGCCGAAGAAAAACTTTCCTGCTCCGCGCATCTGGCCAGAGCCCTTGAGACGTGCCGAAAGGCCGCCCCGGCGAACCTGCCGCCAAACTCCGCCATGCTGCGCAAAGCCTGTCTGGACGACTGCCTGAACAAGGCATCCAAAGGCAAGGCGTCGCCCGACGCGGAACGGGCTTTCGACGCCATGCGGGACATCATCCGGAAATGGGACGAGGACGGCGTGCTGCTCCGCCGGGCCCAGACGGTCATGCCGTTTGTGGAACTGGCGCGGGAACTCTCCGGTCAGGTTCCCGACTTCCTCAAGCGCGAAGGGGCCGTTCCCGCCGCCTTCGTCCCCCGTCTGGCCCGTCAGGTGCTGTCGGGCGACTATGGCGTTCCCGAAGCGTTTTGCCGCTTGGGGACGAGCCTGACCCACATCCTCGTGGACGAATTCCAGGATACCAGCCGCGAACAGTGGGAAGCCATCCATCCCCTTGTATTGGAAGCCCTTTCTCGCGGCGGTTCGCTCACATGGGTGGGCGACGTCAAACAGGCCATCTACGGCTGGCGCGGCGGCGACGCCACGCTATTTGACGAGGTCCGCTCCGATGCGGAACTGTGCGCCGTCGCGCCCGAACCGCGCGTCGACATCCTCCCCACCAACTGGAGGAGCTGCCGGGCCATCGTCGAAACCAACAACACCCTGTTCCGCCAGCTTTCCGAAACAGCCACGGCTAAAGCCGTGCTGTCCGCCATGCTCCCCAAAGACACGCCGTCCGCCCTCCTGGCAACCATTCTTGAGGAAGGGGCCCAGCTGCTCAAAGAAGGCTTTGCCGGTTCCGAACAGAAAGTCGCGCCCGACAAGGCCGAAGGTTTCCTGCGTCTCCAGCGCGTCTACGGCGACAAGAGCGAAGATCTGGACGAAGAAGTCCGCGAGCGTCTGCTGGGATGCGTTCAGGAGGTCGTCTCACGCCGTCCGTGGGGGGACGTCACCGTGCTGGTGCGCTCCAACGGGAAGGCCGCACAGGTCGCCGGATGGCTCATGGAGGAAGGGATCCCCGTCGTCACCGACAACAGCTTCCTGCTCGCCGAGCATCCTCTGGTGGAACAGCTCACGGCGCTCCTGACGTTCCTCGATTCCCCGCGCAACGATCTGGCATTCTGGACATTCCTTTCCGGCCGCCAGATGCTGTTGCCGCTTATCCCTCTGAGCGAACAGGCGCTGGAAGACTGGGCCGCCGCCCGCCGGACGTCGGAGCGCCGCAACATGCCGCTGTTCATCGCCTTCCGTGAAGATTTCCCCGACATCTGGAGGAAGTGGATCGCGCCTTTCCATGCCGACGCGGGGCTGCTCACGCCCTATGACGTCACCCGCGAAGCGTTGGGGCGCCTCGACATATGGAGCCGCTATCCCGATGAGGCCGCCTTTGTCCGCCGCTTTCTGGAAATCATTCACGTCGCGGAAGGACAAGGATACGGTTCGTTATCCTCGTTCCTCGACTATTGGAACAAGCACGGGCAACAGGAAAAAGCCCCCATGCCGGAAACCCTAGACGCCGTGCGGGTCATGACCATGCACAAATCGAAGGGGCTGCAATTCCCCGTCGTCATCGTGCCGTGGCACAACTTTTCCCAACGGGTGGACAGCCCTGCCGTGGAGACGCATGTGGACGGGCTGACGGTGCTTGCTCCGCGCGGCCCGGCCTCCGGCTACGCACACTACAAGGCCATTGCGGACAACGCCCGTGAAGCGCTGCACCTGCTTTATGTGGCGTGGACGCGGGCGGAAGAGGAGCTGCACGCCTTCCTGACGGAAACGTCCTCCAGCCGCAATGCATCGGGGCTCGGAAGCGGCCTGAACGTGCTTCTCGGCGCGCTTCCCATGACTGAAGAAACGTTTGAGACAGGTGCGCCTCCTTTCGTCCGCCCCGCCGAACAGGCTCGGGAGCCCAAAACGATGCGGGATGGCAAGGCTGTTGCCGAAGAGCTGGCACTGATCGAACCGGAAAGCATCCCGGTAGGACAAGGCAACGAACGCTGGCGTCCCATGCACTGGTTGCCGCGTTTGCGCATCTTCCGAAATCCGCTGGAAGAATTTTCGTTTACCCAAAAACGCCGCGGCACGTTCGCGCACCACTGTCTGGCTTGCCTGCAAACGGCAGGGCAACTGACGGGGCACCCGGAAGAGGATGCCCGCCAAGCCTTCAAACAGGGCTTGCGCACGTTCCCGCTCCCGATCCGTGACCCCGAAACGGTCGAACACGAAATCGTGGAGATGCTGGCATGGTACGCGGCCCTGCCCGAGGCCGGGGAATGGCTGCGATACGGGACGCCCGAGCAGGAGATCATTGACGAATCCGGCGAATTGTACCGCTCCGACCTTGTAGTCGACGACGGGAAACGGATTACCGTGGTCGAATACAAAACGGGAGCGCCAACTCCAGCGCACGAAATCCAGCTCCAACGCTATATGCGCCTCATTTCCAAGGCGGCGCCCCGGCCTGTCCGAGGCGTACTGGTATACCTCGATCTCAAACGCCTTGATTACAAACAGCTACAGACATGAAGCGTTCCACCTCCATCCTCCTTTATGTTTTGCTCCCCCTTTTCTGGGCGCTCGTCCTTGCGTTCGGCTTCTTCATCTATACGTTCAATCAAGATCCCGTTGGGCTCGCCCGCTCGCTGTCCGCCCGCTTTTCCGCTCCTGAAGCCGGTTTTGTCCTGTCGGCGGATCAAGCTTCGCTCTCCCTCTTTCCGCGTCCGGCGGCCAGCGTTTCCGGCCTGACCATCCGTACCCCGGCAATGACGCTGTTCGTGGACGAAGGGGCCGTCTATCCTGATTTCTGGGCCCTGCTCCACGGAGAAATGCGCATCGCCGGAGTCCGTCTTCTCAAGCCCACGCTGCTGCTTGAGTCGCCAGCCGGAACGACGCCGGACGCGACGCAACAGCCGCGATTCTCCATACCACCGCAACTTGCTGAAATGGATATCGATCTCGAAGACGGAACCATCGCCTCTCTCCTTCCCGGCGCGAACAAGTCCGGGGTTCACTCTCAGTGGCGGATGTCCGGCATTTCCGGAAGCGCCACCGTTCCGGGAAGCGGAGAACCCGGTGAGCTCTCGCTCTCGGTGGGCAAGATGGAATGGTACGGAAACTCGCCGCCGGAAAAGGACGGGCAGGCCACCCCAATCCAAACCCTCAGCAATGTTGATCTGGAAATATCCGATCTGGAATATGCGTTCCCGGCTGATGCCACGGCCATGCTCCGGTTCAAAGCCACTTGCGCCATGCCGCTTTCCTTTGGCGAGGGCAGCCCCCGGTTTGTCCTCGGTGTGACGGCCCACACCACTCAAGGCACGCTCGCCATTGACGGCGTGGCCTCCCTTGACGGCACTTTTTCACTGAAACGCCAATCCGTTCCCGTCCATGTCCTGCTTCCGTTCACGACGGAAGCCCCTTTGGGCTCCCTCTTTCAAGGTGCCCCTCTCCCGCAGATCGCCATCAAAGGGGCCAGCCTCAAAGTCGAAGGGGATCAGGCCACGTTGGACGGACGGCTGATCTTCGGCGCGGATTATGTGCCGACGCTGCGGGGGACGCTCGCCCTCAAGCACCTCAGCCTTCCCCGCTGGTTCGGCTTTGCGCGGGATCTCCCGCCGGGCGTGCAAGTCGCCTTGGATAACATCTCGGGAACGCTTCCTTTTGAGCTGACCCCGCAAAAACTCGTCGCCTCTTCCGTCACCGCGACGACGCTGAATACCGTCTTTGCGGGAGGCGGAGGCGTCAGCGATTTTTCCAACCCTGTCATTGCGCTGCACCTTGCGACCAAAGACGCCCCATTGAACCGGGTATTCCCCGAAGTGGAAAACAAAGCGGTTTCCGCGCCGTCCTACAAAGTGCCGCCGCTTCTCGGAGGAGACGATTCCAATGCGGCGGTGGGCTATGACATCCATTTGGAAGCCGCCCGCGCCACATTCTGGAAGTGGGCGGCCAACGGCGTTTCCGTCCGCATTACGCCCGATCCGGCCAGTAGAACGGAACAGACCAAAGTCGCCATCCGCTGTGGCTCACTGTACGGCGGATCGGCACAAGGCGATCTCATCCCCGGCGACGTCATGGCCCTGAACCTCACGGCCAGCGGCGTCAACGTCGACAGCCTGTTCAGCCCTGTAGCGGGATATCCCGTTCTGAAAGGCACATTGACAGGTTCGGCCAGTTTTACGGCACGGTCGACTTCGCCCGCCGCTTTCCTCTCCTCGCTGAAAGGCAAGGGGGAAGCGCTTATCGAGAAAGGCAATCTATCGCTTTCTCGGGCCAAAAAAGAAAAAAATCTCGCCTTCTCTCAATTGCGCGTCGCTTTTCAGGGGGCGGGAAGCCGGACGCAGGGAACGCAGCCGCGTTATGCCTACACCGGGAAATGGCAGGGCAGCCTGACGACGCCGGCCGGGCAGAGTTCGCTCGACCTGACGGGTGCGCTCCAGTTCCCAACGAGCGGTCCTTTCAATCTTTTCGCCGACGCCGTTTCCGCTTCAGGCAAGCTCTCAGCCAACGGCATCGGCGGGCAGGCTTCAGGCAAACTGTCCCTCAATACGCAAGCCAACACGCTGGAGGCTAAAGAGCTCTCCGGGCAGCTTCTCACGAAAGACGCCTCCGCCTCGTTCACCGGTTCCGTAAGCGGAACCCGTCTGGATGCCAATCCGGCATGGGACGCTTCGTTGTCCGTTTCCACGGGAAACCTCCGTGCCCTCCTCGCCCAATGGGGCATGTTGCCCTCCAGCCTTCCCCAACAGGCGCTCAGGCAGGCGCAGATCAAAGCAAAAATCCGGGCGGACGAGTCCATACTGCGCCTTTCAGAGCTTGAAGGGCGCGTCGATGATACCCGCCTTGCCGGCCAAATCGAAGGCACCAAAGGAACTCCTCCGCACTGGACCGCCAAGCTCCGGCTTGGGACATTGCGTCTGGGGGACTATCTGCCCGCGTCTTCCAAATACGCCCAACCGAGTACACCGTGGCAGACCGAATGGCTCAGAAAAGTGCAGCTGGATGGGGATCTCAGTGTGGAACGTCTGGTCATCGCCCGCATTCCGCATGAAAACCTGACCGTTCCCGTGACCATCAAAAACGGTGTGCTCACGGCCGACCCCATCAAGGCCCGTGTCGCTGGGGGAACGGCGGGGGCCGGATTGCGCGCGGAGGGCACTGCGGGAGGGCTGCTCGCGCGATTGCGGTATACGCTGAGCGCCGTCAATGTCCTGACGCTGTGCAAGGAACGGGGGCAGGAGCAACTGCTGTCCGGCACGGGAAGCCTTGACGCGGACGTTTCCGGCCTGCTCCGCTCCGGCGCGGATATCCCCGCCGCCCTGAGTGGCACTCTCAATTTCGTTATCCGGAACGGGGAATTGGATGCGAAGAAACCCGGCCCTATGAGCCGTTTCAGTTCCCTGAGCGCTTCCGGGGCGCTTTCCAAGGGAATCCTGACCACACGCGATCTCAACCTCTCCGGCGGCCTGTCCGTCCGAGGCCAAGGCAGCATCAATCTTATCAACAAAACGCTCAACTATGCCTTGAACGTAACCGGGCCCGGTATCCCGGAAATTCCAGTGCGCTACTACGGCAGCCTTGACGCGCCGCAGCGCAGTTTCAACGCTACCGGTATTTTAGCCAATGTCTTCAACAGTATCGGCAGCGGAGTCCTCAACATTCTGGATATTGTGGTTTCCGCCCCGCTCCGCCTGCTTGCGCCGTAACGGAAAGGGACCGAATCGCTTCGGTCCCTTCGATTTATTCACCGATGGTGTACTCAACCCACGGCAGGCTGACCACACGCACCTGCTTGAGGAAGGCTACAACATCATCGGGGCCATGATAGCGGGTCACCTTGAGATCGTCATAACTCAGCATCGCCACCGGAACGCCGGGAAAGAGCGCTTGGGCGCGTTCCGAAAACGCTTCCAGTTCGCTGGGATTCATAAACAGCTTGGGGTCGACCAGCACCACCGCGAAATCCAGCCCGCATTGCGTCACTCGCGCCGCTTGCAACTTCGGCATTGTCATATCCTTTAGGTTTCTGTTACGCCTTTTCAGGGAAAAACCTCTCCACTGAGGCGAGGTCTCCCGTTTGTACGTCTTCTTCACGCAAAAGGCTACGGTCCGTACGCCACCCCCCGCATATTTTCATTTGAAACATCCCCGATCCGGGCTACAGCCAAAAGAACACCATGCTTAGAGGAGAACGCCATGCCCAATCATGCGGCCTTCAATTGGAAGTTTCACAGGATCGGCGGTCTGGATCAGGTGACCTTGCGGACGCCTGAAGAACTGCTGCACCTCAACGAGCTTGACCCCAAACTCTGGGTCGCGCTCAGTTGCCCTATCGACAAACTCCAGTTCGACGCACGGACGCTGGAACTGCTTGACGCCGACAAGGACGGGCGCATCCGCATTCAAGAGGTTCTCGACGCCGTTCGCTGGACTGTGGACCGCCTCAGCGATCCGGCACTGCTGGCCGAAAGCCGTCCGGAGTTGGCCCTTGAGGAAATCAGGCAGGATACGGATGAAGGCCGCCTGCTTTATTCCACAGCAAGCCGTATCCTCACGCAAGGTGGAAAAGAGGGGGCTCTCACGCAGGAGGATATAGCGGAAGCCATTGACGCGGCTACACAGACCGCCTTCAACGGCGACGGCGTGATGACGCCGCACCCTTCCTTCGATCCCGATATGAACCGCTTCATCGAAGACATCGTCGCAACGACGGGCGGAGCAACCGACGCCGGAGGCCAGCAAGGCGCCACGCTCGAACTGGCCCAAACGTTCATGCGCAACATACAGGATTACAAGGCGTGGTTCGACGAACTTGCGGCCTATGCGGACACGTTTCCGCTTGGTTCCGGTACGGACACGGCCTTCCAGATTTTCCAATCCGTACGACCCAAAATCGATGACTACTTCACGCGCTGTCAGCTTGTCGCCTTTGACGTTCGGGCCTCGGATGCGCTCAATGCCCCGGAAACGATTTTTGCCCAGCTTGTCGATCACCCCCTCAACACGGATGACGAGGCCATGCGCGAACTGCCTCTCGCGCATATCGCGGCGGATCAGCCGCTTCCTCTTGAAAAAGGCCTCAACCCCGCATGGCGCGATCAGATCATCGCTCTGAAAGATACGATTGCCGTTCCTCTCCTCGGCGTACGGGACGAGCTGACCTCCGATAAATGGCAGACCATCAAAACGCGTTTCGCCCCGTATGCGGAACTGGTTGCCCGCAAGCCCGAAAACGGTGTGGAAAAACTCGGCATGGAACGTCTTGGAGAACTGCTCTCCAGCGACCTCCCGTCCCGTTTCGAGGCGCTGACGCAACAGGACGAAGACGCGGCGGGCCACCTCAAAACGCTCACGGACGTGGAGCGCCTCGTCCTCTACCATCACCACCTGCACCGGCTGTTGATGAACTTCGTTTCCTTCTGCGACTTCTACGCCCTTTCACGGCCTACGACCTTTCAGATCGGCACGCTGTTCATCGACGGCAGAGGTTGCAATCTCTGCCTGCGCGTGGACGACATCACCAACCACGCGGCACAGGCCCAGCCCAGCCATCTCTGCCTTGCCTATTGCGAGTGCTCACGCCTCGACACGGGCCAAAAGATGAATATCGTCGCGGCGGTTACGGCGGGTGACTCCAACCTGCTGATACCGGGGCGGCACGGCGTTTTTGTGGACACGCAAGGGCAGAGCTGGGAAGCCGTTTTGGTCAAGCTGGTGGATAACCCCATCAGTATCCGTACAGCCATGTTCGCGCCTTACAAACGGTTCGGGCGCATGATCACCGACCAGCTCGAAAAGCTCGCGTCGTCCAAAGATTCAGCGCTCATGTCCGACGCCTCCAAATCCATTGATAAACTGACTACGGATGCCCAGAAGGAAGCCAAGCCGTTCGACATCGGGCGGAGCATGGGGATCTTCGCGGCTATCGGGCTCGCCCTCGGCGCCATCGGCACGGCGCTCGCCAGCATCGCGGCGGCGTTGTTCTCTCTGGCATGGTGGCAGTTTCCCCTGCTGTTCGTGGGGATCTTCCTGTGCATATCCGGCCCCTCCATGTTCCTCGCATGGCTGAAGCTGCGGCGCAGGACGCTCGGTCCTGTCCTTGATGCCTCGGGATGGGCGGTGAACAGCCAAATCCCCATCAATTTCATGCTCGGATCCTGCCTGACCGACGCGGCGGCCTTGCCTCCCAATGCCAGCCGCTCCTTTGACGATCCCTTCCGCAAGCAGAGCCGCTGGAAAAAATGGGCCGTGGCGCTCGGCGTCGTCTGCCTCGCCGCACTGCTCGCCGGAGGCGGCTATTGGGGCTGGAAGGAGTATCAGAAGCGGCATCCGGCAAAGCAGGAACAGACTAGCGACATCGCCGCTCCCAAGGTTCCCGCCCCTTCGGCCAAGTAAGGGGGGCTTGCCCGCCCCGTGCTCACAGGCTATCTGTAGAAACCGGCCTCTGACGGAGGCCGGCTACGGAGCCTTCGATATGAAAACAACATCCTTACGAATACTGCATACGTCCGACTGGCATATCGGGCGCACCCTCTACGGGCGCAGGCGCTACGAAACCTTTTCCGCCTTCCTCGACTGGCTGGCGGATACGGTCCGCGACCGACACGTTGACGTACTGATCGTCGCCGGAGACGTGTTCGATACCAGCGCCCCAAGCAACCGTGCGCAAGAGCTGTATTACCGCTTCCTCTGCCGGGTCATGCCTTTCTGCCGCCATATCGTCGTGGTGGCGGGCAATCATGACTCGCCCTCCTTCCTGACCGCGCCGAAAGAGCTCCTGCGCGCCCTCAACGTCCATGTCGTAGGCTCGATCTCGGACGACCCCGGACACGAGATCCTTCGGCTCGACGGCCCGGACGGTGAGCCCGAGCTCATCGTCTGCGCCGTCCCTTATCTTCGGGATCGGGACATCCGAGTGGTTGAGCCCGGCGAAAGCATTGAAGACAAGGAGCGGAACCTCATCGACGGCATCCGCCGCCACTACGCCGCCATCAGCGCGCAGGCCGAAACGTACCGGACGCGACCGGATCTCCCCATTCTCGCAACCGGGCACCTCTTCGCGTCGGGCGGCCAGACCGCCGACGGCGACGGCGTGCGACAACTCTATGTCGGGTCGCTCGCACAAGTGACCGCCGACTGCTTCCCGGACAACATCGACTATCTCGCCCTCGGGCATCTGCATATCCCACAAAAAATCGGCGGCTCCGAAACCCGGCGCTACAGCGGTTCCCCCGTGCCCATGGGCTTCGGTGAGCGCGGCGCCAAGAGCGTCTGCCTCGTGGATTTCGCGGGCCGTCAGGCATCCGTGGAGTGCCTGCCCGTTCCTGTTTTTCAGGAGCTGGAACGCATTGAAGGGGCATGGGAGGCCATCGAATCCCGCCTGAAGGCCATTGCCGCCGAGGGGGGGAATCCGTGGCTCGAAATCATCTATACGGGCAGCGAACTCATCAGCGATCTCCGCGACCGGGTCGAAGCGCTTACGGTGGGAGCGGACATGGAAGTCCTGCGCATCAAGAACGCCCGGATCATGGAACGCGCCCTGGAACGGGATGACGATGCCGACACGCTGGATGCGCTGGACGTATACGAGGTGTTTGAGCGCTGTCTCGCCGCCCACGGCGTGCCCGACGAGCAAAGGCCTGATCTCCGTCTGGCCTACAGGGAAACCGTCGCCTCATTCCTCGAAGAAGACCCTCACGCCTAACGGAAACACCATGCGCATTCTCCAGATCCGCTTCAAGAACCTCAATTCCCTTGCCGGGGAATGGGCCATTGATCTTACGCATCCGGCTTTTTTGTCGGACGGCATTTTCGTCATCACCGGCCCCACGGGTGCGGGCAAGACGACCATCCTCGACGCCGTGTGCCTTGCCCTGTACGGACGCACGCCGCGCCTGCCCCGCGTCACCAAAAGCGAAAACGAAATCATGTCCCGCCAGACCGGGGAATGTTTTGCCGAAGTCACCTTCGAAACCCGCTCGGGAACATTCCGCTGCCACTGGCACCAGTGGCGGGCGAGGAAAAAAGCCTCCGGGGAATTGCAGGCCCCGCGCCGCGAACTTTCCGACGCCATTTCGGGTCAGATCCTCGAAAGCAATGTTCAAGGCGTGGCCGACAAAGTGGAGGAAGCCACAGGGATGGACTTCGAACGCTTCACGCGCTCCATGCTCCTTGCGCAGGGGGGCTTCGCCGCGTTCCTGCAAGCGCCTGCGGATCAGCGCGCCCCCATTCTGGAACAGCTCACGGGCACGGAAATCTATTCGGATATATCTAAACGCGTGCACGCGCGAGTCGTGCTTGAGCGTACCAAGCTCGAAACGCTGGAGGCGGAGCTGGCGGGCATCCACCTCCTTGAAGAAGCGGAAGAACAGCGCCTCCATGCGGATCTGGCATCATTGATCGAACAGGCTTCCGAAGCGGCGCGGCAGTCCGACCGGACGCAACAGGCCCTGCTCTGGCTGGAGGGCATCCGTACCCTTCAGGCTGAACTGGCCATGCTGGAAAACCGCAAGAAACAGCTTGCGGAACGGCTCGAAGCGTTTCAGCCGGAACGCCGCAAGCTGGAACGCGCCAACAAGGCGCTGGAGCTTTCCGGGGCGTATGCCGGGCTCGTTTCCCTCCGGAACGCCCAGGCGCAGGATCTCCGCCAGCAAAAAGAATACGGCGAGGCTTTGCCCGTATGTGAAGCTGAATTGCGGCAAACGGAAACGGCGTTCGCCTCATCCGGAGCGACGCTGGAACACGCCAAGCGGGAACGCGAACAAGGCTTGAAGACGATCCGTTCCGTACGGGAATACGATGTCAAACTTGCCGAAAAAGAAACGGCCTTGTCCGCCCTCAAGCGGGAACTCGCCGACCGGGAAGCCGCTTTTGCAACCGCGCAGGCAACCAGCCGGAACCTGACCGCCCAGCGTGCCGAAGCCCAGGCCGCCCTTGCGGGCGTGCTCGAAGCCCTGGAACGCACGGCTGCGGATCAGGGACTTATCGAGCACCTGTCCGCTATCCAGCATTCCTGCGGACAATTGCGTCAACTGGCCGAAACGGGGCGCGAAAAAAAACGTGCCCTCGAGGCGGCGTTGGCCCGGCAACAAGAGACGGCCAAAGCGCATATGGACGCGCTTGCCCTCAAGGAACGGCAGGATCGGGAAACGGCCCGTCTGGAACAAGCGGTCGCCTTGCGCCGGAAGGCCCTGGCGGAACTCTTAGGCGATCGGAGCGTCGCCGACTGGCGGGCAGGCCTCATGAACACGGCAACCCGCAGCAGCCTGCTGGACAAAACCGAAGAGGCGCGGCGGCAATACGAAACCTGCCTTCTGGGAATCAAGACACTTGAGCAGCGGCAAGAAAAACGTGCCCGCAATGAGGCCGAACTCACGCAGCGCCTGCAATCCGCCGAAAAAGAGCACCGCCGTCTGGAGGCGGAATATGAGAAACGGGAAGCCGAACAGGCCGAATGCTCTCGCCTGCGGGCTTTTGAGGAAGCGCGGAGGCATCTCCATAACGGGGAACCGTGCCCGTTGTGCGGAGCCACGGAACACCCCTTCACCGGATTTTCCGTTCCCGCCCCCGCCGGGCCGGAGGAACATCTTGCGCGGCTCAAGGAAGAACTGAAACGCTCCGGAAACGCTTTGGCTTCCCTCCAAGGCGATCTCGCCGGGCTGTCGCGTGAACGGGAATGGGTGACGGAACAGCTGCAAAAAGAAGCCGCCACACTGTCCGAACACGAAACGCACGTGCGCGAATGCCTTGCCGCACTGGCACATCCCTCCATCACCCCCGCCACGCCAAAGCAGCCGCTTCCGGCCACCCTGCTCCTTACGCTCCAAAATCTGCGGGAAACGACGGAGACCGAGCGGCGGCTGGCTGAACGCATCCTGCAACAGGCTGAACAGGAGGACGCCGGGCTGCAAGCCGACATGACGGCATGGGAGAAGGCCCGGCACGAAGCAAACCGGCTGGAACTGGCCCTGCAAACCGCCCTCCACCATAAGGGCAGCGCCGAGCAGGAAGCCGTACGCGCCGAACGCGAGCGGAGTTCGCTTCTGGAGCAGTACACGGCCTTGCGCCAAACCGTTTTGCAGGAACTGCGGCCTTACGGCATCGAAGCGCTGGCCGCCGACGGGCCGGAAACCTTGCTCCACAGCCTGTCTGAACGCCGTGAACGCTGGGTATCCCGGGAAAAGCGGCGTGACCTCTTACAGCAAAAAATGAGCGCGCTGGAACTGGAGTCCCGGCATCTCGCTTCCCGGCTTCTCGATATGGAGAAAGATCTGGGCAAGCAGCGGGAAGCGGCCCGCTCCCTGTCGGAGGATCGGGAAAAGCTGCGGCTCGACCGGAGGCGGCTGCTCGGGGACAAATCCCCGGATGAGGAAGAGAAACGGCTCAACGGGCTCGTCGAAGAAGCCGAAAAGCGGCTTGAAGGCGTCCGCCAAACCGTCGATGCCGCCAAACAGCGCTTTGCTGGGCTGACCAGCAAACGGGAAACGCTCGATCGCTCGATCGCGGAACGTCAGGCACAAATTGGGCCGCTGGAAGAGGATTTCCGGCTTCGCCTCTCACAAACCGGCTTTGCCGACGAAGTGGAATACCGGGACGCCTGCCTCACTGAAACGGTGCGGAACACGCTGGCTCAAAGGGAACAGGAGCTGCTCACGGAACGGGCCGAACTGGAAGCGCGCCTGGCCGACCGTATCGCGCAACTGGCTGCCGAGCGCGAAAAACAGGTGACGGATCGCACGCGGGAAGAACTCGACGAGACGCTGGCAACGCTTCGGGACACGCTGAAGACCCAACAAGAAGCCATTGGCGGCCTGAGGCAGAAGCTCCACGACAACCACATGGTCAAGCTGGCGCATCAGGAGCGCACGGCGGCGGTGGAGGCGCAGCGCCGCGAGTGCCGCCGCTGGAACGATCTGCACGATCTCATCGGCTCCGCCGACGGGAAAAAATACCGCAATTTCGTGCAGGTGTTGACGTTTGAAATCATGATCGAGCACGCCAACCGCCAGCTACGGCGCATGACCGACCGGTATCTGCTTCTCCGCAACAAGGAGCAGCCGTTGGAGCTCGACGTCATCGACGGCTATCAGGCCGGAGAAGTCCGCTCCACCAAAAACCTGTCCGGCGGCGAGAGTTTCATCGTGAGCCTTGCCCTCGCCCTCGGGCTTTCGCAAATGGCCAGCAAGACGGTGCGGGTGGACTCCCTTTTCCTCGACGAAGGGTTCGGCACGCTGGATGAGGATACGCTGGACACCGCGCTGGATACGCTGGCCGGGCTGCACCGGGACGGCAAGCTCATCGGCGTGATTTCGCATGTGGCGGCCTTGAAGGAGCGCATCGGGACGCAGATACAGGTCACTCCCAAAACCGGAGGCCGCAGCGCCGTCAGCGGGCCCGGCTGCTCTTCGGTATAAGAACATGGCCTAATCCCCGACAACGTATCGCCTTTCCCTTTGGCGCGAGAAATCGGCACGTTTTCCGGCGGGCAGTCTCCGCTTGCCTCAGGCGCAAAAGTCACCTATTCATCCTCCCACACCCTAAGGAGGAACAACAGTGGAACAGGGTATCGAACGCGAAAAGTTGGGGAGCCGCCTCGGCTTCCTGCTGTTATCGGCCGGCTGCGCCATCGGCCTCGGCAACGTCTGGCGCTTCCCCTTCATCACCGGAGCCTACGGTGGGGCGGCTTTCGTCCTCATCTATCTCGTTTTTCTCGTCATTCTCGGCCTTCCCATTATGGTGATGGAGTTCTCCGTGGGCCGGGCCGCCAAGCAGGGCATCGGCCTGGCGTTCCGCAAGCTGGAACCCAAGGGGACGTTCTGGCATCTGTACGGCTACGGGGGCATCATCGGCTGTTACGTGCTGATGATGTTCTATACGACCGTCACCGGGTGGATGCTGTCCTACTGCTGGTACATGGGCTCGGGTCAGCTTTCGAGCCTTACGCCCGAGCAGATCGGCGCGTTCTTCGGCGGGACGCTCGGCGATCCTTTTGATCAGGTCGGCTGGATGGCCGTTACGGTCGTCGCCGGATTCCTCGTCTGCTCCATGGGGTTGCAGAGGGGCGTCGAGCGCATTACCAAAATCATGATGGGTTGCCTGCTTGTCGTCATGCTCTTTCTGGTGATCCGCTCCGTCACCCTGCCGGGGGCCGAAAAAGGCATCCTGTTCTATTTGAAGCCCGACTTCGGCAAGATGTTCCAGCACGGCATCTGGGAGCCCATCTATGCCGCCATGGGGCAGGCGTTCTTCACCCTGAGCCTCGGCATCGGCGCCATGACCATCTTCGGCAGCTACATCGACAAGCAGCGCTCCCTGACCGGCGAGTCCATCCACATCTTGCTGCTGGATACGTTCGTCGCGCTCATGGCGGGCCTCATCATCTTCCCGGCCTGTTTCGCCTTCGACGTCGATGCGGGCTCCGGTCCCGGCCTCGTGTTCGTCACCCTTCCCAACGTGTTCAACAGCATGCCCGGCGGACAGCTGTGGGGCATGCTCTTCTTCGTCTTCATGAGCTTCGCGGCCCTCACCACGATCATCGCCGTGCTGGAAAACATCGTAGCCTACGGCATCGACGTGCTCAAATGGACCCGCAAGAAGGCGGTCACCGTCAACTTCGTTCTGGTCTTCCTGCTCTCCCTGCCCTGCGCCCTCGGCTTCAACGTGCTGTCCGGCATCCAGCCCTTCGGCCCCGGCTCCATGATCCTCGATCTGGAAGACTTCATCGTCAGCAACAACCTGCTGCCCCTCGGCTCTATGGTGTTCCTGTTCTTCTGCTGTTACAAGCGCGGCTGGGGATGGGACAACTTCATCGCCGAAGCGGACACCGGCAAGGGCCTCATGTTCCCGAAGGGGCTGCGCCTGTACGTCAAATATGTCCTGCCGTTCATCGTGTTCTTCGTTTTCGTGCAGGGGTATATCGACAAGTTCTTCAAGTAGCGCTTCAAGCACGCTCGTTTCCATATGGGGAAGGCTCCGGCCTTCCCCTTTTTATATCCCATAACGTGAACCTCCGGCCCCCACTTATCACTGACAGCCGCCTTTCCTGTGCGGTATGCTGCAAGCCTGCCTGTTCCTCGAATCCCGTCCCATCGGGACGTTCCGGGAACGGAATCCTTTTTCTGCGGAGGGCTCATGCGGAAACCTCATTGTACCGAGCAGGCATTGCTCAAACGGCGCGACGTGATCAAGGGCGGCGCCGTCGTCCTCGCTTCGGCATTCTTTCCTTTTTCCATTGAAATCCTCAATGCGGGAAGCGCCGTCGCCGCACCGCCCGCCCCCTCGGGGACAGGGGAAGAGCGCATCCTCTGGAACTCCTGCAACGTCAACTGCGGCAGCCGTTGCGCCCTGCGGGTGCACGTCAAAGACGGCGTGATCACCCGCGTAGAGACGGACAACACCGGAGACGACCGCTACGGTATGCAGCAGCTCCGTGCTTGTCCGCGCGGGCGCTCCATGCGTCAGCGCATCTATGCCGAACAGCGCATCCCCTATCCCCTGCGCCGAGTGGGCAACAGAGGAGAAGGCAAATTCGAACGTATCAGCTGGGAGGAAGCCTTCAAGGAGATCGGACAAAGGCTGCGCGGCACCATAGACACCTACGGCAACGAGGCCGTCTATCTCAACTACGGCACGGGTGCCCTCGGCAGCACCATGGGCAAAAGCTGGCCTCCGGCCGCCACGCCCGTAGCCCGGCTCATGAATCTCGTGGGTGGTTACCTGAACCACTATTCGGACTACTCCACCTGCCAGATCACGGTAGGTATGCCCTATTTGTACGGCGGGAGCTGGGTTGACGGGAACTCGCTTTCCGACATGGAAAACAGCGAACTGGCCGTGTTCTTCGGCAACAACCCCTCGGAAACGCGCATGTCGGGGTGCAAGGCCAAAACGCTCCAGCACGCCCGTTTCACCCGTAACACCCGCGTCATCATCATCGATCCGCGTTATACCGATTCCATGGTGTCCGTGGGCGACGAATGGATTCCCATCCGCCCGGGTACGGACGCGGCCCTCAGCGCGGCGCTGGCCTACGTGATGATCACTGAAGACCTTATCGACAAGCCCTTCCTCGCCAAATACACCATCGGCTATGATGAGGAATCCCTGCCCAAGGGCGCTCCAGCCGGTTCGTCCTACAAATCCTACATTCAGGGGCAAGGCCCGGACAAGACGCCAAAGACTCCGGCATGGGCCTCGCGCATCACCGGGATTCCCCCGGCCCGCATCGAGAAGCTGGCCCGCGAGATCGCCGGGGCCAGGCCGTGCTTCATCTGTCAGGGCTGGGGCCCGCAGCGCACCACCAACGGGGAAAACATTTCCCGCGCCATCGGTATGCTCGCCGTGCTCACCGGCAACGTGGGCATCAAGGGCGGGAATACCGGGGCGCGCGAAAACGCGGGATACAAGCTTCCCATGGCGACCTTCCCCACGCTGGAAAATCCCGTGAAGACGGAACTCTCCTGCTTCAACTGGTATCAGGCCATCGACGACTACAAGCAGATGACCGCCACCACGGCAGGCATCCGGGGACGCGAAAGGCTCATCGCGCCGATCAAATTCATCTGGAACTACGCGGGGAACTGCCTGACGAACCAGCACGGCGGCATCAACCAGATGCACCCCATCCTGCTGGACGACAAAAAGTGCGAGACCATCGTGGTCATCGACACGACACTGACGCCTTCCGCCCGTTATGCGGACTTTCTGCTGCCAAGCTGTTTGAACCTTGAGGAGCATGACTGGACTTCCGACGGCGACAGCAACATCGCCTACGTGATCTTCGATAACAAGTGCATTGAGCCGCTCGGCGAAGCCAAAAGCATCTATGATATCTGCGCGGGCGTTGCCAACGAGCTCGGCGTGAAGGAGGCCTTCACGGAAGGCCGTACCCAATACCAATGGCTGGAGAAACTGTACGCGGAGTCCCGCAAGGCCATCCCCGAACTGCCGCCCACGCTGGAGGAAGCCTACACGATGGGCGTGTACAAAAGGTACTTCCCCGAAAACCATATCGCCTATAAAGCATTCCGGGACGATCCCGAGGCCAATCCCTTGCCCTCGCCGTCGGGCAAAATCGAGATCTATTCGCCGCGCCTCGCCGAGCTGGCGGAAACATGGACCCTGCTGCCCGGTCAGGCCATCACCGCGCTGCCCGAGTACATCCCCAACCCCGAAGGCGCTATCAGCCCGGAACGCAAGGAGTGGCCGCTGCAGCTCATCGGGCACCACTACAAGCAGCGCACGCACTCGACCTACGGGAACTGCTGGTGGCTGCAGGAAGTCGCGCCGCAAGAGCTCTGGATCAACCCCATCGACGCGAAAGCCCGCGGCATCGAATTCGGGGATCGTGTGAAGGTGTTCAACGGGCGCGGCGTTTCCTTCGTCAAAGCCAAGATCACGCCCCGCATCATGCCGGGCGTGGTGTCACTTCCCGAAGGCGCATGGCATACGCCCAACGCCGCCGGGGAAGACACCAACGGCTGCGTCAACGTGCTGACCAAGCTTCTCCCGACAGCCCTGGCCAAGGGGAACCCTCACCACACCAATCTCGTGCAGGTGGAAAAAGCGTAACCGCTCCGGAGGGACGGCCGCTTCTCCGGGCGGCCGTATCTCAGGCCGAAGAAAAGGACCGATTCATGATCAAAAATCCTGCATTCTACTTCAATTCGGAACTATGCACCGGCTGCAAGGCCTGCATGATCGCCTGCATCGACAAGCATAACCTGAACAAAGGCGTGTTGTGGCGGCGGGTTCTGGAATATTCCGGTGGTGAATGGCTTCCCGTGGGCGACGCCTATGAACAAAACGTCTTCGCCTACTACGTGTCGCTGTCGTGCAACCATTGCGAGAACCCCGTCTGTGCCGAAGCCTGCCCCACGCAGGCCATGCACAAGGACGAGAACGGCATCGTCTCCGTGGATCCGGACCGTTGTGTGGGGTGCCGCTACTGCGAATGGAACTGTCCCTACGGCGCGCCGCAGTTTGACCCCGAGCGCAAGAAGATGACCAAATGCGACTTCTGCCGCGACTATCTTGAGCAAGGCCTGCCCCCGTCCTGCGTCGCGGCCTGCCCTTGCCGCGCGCTGGATTACGGCGAATACGACGAACTGCTCAAGCGTTATGGGGAACAGGCCGCCATCGCGCCGCTTCCGGGGCCGGAACTCACCCGTCCCCACTTCATCTGTGCTCCCAACCGTCATTCCAAACCGCAAGGCAGCACCGAAGGGCTGCGCGGGAAACGCATCAGCAATCCCGAGGAGGTTTAGCCATGCACGGTTATTGGAGTCTCGTCATCTTCACCCTGCTCGGCCAAGCCGCGGCGGGTATGCTGATCCTGTCCTTCTTCAGCCGTACCGCCGACACGTCGCGGGCCAAGGCGTGGGCCGCCTGCATCCTGCTCGGCGTGGGCGCGCTGGCTTCACTGGAACATCTTTCCGATCCTACGGTAAGCTTTTACACGATCACCAACGTGGGGACATCGTGGCTGAGCCGCGAAATCCTGTTCGTCGGGCTGTTTGGAGCCGGGCTTCTCCTCTGGCTGATCACGCTCAATGCATGGGCACGCCGTCTGGCCGCCATCCTCGGCCTTGCTTTTGTCTATGTCATGAGCCGGGTTTACACCATCCCGACCGTTCCTTTTTGGAATTCGCTGTTCACCTACTGGCTCTTTCTCGCCACCAGCCTGCTGCTCGGTTCCAGCCTGCTGCTCTTCATGGACGCCCTTGCCGCCCGGAAGGATCCCGAAAAGAAGGCAACGCTCCTGCTCGGCTGGTATCCCGTATTCATCGTATTGGCCTTCATACTCCAAATGCTGGTGATCCCGTTGCAGCTGTTGTTGGCGCAATCGCCGTTCTCCACCTATCTGCTGGCATGGCATTTGACGCTCCTGCTCTTCGGCGCAGCGCTGGGCCCTCTGCTGCTCATCCGTAATGGCGTCAATGAGATGCTTCCGGGCGCTTGCCGAACCTGCCCCTGCCCGCTCTGGATCAGGGCCGGAATCATCCTCCTGCCCATCGTAGCGGGTGAGGTCTGCGGACGCGCCCTGTTCTACAGCGGCTACACATGGTTCGGCATGTAACGAAAAAGCCCCGGGATGACCGGGGCTTTTCACAAAGGGAGGCTCGTATGATTACCACGTCGCTGGTTTTGTTGTTCGTTGTCCTCGTGGCCTTCATGTTCTTTTTGAACAGGTAAACCCTACACTATTTCAAACGCGCTGAAGAAATACCGGGTTTCGAAAGCCGCCGTTTCCGGCGCGTCGGAACCGTGCACGGAGTTCGCCTCGAGGCTGACCGCGTATTTCTTGCGGATCGTCCCTTCAGCGGCCTTTTCCGGGTTGGTGGCACCCATGAGTTCACGATACCGATGGATGGCGTCCTCACCTTCCAGAATGGAGCAAACCACCGGGCCGGAGCTCATATAGTCGGTCAGGCTGTCAAAAAAAGGACGTTCCCGGTGTACGGCGTAAAACCCTTCCGCCTGTGCCTTGGTCATGTGGATCATCTTGAGGGCCACGACCTTGAGGCCAGCCCCTTGGATCATGGCAAGGATTTCGCCGGTCAGATTCCGTTGTACGGCATCGGGTTTGATCAGGGAAAGGGTACGCTCAATCATGCTTGTTCACTCCTGTGGGTAAAAAAGGGAGATCCGGTACATGTCTTTCCTGCCTAAAGGACTCCTCGTCAAAAAGCAATCATTCCGCACAGCCGTCTTCATATGCCGGCACCCTTCCCTTGCTTCTTTTCATTCCCTGTCCGATAGTTCCGAAAAAACATTTCCTTAGGGGGAACAGCCATGAGCATTCGCGACATAGCGGAGCCCGTGTCTCTGAATGACGGCACGGCCATGCCGGGATATGGCTTTGGGTGTTACGCCGCGCACGGCGAAGAAATCATCAACGCGATCCGCTGGGCCGTCCGGGACGGCTACCGATACATCGATTCGGCGGCCATGTATGGAAATGAAGCCGAGGTTGGCGAAGCGATCCGTACATGCGGCGTACAGCGTGAGGACCTTTTCATCTCCTCGAAAATCTGGCCGACCCGTTTTGACGATCCGGATGCTTCCCTTGCGCAATCATTGCGGGATCTGGGAATAGACGTTTTGGACTGCTGCCTTCTCCACTGGCCGGGGACGGATCGGAAACAACGTCTCAGCGCATACGAAAAACTTCTGAGGCGACGTGAGGAAGGATTCGTCCGCCGGGTTGGCGTATCCAATTTCCAGATCAAACATCTGGAGGAAATCCGGAGCGCGTTCGGCAGGTTCCCCGTACTCAACCAGATCGAGCTGCACCCTCTTTATCAGGAGCGTGATTTGTGCGCATACTGCCGGGAAAACGGCATACGGCTCGTGGCGTGGGGACCGCTGTTCCGGGGCAAACTCATGCAGCATCCGGCCATCGTAGAAATCGCCGCCGCCCACGGGAAAACGCCGGGCCAGATTATTCTGCGCTGGCATATCCAGAAAGGGCACATCGCCATCCCTAAATCAAGCAACGAAAGCAGGATACATGAAAACGGCGACGTGTTTTCCTTCATACTCACACCGGGCGATATGGATCGGATTGATGCGCTGGACTGCGGCGAACATATCGGAGATGATCCGTATACATTCACGGGGATCAAGTAATGCCGCTCGCCCATCATTCACAACGGTCATGAAGTGCCGTATCATGGGCCGAAAGGAGCATTTTCATGATACGGCATTATGATGAACTGACCAAATTGGACATGCAGCACAAAGGCGGCAAAGGGCATATCCTCGCCGCGGAACTGCTCAACGGCGAAGATTTCGCGGGTAAGGGCCGCGTTTTCAACCATTGCGTGCTCAAACCCGGCTGTTCCGTCGGCCGGCATCGCCATGTCGGTGATTTCGAGGTGTACCATGTTCTCAGCGGCACTGGCCTGTACTTCGACAATGGCGAACTGAAGCCAGTAACCGCCGGTGACGTGATGATCTGCAAAGACGGAGAGGAGCACATGCTGGAGAACGACGGTACTGAAGATCTCGAATTCATCGCCTTGATCCTCTACGCGTGATCCGCGTTCCAATACCCGAAACGCACAAGGCTCTCCCCCGAGGAGAGCTTTTTTTGTTGCAGATGGCCCGTAGGGCTTTTTCCGTCATGGACGAACACCGTTTGACGCCGTGATGCACACCGGAATGTTGCAGCGCCGACGCGGAATTGCGGTCAAAGCCTTGTATCGTTGTAGCCGATCAGGGAGGAACCCATATGCTTTTCCCGTATTGCTTCCCCTTCCAAAGCGCCTTTCTCCGCTGCCCATGTCTCCTTTCGGGACTTGACGGGAACAGCATGAACTGCCACACCACAACTGGCATATGACAATGATTGTACTTTCCAACAAGCGGGGAGGCTCATGGACATCACCGTCTTTACAGAGCTGGAATTCTTTTTTCGCATCCTCATCGCCGGGATATGCGGCGGCCTCATCGGTTACGAACGCAACAACCGTCTGAAAGAGGCCGGAATCCGCACGCACCTGATCGTGGCACTGGCGGCGGCGCTCATCATGGTTGTTTCCAAATACGGCTTTTCCGACGTGACCACCCTCAAGGGCGTGGCGCTGGATCCTTCCCGTATCGCCGCGCAGATCGTGACGGGCGTGGGCTTTCTCGGCGCGGGCATGATCTTCGTCCGCAACCAGACCATCAGCGGCCTGACCACGGCGGCGGGCGTCTGGGCCACGGCAGGTATCGGCATGACCATCGGCGCTGGGCTCTACTTCCTCGGCGTGGCGGCCACCCTGCTCATCGTAGCGGCCCAGATGACGCTCCACAAAAACTTTACATGGCTCAACTTCCCCGTGGCCGAGCAGATCTCGATGGAAATCGAGGATACGGGGGACGGTGTCGCCTCCATCCGGGACAAGCTCCTGAGCCACAACCTCGAAATCATCAGCATGAAGTCCCGGAATAACGGCAATGGGCTTATTTCGCTGGACCTTTATGTAAAATTGCCGAGGAATTACAACGTGACGCAACTGATGAGCCTGCTCAGCGACAATCCGCACATCAAATCCATAGATCTGTGAGCACAACCCCAGCCCGCCGCGAAGCACCATAAGCGTCACGTTTCCCCATTCGCGGGAAACGAGATGGATCACCGTCCTATCCATCAAGAATAATAGATCAATTTTTTCGTCAGAAAAATGATGCTTCCGGCGTTCTCAAAGAGCCAAAAGTAGGTAATAGTATCGCGCGCACGGACGTTTGACGGCGTGCGCGCACGCTACTATTGTAGCTCCTGATGTAAACGGAACAGGAGAAAAACGCGGATGACGGAAGCCATCATTCAGATCCAGGACCTTGAAAAGCGGTTCAGGAGCAAAAATACCGAAGTCTATGCCCTCCAGGGCATCAACCTGACCATCAGGAAAGGGGATATTTTCGGGATCATCGGCAAAAGCGGCGCCGGGAAAAGCACGCTGGTGCGCTGCATCAACATGCTTGAGCGGCCTACCGGCGGAAGCGTCATGTTCGAAGGCAGGGACATGTGCCGTTTGGGTTCCCGGGATTTGCAGATCGCCCGCCGCAGCATGGGCATGATCTTCCAGCAGTTCAACCTCCTCATGCAGCGCACGGCTGAGGAAAACATCTGCTTTCCGCTGGAGCTTGCCGGAGTCAAAAAGGACGCCGCCCGCGAGCGGGCGCGCGAGCTGCTTGAGCTGGTCAACCTATCCGACCGGGCACAGTCCTACCCGTCGCAGCTTTCGGGCGGGCAAAAGCAGCGTGTGGCCATCGCCCGCGCTCTGGCTACCAACCCCAAGATCCTCCTGTGCGACGAGGCCACTTCCGCCCTCGACCCCGCCACTACGGAATCCATCCTTTCGCTCATCAAGGACATCAACCGGCGCCTGGGGATCACCGCCATCATCATCACGCACGAAATGAGCGTGATCGAGAAAATCTGCAATCAGGTCGCCATCATCAGCCACGGGCGGATTGCCGAAACCGGCTCGGTCGAAGAGGTTTTCTTCCACCCTCAGACCGAAGAGGCGCGCCAGCTCGTCATTCCCGAGGCCTTGCAGGACATGCCGCACAGCAGGCTGTACCGGATCATTTTCAACGGCCGCTCCTCGTTTGAGCCGGTCATCAGCAATCTGGTGCTGGAATGCGGGGCTCCCGTCAACATCATGTTTGCCGACACGCGCGACATCGGCGGGACGGCATTCGGCCAGATGGTGCTGCAACTTCCGGACAACGAAGAGGTCGTCCGGCGTATCCTCGCCTATGCCGACTCCAAGGGACTGATGCTGGAGGAAATGAAGAATGTTTGATCAGGCTACCATCGAAATGTTGCTTGAAGGCGTCGTGGACACGTTGTACATGACGCTGGTTTCCACCTTTTTTTCCTATGTGTTCGGCATGATGATGGGGACGGTCCTCGTCATCTGCCGTCAGGACGGCATCACGCCCCGGCCCATGATCTACGCCGTGCTTGATGTCGTTGTGAACCTGACCCGCTCGTTCCCATTTCTTATCCTCATGATCGCGGTCATTCCCCTGACCCGCCTGCTCGTGGGAACGACCATCGGCAACAACGCCACGGTCGTCCCGCTGGTCATCGCCGCCGCGCCCTTCGTGGCCCGGCTTGTGGAATCCTCCCTGCTCGAAGTGGACGGCGGCGTCATTGAGGCGGCGCAGTCCATGGGGGCGTCCACCATGCAGATCATCATGAAGGTGCTTTTGCCCGAAGCGCTGCCTTCGCTCATCAACGGCAGCGCCATCGCGGCAACCACGATCCTCGGCTACTCCGCCATGTCGGGCGCCGTCGGCGGCGGGGGCCTCGGCAAACTGGCGATCATGTACGGGTACAACCGCTACCAGACCGACATCATGTTCATCACCGTCGTCCTGCTCATCGTCATCGTGCAGGTATTCCAGAGCTTCGGCAACTGGGCCACCAAGCGAAGCGACAGGCGCATTTCCTGATCTTTTTCCGCGACAAACGGCTTCTTGGGCCCACGCCCGCGGCCGTGAACCTTTAACCTTTGATAAGGATACGGTATCATGAAAAACTTCCGCTCCGCCCTTCTGGCCGCGGCCCTGTCCCTTGTCGTCGCAGCCGGTTCCGCAACCGCGGCTCAGGCCACCACGAAAATCCGTGTCGGCGCTTCCCCGACGCCTCACGCGGAAATCCTCAAGGTCGCCAACGATGTTCTGAAACCGCAGGGTTATGAACTCCAGATCATCGAATACTCCGACTACGTGCAGCCCAACATGGCGCTCGAAGGCAAGGAGCTGGATGCCAACTTCTTCCAGCACAAGCCCTATCTTGACGATTTCAACAAGGAAAAGGGCACCAAGCTGGTCTCCATCGGTACCGTGCACTACGAACCCTTCGGCATCTACGCCGGCAAGACGAAGTCCCTTGGCGCCCTGAAGGACGGCGCTATGGTGGCCGTGCCCAACGACACCACCAACGAAGCCCGCGCACTGCTGCTCCTCCAGTCCAACGGGCTCATCAAGCTGAAGGACGGCGCCGGCCTCACCGCCACCCGCCGCGACATCGCGGAAAACCCCAAGAAGCTCAAGATCGAAGAAATCGAAGCGGCTCAGCTCGTCCGCGCCCTGCCTGACGTCGACCTCGCGATCATCAACGGCAACTACGCCATCCTCGGCGGCCTCAAAGTGGCCGACGCGCTGTCCGCCGAAAAGGCCGACTCCATCGCCGCGACGACCTACGCCAATATCCTCGCCGTGCGTGCCGGAGATGAAAACCGTCCTGAACTCAAGGCGCTGATCGACGCTCTCAAGAGCGATCAGGTCAAGGAATTCATGACCAAGAAGTACGAAGGCGCTGTGGTTCCCGCCAACTAAGCCGTCTTTACTTCCCCGCCTTTATGCCCTGCCGGGAATCCCGGCAGGGCTTTTTGTTTGCTGCGGCGGCGTAGCCCGCGTTGCCATGTTTCGTTTTTCTTCCTGGACATTGCAGCCTTGCCGAGGCGCATTGCCTTTTGGATATTCTTTCAGTATGATAGAAAAAGAGCGTACTCATGTGCTGAATACGGACATGGCAACACAGGATGTCCTTCCTTTGATCAATCCCATAAGCCTGAAGAAAGCCTCGCCGCCACATAGCGGATCAATGGGAAACGTTCATCTTTTCCCTTCGTGATTTCCATAGCTTTCTGTCTGGTTTTATACGGATGTACCGCTGGCATTCCTTCAGCGCTCCAACAGGGATACCGCGTAAGCTGTATCTCCTCCCCATAATGTGCGTGGCGTGTTCCCCCGAAAACATGCCACGCACATTTCTATTGCCGCGTTGCGAAAAGAGAAGAGAAAAATGGACAGGGAGAAATGAAAAACGCTTCTCCGTATGATGTATCACATTGCTTTACTTGACTTCTCAATCCAACGGGGATACCTGTTCACCCCGTTGCGTTCCAAATACTTTCTGCAAAAGGTTGCGGAACGCAGGCAAACAGGAATACGGCCAGCCGCCCTCCCACAGGAGAAAAGGAACCGGCCGGCGCATCCGGCGACTTTCCAAGGGAAAGTCGCCGTTCGGGTTGAATCAAAGGATGAAACACGGCAAACACATTCAGGTATCGGAATCTTTCCTGCTCTGCGCCCTGCTGACGATGACGGGAGGATTCCTTGATGTCTACACCTACATCACGCGAGGGCATGTCTTTGCCAATGCGCAGACAGGGAATGTCGTGCTCCTCGGGCTCAACCTTGCGGAAGGCAATATCAAGGAAGTCGCCTTTTACCTCTTCCCCATCATCGCGTTTGCCCTGGGCATCCTGTTCACGGAATGGATACGGGCCAAGTTCAAGGAATACGATCTGCTGCACTGGAGGCAGATCGTTGTTTTCTTCGAGGCGCTTCTCCTGTTTTTTCCGGCCTTCATGGCCTCGGGGATGTGGGATACAGCCGTCAATATCCTGGTTTCCTTCGTCTGCGCCGTACAAGTGGAAAGTTTCAGGAAAGTCAACGGGCACAGCGTGGCGACGACCATGTGTACCGGCAATCTCCGCAGCGCTACCGAGCAGATATTCCATTATGTCCGCACACGAGACCCCGATACAAGGAAAACCATCCTCAGCTACTACGAAATCGTCGTCTTTTTCGCGCTCGGCGCGACGCTGGGAGCCGCCTTGTCCGCCCTCTTCGCTGAAAAAGCCATTCTGTTCTGCTGCCTCTTTCTCATCATAGCGTTCTTGAGCATGTTTGCGAAAGAGATATGAGCGCGAAAAACACAGTCAGGCCATGTGGAAGAGAGAGTGTGTGTCCCTCACATATCTGACTAGCACGTCTAATATAGATATTTATTCTTTAATTTATTATAGTTATATAAATATACCAGGGCCGGGTGTAAAGCCCCCGCAGTTAGTGCAAAGCTAAACTGGAGCCCCCGGCATGTTGAGGGCAAACTCTTCTGGTGTGAGATTGCCCAATGATTCGTGTGGCCTTTGCTCGTTGTATTCTTGTACCCATGCGTCAACGATGGTGCGAATCTCACTCAGCCTGCTAAAAACATAGAAGTTCAGTACCTCCTCGCGGAAGGTGCGGTTGAACCGCTCCACATATGAGTTTTGCGTGGGTTTGCCGGGTTGAGTGAACTCAAGGTCAATCCCGTGTTGTTCAGCCCATCCGGCAAGTTGCGCCGAGACAAATTCCGGGCCTTCACGGCTGAAATCGTCAAGCACGCTGACCGTGCATCAGCGCATCGCTCATAAAGTCCACAGACCAGCAACCGTTGACGACGGTTTGCGCCTCCAGACGGACGGGAGCTCGGCTGGGCAGGCGCCGTTTTCCTTTGCGGCGCATGTTCAACTGCAGCTGCCGATAAATTCGGTAGACGCGCTTATGGTTCCATGTATATCCCTCGCGACGCAGCACAGCAAAATATTTGGCAAATCCGTATCGCGGGTAGCGTTCGGCCAGCTCAAGAAGCGTCGTTATCACAAGGCTGCCGTCACGCAGCGTTGGTTTGTAAAGAAACATGCTTCGACTTATGCGCAATGCCGTGCACGCCTTGCTGACGGAAAGTCCATGCTCTTCGTGAACGAACAGCACGACGTCACGCTTCTCGGCCTGGCTTCAGAGCTTTTTTTCGATCACATCCTTCAAGGGCCGATTTTCCAGGCTTAAGTCCACATACATTTGTTTGAGGCGGACGTTTTCATGCTCAAGGTCGCGCATACGCTTGATGTCCGAAGCTTCCATGCCGCCGAACTTGCTCTTCCAGGCGTAGAACGTGGCGCTGCTGATACCGTGCTCACGACATACGTCCTTGGCAGTCCTGCCCGCTTCGCCAGACTTCAGGATTGTGATGATTTGGTGTTCAGAAAACCGTGACTTCTTCATGGCTCCCTCCTGGGGAGGGTTTACCAGAAGTCTCCAGTTTTGGTCTCCACTATTTTAAGGGAGGGGTACCCCGCTCTCCTTACTGAAAAAATGGACAGGCCAAAAACAGGAATATTCCACTCTGAACAGTGAGACGAGGGATGTAGAAAAGGCTATGCGGAATGAAACGGAACCTCCTTCAGGCTTCACTCTCAAACCGGATAGACCGAATGAGGAATGTGGAGCGAACGCCGTCCACTTCGGATGCCACCGAATACGCTTTGCCAAGGGAGCACCAAACAGGATACCGTCAGGGAAAATCCTCCTCAGGCGGTTCCTATGGAACACAATGTTTACACCGGCATCTCGGATGTCCGTTACTTCAGCCCGCGTCTGCTGGCCGCGCTTACGGGCATTCTTTCCTCACCCCTGACCGTCATTGAGGCTCCGATGGGTTACGGCAAGACCGTGGCCGTGCGCGAGTTTCTGCGCCGGGAAAACCTGGCCGTGATCTGGGTTTCCGTGCTGGATTCCCCGGACGGCGCCTTCTGGCGCTCCCTGTGCAGGGAGTTTGAGCGTCTGCCCGAGACGGCGGAAACGGCGCGGGCGCTGCGCAGGCTCGGCCCGCCTTTCGCGCCCGATGACGCGGCCCGACGCGATGCGGCGCTGGAACTGCTGGAGAGCCTCGACTTTGCCAGACCCACCGTGCTGGTCGTGGACGATGTGCACCTGCTGGCTTCCGCGCCGTCGTGCGTCCGCTTTTTCCAGATACTGGCCCGGCAGGCCATGAGCAATCTGCACATCGTGCTCACCACCCGGCATTTCCAAACGGACGACGCCCTGCTATCGGACCTCAAGGGAGAGCTCGCCCGCCTCGGCCCGGCCCTGCTGGCGTTTTCGGAAGAAGACATCCGGGCATACTGCGCCCTGTGCGGCCTCAAGGTCAGCTCGGAACAGATCCGCGCCCTGCATGGGGCCACGGGCGGATGGGTCAGCGGCGTATATCTGCATTGCCGCCATTACGCGCAACACGGGTCTTTTTCCCTGCCCGCCTTCGCCCGTTCTTTCACCCTGCCCTCCCCGCAATCTTCCTCCTTATCTTCCCCGCAGTATTCCGAGAACGAACTGCCACCGGATATGGCCGCCCTTTTGGAAGAACAGCTTTATCGCCCACTCTCCCCGGACGTGCGGGACATGCTTTTCGCGCTCTGCCCGCTGGAGCAGTTCACCCTGCCGCAGGCGGATTTCTGCTGCGGCACGGATACTCGGGCAGCTCTGGAGGCGCTTGTCCGACAGAACTCGTTTGTCCGCCGCCGGGAAGGGAGCGGCGTGTACACCGTCCACGCCATATTCCGGAGCCTGCTGCTGCGCTTGTTCCGTGCACTTCCACGCGAACAGCGGCAGGCCGTCCACCGCCGCTGCGGCGACTGGTTCGCGGCGGAGGACGAATTCATTCCCGCGATGGAGCACTATCACGCGGCGCGCGATTTCGAGCGGGCACTTTCGGTCATGGAACGGGACATGGCCCGCCATCTGGTCACGGAAAGCGCCGCCTTCTTCGCCCGGCTCTTTCAGGATTGCCCGGAGGAGGTCCTGTCCCGGCACCCCAGGGCAGCGTTCAAGCACGCCCTGGCCGCGCTTTCCGCGTCCGACTTTCCGGCCTTTGCCGACCGCTGCCGCTGGCTGGCGCGCTACTGCGCGGCGCTGGACGAGGCGCATCCCGCCACGCCCGTGCTGCGCGGCGAACTGGAAATGCTGCTGGCTCTTGCGGAATACAACGACATCGCGGCCATGTCCGTCCGCCACCGCAGGGCATGGGAACTGCTGGGCCGCCCCACGGGGCTGTATCCGCCGGAATCCACCTGGAGCATGGGCTGTCCCTCCGTGCTGTTCATGTTCCACAGGGAAAGCGGCAAACTCCGGGAGGAAATCCGGCTGATGCGGGAATGTATGCCGCATTACTACAAAGCGGCGGACTGGCACGGCGCGGGCGGCGAGCTGCTTTTCGAGGCGGAAGCCCTGTACATGGCGGGGAATTTTACCGAGGCGCTCCGCCTCTGCCGTCAGGCCGAGACCGTGGCCGCGCTGCACGGGCAACTATGCAATACGCTTTGCGCCCTATTTTTGCGCGCGCGTCTGGCTCTGGCGCGGAAAAACACCTCGACGGCCTGCGCCGCCGTGCGGGAAATGCGCGATCTGATCACCAAAAAACAGGATTATTTTCTGCTGCACACGGCGGAGGTCTGCGCGGCGCGCCTTTCCGGCCTCCTCCGGCGTCCGGACGAAATCCCCGCGTGGGTGCACGAGGGCAGGGGTGAACGCATGTACGCCTTCGCCCAGGGCGATTTCCGGCTGGCGCAGGGCCGCGCTCTGCTGCTGGCCGGGGATGCCGCCGCCGTGCTCGGCCTGTTCCACGCCCTGCTGCAACCCCCTCTCTTCGACAAGCACCGCCTGTTCTTCATCTACGCCCATATCTTCTTGGCCGCCGCCCATGCCATGCTCGACGCGCGGGAAAAGGCGCTTGAGTCTCTGCGCGCCGCTCTGGACGCGGCCCTGCCGGACGATGTGCTCATGCCTTTTGTGGAAAACGCCGATCTTGTCCTGCTGCTGTTGCTCGCGCCGCAAGAGACGCGCCATGAAGACGGCGTGCGGCGCATTCTGGCCCTGGCGGAACCGTGGCTGCGCCATCTGGGACTGCCCGGAACACGCGCTTCGGAAATTCCGTTCGGTCTGTCCGTCAAACAGTATGAGATCGCGCGGCTCGCCGCCGAGGGACGCACCGGCCCGGAGATCGCATGCCGCGTGGGCCTCGGCCTCAACACCGTCAAAACGCACCTGAAGACTGTGTACCGGAAATGCGGCGCAAACAACCGCCCGGAACTGAGAAGACTTCTCCACGGGGAAAAATAGCGAAATCGTCGCAACAGACGGGCGAAGGAAGGAGAAGCGGACTGATACACGCTTCGCCTTATCCTCAGTATGGCCCCTGAAGAGACGTTTGTACTGTTTATTGTCCTTTGTGCCCTTTCAAAATACAATGAGGTGCGACTCGCTCAACGGCATCCTGGTATCACCCCAAAAGGGTGAGACGCAGAAATTATTTGCTTTTTTTCCCAAAAGGAAACATAAACTGACATAAATACCTTTTTGCCCGTAATCATCGGATGTCTTCCATGCCGCGTGTTCCGCTTCACCATCCGCCGTCCTTCCGCCGTCATCCTTTGACGGTGGGCCGGGTTGCGTGTAAGCAAGGAACGTGGCTGGCGGAAGCGGCCCTGAACGCAAGCGCGTTCCGGTCCGCTTCTTGCTACACACACACACACACACACACACACACACACACACAGCTCATCGCCCATCCACCGCGCTCGCGTCCAGGCGTAGCGCGGCTTTCCGCGTTTCCACTCCGTCCAAAAACATGGCCTTGCCCCTTCTCGGGGTGAGGCCTTTTGCGTTGCGCGCCGTTTGCCGCAAGCCGCATCCTTCACCCTTACAACATGAGGAGGCTACCTATGACGCATAGATTCCGCTTTACCTGCACAAGGCTTCTTCCAGCCTGCGCGCTGGCCGCCCTGCTGGTTGGGCCGCCCGGCTTTGCGCCTTCGGCCAACGCCGCTGACGTTACCTACCCCGGCTCAAACCTTGACAAAGGCCCCCTCTGGAATATCGGCAACAGCCTTTTTCCTGCGGGGAGCCTCAGCGATAATAAGGTCACCATCAACAGCGGCAATGTGAGCGGCGACGTTTATGGCAATGACGTGGACGCCGCGTTCAGCCCGGTCAGCAATAATACGGTCATTCTGTCGGGCGGCTCGGTCGGCGGCGACATCCTGGGCGGAGCCAACAATGGTGCCGTGACCGGCAACAAGGTCTCCATCTCCGGTTTCGGTTCAGTATTAGGCAGCGTCTATGGCGGCTACGGCGCTGCAGAGGGAACCGTAAACGGAAACGACGTCTCCATCTTCGATTCTGGTTCCGTAACCGGCAACGTCCTCGGCGGCTACAGCCGCTCGGTAAATTCTCATGTTATCGGGAACACAGTTACCATCAGCGGCGGAACCGTAAGAGATATCTACGGCGGTCAAAGCGGTAAGGGGAACGCTCTGAATAACAGCGTGACGTTGGACGGCGCGGCGTCCCAAGCAAACGTCATTTACGGCGGACGCGTGGAACAGGGCACTGCCCGGGAAAACGCCGTTGTCATGAAAAACGGCAGCGTGACCTTGGGAATTTTTGGCGGCATCGCCACCGTTGACGGCGGGCAAGCTCAGGACAACCACGTGACCATGAGCGGCGGTGCAGTGGGGGAACATCTCATCGGCGGTTACGTGCAAAACGGCAACGGCGCTGCCACGGGCAACAGCGTCATCTTCAACGGCGGCAGCGTGACAGAAAATGTCTATGGCGGGCGGAGCGTAAACGGCCCTGCACAGAACAACAGCGTGACCATGACAAACGGTTCCGCCAACTGGCTGCTGGGCGGGTACAGCGACAGCGGCGACGCGAGCGGCAACCGTGTGGAGGTCAGCGGCGGCACATTGAGCGGCGGCGTCAACGGCGGCGAAACGACCAGCGGCAATGCCACAGGCAACAGCGTCGACTTCTCCAATGTAACGGCAACATATGTACAGGGCGGCTACAGCGGCTCCGGCAGCGCCACGGGCAACAGCCTGGCCCTCCACAGCGGCACGGTACAAAACAATGCCTTCGGCGGCTATGTGGACAGCGGCAGCGGAGAGGCTTCGGACAACAGCGTCACCTTCAATGGCGGCAGCGTGACAAACAACATCTACGGGGGGATGAGCGCAGCCGGCCTTGCACAGAACAACAGCGTGATCATGACAAACGGTTCCGCCAACTGGCTGCTGGGCGGCTACAGCGCCAACGGCAATGTCATCGGCAACAGCGTGAACGTCAGCGGCGGCACGCTGACCGGCGTCAGCGGCGGCGAATCCAATTCCGGCAGTGCCACGGGCAACATAGTAAGCATCAGCAGCGGGACGGTCCAAAGCAACGTCAATGGCGGTTTTGTTGCCTCGGGTAGCGGCAAGGCCACGGGCAATATTGTGAACATTTCCGGCAATGCAGACCTGAGCACTGCAACCGTAGCGGGCGGAATCTCAAGCAGCGACGCCTTCACCGGCAATACGTTGAACAAAAACAGCGACGCCGCGGTACATATCGCACGAAACTTTGCATCAGTAAATTTTGGCTACAGCGGAAACGCCAACATTGGGGAGCTGGATAGCACGCCGACCGGCAGCGCACTCTCCGGCGTGACAGTGAACACCAATGCCAACAACGTGTCCTTTGACGGCGTTATTTCCGGTTCCGGCTCCATAACCAAAACCGGCGCGGGAACGCTGATTCTTTCCGGAACCAACACCTATTCCGGCGGCACCACGATCAGCGCCGGAACCCTGAAGGGCAACATCGCCAGCGGCACGGATTTGAGCATCGCCGCCAGCGCCATCTATGACGGCGACAACAAGGCTCGCTCCGTGGGTGGCCTCAACGGCG
>NZ_JNJP01000012.1 GCF_000701705.1 Bilophila wadsworthia ATCC 49260 | reverse complement strand
AGGTGCGGCGGCGCGTCGGGGATTTCCGGGTCCGGGGTTGGCTCATCCGGGTTCATCCGGCATTTCTGCAGCGTCCCGCGAACCATTTTCAAATGCGTCGGCAACGGCTTACGTCCCGCCATATCCCGGTTGACCCCCTCCCCCCATTTTGCATGAACAAAAATCCACCTGCCCTATGCGGTCTTCCGGTGGCAGCACCAAACATTTGATCCCCCCCTCATCGTGTCACCGCACGCCCGCCGTTCTCCCGGACGGTCTTGCGGCTGTGGCAGGCATGACAGAGGGGTTGCAGGTTGCTCCGGTCATCCGTCCCGCCGTCGGCTCTGGCCACGATGTGGTCAACATCCGTCGCCGGCACGATGCGCCCGGCCTTGCGGCACTCCCGGCACAACGGTTCATCCATAAGGATCTGCGCCCGCAGCTTCCGCCACCGAGCCCCGTACCCGCGCCGGTATGCGCTCTCCCGCTGGCTGTCCTGCTCGGCCTTCCACTTCCTCGCCCGCGCTTCCGCCGCGTCCTTGTGCTTCGGGCAGTACCCGGACGGATCACGGGTAAGCTCATGGCATCCGGCATGGCGGCACACCTTGAGCGGTCTAGGGGGCATCGTCTTCCCCGCCCACGGCTTCATCCACCCGCCGCTCCACCTTCCGCTTGCTGCGAAGGAGCACCCGCCGCAACAGGTCCGGCACGGGGATGCCAAGCCGCTGCATGTGGGCAATGACGGATACGGCGTCCGTGATGATCAGGTAGGCAATGAAAAGGTTCAGCAACGGCATGTCGAACCCGCCAAAAGACCGGGAAAGGCTGGCGTTGACCACGCCGACAATCAGCAAGTAAAGGCAGTAGGCCGGGAACTTGAGCGCCCCGTGCGCCAGCATCCGGCAACGGAAATGCCTGCGCCGCACGGCGTCCGCCAGCCCAAAGGCAAAGTCGGCCACCAGCATGGCCCCAAGCATCCACAACAGATAGGCGTCCCCGCCGAACAGCGAGACGACGCCGGCGACGCACGAACCTATGACGGCCTTCTCAGGCCACAGGGCCAGCAGGCTTTGTGTGTAGTAGGCAAGCCCCTCCATCGGGGCGGGCGGCTGCATCATCATTCCTTCCCGGCTGCGGCCCGTATCGCCGCCTTGTCCGCATTGCACGCGCCGAGCGCCTGCCGCAGATCCAGCGCGTAGCCGAGCAGATCGGCATTCGTCACGCCGTTCCACAGGGGGGTGGGCGTTTCCGCCGTCAGGTACGCCGGGGCATCCTGCCGGATTATGACGGGCATGGTCGCCATCGGTTTACCTGAGCAGCCCGTCAACGGCAGGAGGCAGCACAGTGCCGCCCCAATCGCCAGTCTGCCTGTCATTCCGCATAGCCTCCCGCAGCTTCACGCGCTGCCGTTCCCGATCCTGTTCCAACGCCGCCAGCTTCCCTTCGCGTTCTTCAAGGCTTTCTTGAAGTTTGGCATGGGCCGCCGTCATGTCCTCGAGAGCGGCACGGTTTCGCTTTGCGCTTTCCTCCCATGTTACGGCGTCTTGCCGGGCAAGATCCCGCTGCTCCGTCACGATGAACGCAAACACGCCGAGAGCAAGGCAGGCCAAGGCAAAGACGGAGCAGGCGATGCGTTCGATATTCATCACCACTCCCGTTCCGGCCCCATATCGAGGTGCACGAAGTTCTCGTAGTCGCGGTGGCCGATGCCCCGGAACCCGCACTTACGGGCCAGCTTGATGAATGCCTCATGCCGCTCTTTCGGCATACGGACATCAAAGGCGAGGGTCAGATGCTGCGAATGCGCGACCCCGCCCACTTCCTTGTTGTGTCTGAAGCAGCGGTGACCGCAGTTGATGACGAGGGGCTCGCCCCACATGTCGCGGAGCCGCTGGAGCGCGTCCATGCTCGCCTCGTCCACGACGATCTCCCCGCAGCATTTGCAGGCGATCTCCTTCGGGGTGAAGTTCGGCCATTTCCCGGACCAACGAGCTTCGGTATAGTGCATGAAAAACGCTCCTGAGTTTGGTCAGGAGCGTAGCATGAAGAAGGGGGTGAAGCTCAAGGGTTTGTTGGACTGTTTCTCAGTTTACGCCAGTAGCCATGTCTCCCATCTGCGGATTCGACCCACACGTCCGTGTATTGACAGTGTTGGCAGCCGTAGAAACGCGTAACCATGGAGCCATGGCGACGCTTGCCATAACAACGCATCTCATTTCGTCCGCATATCGGACAGGGAGGGCATTTTCGGAGACGCCCCGGTCTGTTCTCGCTCTCGAACGGGCTCATGCTTCCCCCTTTCTCCCGACAAATCTGAGGACGTGTTTTCTCCGTGCTTGATCCTTTTCATACTCCGTCAGGCTGTGCCGCATCATCCGGCACACAATCAGGGCGTTTCCGGCGGTGGAAAGCACACTCAGTATGCTGTCGTCAACATCGCTGCCCTGTTCATCCACGAAAGACTGCGCCCCTTTCATGCACCGCAGGAAATAAGCCTCCAACTCGTCAAGGCTCATCTCCGGGAATCTATAGCCCTCATAGCCGACCATCCTGCGCCCCCCCATCACCGTCGTCATCAATCGTGGGAAACACCATCTTTTCGTCATACTCACACATAGCACGTCTCCTTTTTCGATTCACCATCGCGCGGCCCCTTTCTCTTTCAGGGGAGAATCCCCTCCCTCCCTTCAGGGGAGGAGGGGTTTACCCCTCCCCTGAAAGGGGAGACTCTTTTGCCGCTTTGCCACATTCATAAAATCAGCTACTTACGAAGTGGCAAACATTTTCTGCCGCTTCTCTTTTTTGCCACTTCTCAAAAATCTTTCAAATCAACATGTTATGAAGTGGCAAACCCTTTTTTGCCGCTTCTTGCCACTTTGCCGCTTCTCCTGTTGCCACTTCTTGCCACTTCTCTTTGCCACTTCTCCCGACCCTTTTTTACCGGGTCAGGCTCCGGTCGGATTGAAGTCGAACGGTCGCTCTTCCGGCGGATCGTAGTTCTCGCCCGGCACCAGATAAACGGTCTTCCTCCCCGACTCGTTCGCCGTCTCCCAGAGTTCCAGCCAACCCTCGAACAACGCCCGCTCAATGGCGTCGTCAAGCAATCTTCGTGACACACCCCATTCGGAATCATACACGCGAATGAAGGAGCGCCGAGTGATGTGGCGGCTTTCCTTCGCCAGATCCGCAACCTTGGCGCAGACGCGGGGCATAATGTCCGCTGGCGGGGCGATCCCTTCTTTCCGTGCGGGCGCCACCGGGTACAGGACGCCATTTTCCCCGCGGCGCAGGAAGAACATATCCCCTTGTGCCGCATAGTTGAGCTTACTGGCCTTGCCCGCCAGATACTCGCCGGGGCGCGGCATCGCCGGAAGATTGAGCCGCTTTTTCGCCACACCAGGAGGCAGAACCACCAGATTGCAGGCCCCGCGCATCCCGGCCACAATAGCCCCGGATCCGCGCACGGTGTCCACGTGCAGCGCTTCTTCCAGATTGAACTTATCGCCCCGTCCCGTGCCGTTCTTGACGCTATGGTGGACCACGATGATAGCCGCGCCGCTTTCCCTGCCGAGCTGGGCTAATTTGGAGCAAAAGAACTGCGCGGCCTCCTCGTTGCGCTCCACGTCCGCACCATGCAGGAGGTTGAGCGGATCCAGAATGACGGCGGCGAGATCCGGCATACGCCTGGCGGCGTCCAGCAGAGCATCGAAGGCTTCTGTGGTCGTCAGCCCCCGCGCCGGGTCGTCGCGCACCAGCCGCATGTCCTCACCAAGGCAAATCTGGATGTTGACCATGCGGTCGAAAGCATCCAATTCCTCGGCGCTAAGTTCCTGCCCCACCCGATGCGTACGCTGCCAGATAGGTTCCTCCGGATCTTCGCAGAGCAACACCAGCGTCCTGCCGCGCACGCCCGGCGTAAACGCCGGCCCGAGCAACGCCCGGCCCGTGGCCAGCGACGCCGCCAGCTGCAAGCTCATGGAGGTCTTGCCCGTGCCGCCCGCCCCACAGAGCACAAAGGGGCTACCCATGAGCACCATGTCCCTGAAGGCCCATTTCAATTCCGGAGGCGTCTGGCGAGTATAGCGGGCCGTGGGGTACGGTCCCTCAGTGTCGAGCCGAAATAGGAAGTGCCGGGTATCGCGCTCGCCGGACAGAAGCTGACGCCTCGCTTCCTCCACGCCATCGGCGCAGCAGAGATCGTTCCAGTCGGTAGGTTTGCCCGCAGGATTGACGAACGCAGGAAACAGGGCCACCGTATTCATCGCCCGGGCGCACTCCTCAGCGGCCTCACGCCCGGCATTCTTGTCCTTCCAGCGATCATCGTCCCCGCAAATGACAAGGGCGTCGCCGGGGTGGGCCTCTCTCCATGCCTGCGCCGCTGGAAGCAGGTTCCCGGCATCAAAGGCAACTACTGTCGTCCACCCCGTCGCCATGTGTATGCTCGCCGCAGTGGCGTAGCCTTCGCAGACGGCGACCTTCCCCGTGCCGGGGATGGTGAAGAACCGACCCTGCTTCGCCCCGCCAAAAAGAAAACTCTTTTCTCCGTCGGCATAAATTTCCTGCAAGGAACTCAGCGTTCCTTGTGCGTCACGCATCGGTACTAACAGCTTCCCGGCCAGGATCTTAAGGCCGAAGGACGGAACCTTCTTTCTGACGAGATAGGGATGGGTGACAGCCTCAGCGGCTCTCTCCCAGTCCCGTTCGGCCCGTTCCCGGGCCCGTGCGGCGTTCTCCGCTTTCTGGGCTTCTCTGACCCGTTTGGCCCGTGCCATTTTTTGAGCGAACTGCTCGCGTTCCGCCGATGTCATGGTGGACTGGCTCTTGCCCGACCACTTCCATTCTTCGCCCGTCTTCCAATTGCCGAACGCGCCTGCCGAAACGCCGTCGCCGTAAAAGACGTACCAGCCGGACTTCTTCCCCGGCCTGTCGTCCGCAACGGGACAGCGTTCCGGCATCGCCAGACCTGACGTGTCCGCGATTTCATCCGGCCTCAGCCCGGCATCAAACATTGCCTGGCGGAATCGTTCCACGGCGTCATACGCGGGCAATGGGGGGCGCACGGGTTCCTGCGTAATGACCGAGGCCGTATTGAAATCGAAATCAAACATGCCAGCACCTTGTCCTATACGCGCAAAAGCGGCAGGAAAAACAATCTTCGTCCGCTGCGCAGCGGGGAAGCAGTTCCCCCGCCTCACACGCCCGAATCACCGTCACGGCCCGGTCGGAAAGCTCCTGCGCCCTGCCAGGTTCAAAAGGGACGCTTTCATCGTATACTTCCATGGTGTCGGCGTTCATGGCGGTGAACAGGGTCGGATTTTCGGACAGGTTCAGGTATGCCATGTACAACTGCACCTGCGCGAAATATTCGGGATACGCCTTCTCCAACCCCTGCTTGTCCAGCTTGTTCCAGCCCTTGGAGCCAAGCACCTTGCACTCCCAGAGGCGCGGGTACGGCCCTTGTTCCTCAGGGCCGCCCACGAACACGCCATCACAATGCCCACGGATGCGCCCCTTTCCGGTGGAGAAGCCGAACTGGCGCCCGTCCACCCCAACCGTCCGCAGGACGAATCCAGCCATGCGCAGCCATTCCGCCATCCAGTCCTCGCCATGATGCCCGCGGTGGAAGATACGGTAGATGCGCCCTTCGAAAGGAACATCCTTTGGAGTATTGAAAAATTCGTATTGCAGCGCGCGCAGGCAGTGGTGGCCGATACGCGACGCTCCAAGATAATCGCGCGGCGCGTCTTTCTCCCGCTCCGCCCTTACGGCGGCGTCAATAAGCATTGAAATCCGGCGTCCCTTGAACCTGTGATTGAAATCCAGCCCCTGCGGCTCTTCCGGCTTGTGCATGAGATCAACCTCGTTAAAATACGCATGCCGTTTTCCGTGACACCGGCGGCATAACACAATGAGATCGCCGTCCCGTTCCTGAAAAAGGCGATCATACGAAAGATGGTGGACTTCCAACCGTTCAGCAGAGCCGCATTCCTGACAACGCCGCCCGGCAAGCCGGAGAGCTTTTTCCCGACGGGCTCCCCAGTGACCGGTCTTCAAGTACTGTTCGTAGGGAACGCGCCTAGCTTTTCGCCGTAACATTGCAGTAATGCAGGCAATAGAAAATCGAGACGCCGTACAGCGCGGACGGAATAGTGAACACTCCGGCTGCGTATAAGTCGGCGCGGCAGTGAACGGAGTCTTTGCCCACCCTTTGGCCGTATCGGCAAAAGAACATGGTTTCCCCCGTTCCGGGCAAAAGAGGCTCACCGTACGCTTCCAGCACACTTCTACACAGCAGATCCACCTCTTGCTTGGTGAACCCGCATACAGTTTTCTCCAAAAGCCCCGCCGAACCGAGCCGGGACGCAAGCAGCTCCAAATCAGGCATGAAGCACCTCCCGTTCAATGGCCTGCCTGTTCCAGAAAAAATTCAGGGTGCAGGCGGCGCTGTATTTGGTGAACGTGAACATATCCTCCTGCCCGTAGCCAAGCCGCTGCAGGAGTTCCCACTGCTTCGCCGTGGCCGCGTCGTTGAGCCAGCGCCGATTCTTCTTCGCCGCGTCGTCGCTTTCGTTCATGCGCAGAAAGTCGTCCGCGGCGGCCAACGCCTGCACCCGTTCCCCCACCATGATTCGCCGCAGAGCCCGCTCGTCCTTCAATCTGCCCAAGGCAAGCCACCGTTCTCCATCCGCAGAGCACACCGCTCCCCATGCCTCAAACCCGCTGGCCAGCATCACCCGACCGGAGCCGAACACGTCGCACCAACGGAACGGAGAAGCGGTCAGTATATCCACTTCCTCCATGACCACATTGGACACGACTTCCGGATCATCGGAACCGACTTCTCCAGGCGCGGCCCGCTCCGGCCCCTTGAACACATGGCCGCAAATCGGACATTCCATGACGCCGCAGGGGATTTCCGCACCGCATTCGGGACATGGTTTCTGCTTGTCCTCCATGCGCACTTTGCTTTCCAGATCCCGATGCGTCGTTAACGACCGCCCGAAATCCATGACGACGCAATCAGTCTTCACCACCCCCGGATAGCGGGCCGGATCCACGGTGCGCAGCCCGCGCCCAATCATCTGGAGCATGGTGGACTTGAATGAGCACGGGCGCAGCAGAACGACGCAGCTCACCGGCTGAGAGTCGTACCCCTCCGTCAGCACCGCGACGTTGACCAGAACCTGCACGTCGCCCTCGTCGAAACGCCGCAGCAGAGCGGCCCGCTCGAAAGATGACGTCTTGCCGCTCACGACCGCCGCATTCACGCCCTCGGCGCGAAAGGCTTCCGCCGCGTGTTCGGCATGACGCACAGTGGAGGCGAACACGATGGTCTTTCTATCCGATGCGAGCTTTTTCCACTCCCGCACCACGGCGGCATTGTGCACCTCCATATCCAACACGGCCTCGGCCTCGTTCATGTCGAATTCGCCGGAAGCGGTCTTGCGCAACGACGCCAACCGATCGTCCGTGCCTTCAAGCGTACAGACGAACGTCCGGGGCCGTACGAGGAAACCCATTGCGATGAGACTGTGCAGGGAAAGCTGATCGCAGCAATTGCTGAAGATATGGCGCAAACCTTTCCCGTCGCCCCGCGCGGGCGTGGCCGTGACCCCAAAAATCCGGCAGTCCGGGTTTTTATCCCGCACGGCGTCCACGACCTTGCGGTAGCTCGGGGCCACGGCGTGATGCGCCTCGTCGATGACGAGCAGATCCAGTTTGGGAATGGTGGACAGAGCCCTGTCCCGGCACAGCGTCTGCACCATGGCGAACGTGGCGTCCCCTTTCCAGTCTTTGATGTCGGCGTTGAACATCCCGACGCGGACGCGCGGGTTGACCTCCCGATATTTTTTCGCATTCTGGAAGGTCAACTCGTCACGGTGCTGGAGAATAAGCTGCTTTCCGCCGACACGTCCGGCGAGCGCCGACAGGAGCACCGTTTTGCCCGCGCCCGTCGGCGCCACCGCCAAGGTGTCGCCATGCTTTTTCAGCGCGGCGACAGCCTTGGAAACCATTTGTTCCTGGTACGGCCGCAAGATCATTTTTCTACCTCGCCCAAGCGGGAACGGGGGTAGGGGACGGAGCGGGTGCAGAAGGACGGGCGGGCTCCTGTTGCGCACTCCACCCGGAGCTGGAGGTCGCCTGCGGCTGGCTGTACTCCTTCATATCCGGCGTGATCACCGTATGGATACGGTTCTTGTCGGCATATTGCCCGGTCTTGTCCTTCTCGACGCCGAGCTTGGCAATGAACGTCAGCCCGCAAAAATCCTGCCAGCCGTCGATGCGGCGCGCGGCCTGTGCGGACTCTCCCATATCGTCGGGACGAATACCCCGTGCACTTTCCAGAATGGCGCGCAGAGTAGCCCGCGTGATGTTGCCGGCTGTGGATTCGCCGCGTTCATTCAGCTTGCCGCCGGAAACGATCAAAAACTGCCAAATCTTCCGCTTGGCGTACGGACCCTCGGAAACGACGAATTCACAGTCCAGCATCAGCGCGTCGGACGACTGCGATTGCTTGAACCAGCCTCCATCGCCGGCGCCACCGGGCCGGATGCTCATGGTCAACGGGACGATGGTGCCCGCGGGGATCGGGTCGAAACCAGAAGACTGCCTGTCGGCGCCGTTGAAATCGTAGCTCATGACTTATCCTTTCAGATTATAGGTGTAAGAAGAAATAGCCTTGCGTTCGCCCCGGTGGATTTTCTCCATCAGCCCGCCAAGGTGAGGCTGTTCGATCATGTCCAGTTTGCCGGACCGGTCTCCGGCCGGATAGTTCCACGGGTTGGGCCGGGAACAGACAAACGCCCTGTACGGCGCCCCGTCGTCCGTCCTCAATTCGGTCATGGTGACGACTTGATCCACAATGCCGGGGAGTTCCAGTCCGGTCTTGGCTCCCTCAATCTGCGGTTCGAAAAACTCACGGTTGAAGTCGTCCCGTTTGGCGTCCAGCAGGCCTACGAACCAGACGTTGCGCCCACGGATATACTGAAGCTGCGTCACCCAACGGATCATCTCCTTTCCGAGCAGTCCGTACGCCCCGCGGGAATCCGGCTTTCCCGTCTTCTCGCTGAAAGCTTCCGGCTGGCCCGATGCCCACTGGAAACACAGCCTCGAGGCCACGGTGATGGAGTCGATGAAGAGAGTCCGGTATTTTTCCGTCGTGGCGGGATCGCCATACTGCCCAAGCACATAATCGTAATGAGCCTGACTATACGGCTGGTCCGGACGCATGGCGGGGTTTGGCCCGCCGAGAAAACAGGCCACGTCCCGAGCCGTCTCCCAGTCCCGGATTTCGAGCGAGTCGCCGCCCCAGCCCCGTACGGACAGCCCGCCCGCCTCAAGGTCGAGGAACAGCGTCGTCTCCGGGTCAAGCGTCCACAAAAGGGAAGTCTTGCCGATCTTCGCCGGGCCGAAGATGACGCCCTTGATGCCGCCCTGCTCCTCCATCCGCTCATCGGCGGTAATGATGCGAAAACCGTTCATGGGTGCCCTCCTGCGTTTACGGACGACACCGGAGTGGCCCACAGATCCGGCCGGAGCAAATGGCGGCTGATGCCAAGCCCCCGCTCGTACCTGACGGCGTCCTCAGCCGAGATGGCGCGTGTCCCGTTACAGTGCCGCCACACGGTGGCATAAGCGATGCCCGTCCGCCTGGCGGCTTCCGCCGGGGTCAGCCCCATCTGATTGATGAGCAATGCGAGTGTGTTCATAAGTCAAGATTATTGACTATTGTCAAACTAAATGCAAGACAAAAATCTCTCTTAGTCAAATTGACATATGTCAATTGTTTCCATACAATTATCCCATGTACGCAGAAAAAATCCTCCACATTTTGAAAAATTACGTCGAACGCGAGTTCAACGGCAATGTAACGGCTGCCGGATCCTACTTTGGCATCAACCCGCACACGCTGCGCCGCTGGCTTCTCGGGGATCGCACACCTACGCTCAACGAACTGGGAAAAGCCCTTGATCTCATGGGAATTGACGTCCCGGAACATGGTGAACGTCTCGAGGGGTATGACATGGTTCCGAAGGTGACCGCACGGGCCGGAGCGGGTTCGTCCCTGATCACGTCCGACGAAGTACTCGGGTATTACGCCTTCCGCCGCGACTTCCTGAACCGCGTGGGCATCCACTCCAAGGAATCCGTCATGCTCGACGTCATAGGCAACAGCATGGAACCGCTCATCCGCCACAAGGACACCATACTCGTGGATCAGTCGGTCAAGGAACCGAGCGACGGCAAAATCTTTCTCGTTGGCCTCGGTGAGGAGCTTTTGGTCAAGCGTCTCCAGCGCACGGCCCGCGGCTGGCTTCTGCGCTCGGAAAACCGCGATTTCGCGGACGTAGCGGTGGAAGGTCCCGACCTTGAAGCTTTCCGTGTCTACGGACGGGTGCGGTGGTTTGGAAGGGTGCTATAGAAACAGTGCACCTCATGACAACACAATAAAAATAACTATTCAAAGAGATTACCACTATCGGCATCAGCGCCCGCAGTTGACAAAACTCCATTTCCATCTATTCTATTCAAAAAGGTACGCGTTACGAGGTGTCTGCTGTCAGAGTGGACTGCGTATTTGTTGTACCCCAAATGCCCCGCTTTTTTATACAAAAAGCCTTGGCTCTTTGTGGATAATAATTATCCACTAAGCCAAGGCTTTTTGTTTCATCTGCCATATTTCAAGTAATCGAATATCCGCACCAACCTATTCATATCCGATCTTTCATTGCTGTTTAGGTTGTCGTAAGCCCCCCTTTGGCGGAAAAAGTTTATCAGGTAGTTCTCTAACTCATCCACATCTATTTCAGATTCATTGAGATAAGGTATTTCGTATATAATTTTATGCGTATCATTATGGAATGTTTCAACAATTCCGTTAACACTTCTTGCAGGTATATGTTTTCTATTTCTATTTTTTTTATGTCTTCCATTAATTATATCATCAAAATTTGTACATCTACATTCTATACACTCTGGATAATTTCCCGCAGCTTCTTTTAGCAACATATTCAATGGTAATACATTATTAGCTCTATATAGGGACGGGAAAGCATATGTTAAAATATCATCGGCAGTAAACTCCAGATCATGCAGAACGACATGTTGATACCATTCTCTTGACGTCATTCCGGACAGCCCCTTTAAGGCAAACTCTGAAGACTTTCCAATTCCAAGTACAAGTTCTTCATCCCCTACCCTTTCGTCATCAATAGCAGCCACACGCATTCTAGCCGTAGGTTCATTAGTTAATGCAAAAGTGTAGAATTCTTGCTTGAACATACGAATAAGCTTGGCAGGAAGAGAAGCCCGCTTATCCCCAAGGGCTTCATAAATCGCCATAAAATTATCTGTTCTGATTCCAGTCATATGGATATGGTCATCACCGATTGCTACAGAATGTTCAAAAAGCTCCACATCCTCCTGTCCCCTTTTATGCTCAACATAAATAAAACGACTCTGAAGCTTTTCGAGATTTTTCTTTGATAAGCATTTTCCGAGATCTTCCAATATGATGCGGATATTGGGATCAGTCAAGGAATACCCCATAAATATGATAGGATATTCCATAAATATCGTCATGAGTTTTGCTGTAAGATAAGGGCTGAACTCCTTAAATTCTCTATAATCTTTGTCAGTAATAAGAATAGTGCTTGGATCGGTAACGGAACCATGTATTTTGTATATTTCCGCCCAACCCTGAAGTGCCGAAAAAATAAGTTCTTCTTGCCCTACAAAGGATTTATAGCCTTCCGTTTCCACCTCAAGAAGGCGATCATAATTCGTGGTAATGATACCAGCCAAACTACGGTTGGAAAGTTCCTTTAGTTTTGCCAACTCATCACGCATGTTCTCCACAGGAATTGAATGCTCATCAATATATTGGGCTATCTCCACCTTGAATGGTGACTGACCGTTCTTTACAAACGGCTTATAGTCATCTTTCACCTGTCTGAAAGATGGCTCCTCATACCAGCGTTTGTCAAAATCCTGCATGACAAGTCCTGCTACAACGGCAAGTCGAACTCCTTCTCTTCCGGAGTTGATGAGGCTTTCAGCCGTACTTGTATACTTGTTGAAGGCGAATTCATCACCACTTAATCTTTGGACAAAAATCTTCAAAAGCCCTTCCCAGTCGGGAAGATCGTAATATCTCCGTGAAAAACCAGACCCCACAAAGAGGAATGGCGTGGTACTGAAATCTTTTACCAACGAATGTAAATCCATGTTCAATCCCTCTTCTATAAGTTTTGTCTTAAAAACAGAGTATCCGTATACTTCAAATTTGAAAACTCCCCCAAGCCCTTCCACCGTGAGTGGCTTTTTCGTCCCCCGCCGCCTTGACTTTCCCACTACCCTATCGCCTTTTATTTGGCTTGACCTGCCCTTGTTACGTACATATATTTGTACAAAAATAGGAGATTGCCATGTCTCAGGCCATTACCTATTCCAAAGCCCGCCAGAACCTTGCAGACACTATGAACCGAGTCTGCGACCATCACGAAGCGGTCATCATCACCCGCCAGAAGTCGCCTTCCGTGGTCATGATGTCTCTGGAGGATTACAACAGCATCATGGAAACCGCCTATCTGTTGCGCTCGCCAGCCAATGCCTCTCGCCTGCGGGACTCTCTGAGCGCCGCCAATACCGGCGCAACTACGGCGCATGAGATGGTGGACTGATGCGGCTCACATGGACGCCGCAGGCGTGGGAAGACTATCTATACTGGCAACATATCGACAAGCGCACGGTAAAACGCATCAACGAACTTTTGCATGACGCGCTGTGTTCCCCTTTTAAAGGACTCGGCAAGCCGGAGCCGCTACGCTTCGATCTTGCCGGATGCTGGTCGCGCCGTATCAATCAGGAAGAGCGCCTCGCCTATAAACTGGATGAGCGAAGTGACACGTTGATCGTGTTGCAATGTCGGTATCATTATTAAACATTGAGTAAGTAAAATGAAAAATGAAACTATGTATCAGTATAGAAGTATTGATGTTTTTCAAAAAATTATCGAAAGTAAAAAACTACGCCTTACATCAGCCTATCACCAGAATGACAAAAAAGAATTGAAATTATTATTAGATTATATAGAGAAAAAAATAGATATTTTATACAAGGAAGACACTAAACAAACAAATATAAAGAGAATAAATAAAAATATTGTAATTGATTATTTTTTAAAAACAGATGTTTTTATATCTTGTTTTTCTAAAAAAGGAGATAAGCTTAGTCAATGGAGAGCATACGGTAACGATGGAAGAGGCATATCAATAGGATTTAAATTTAATTTAAAATACCATAATTTATTCTATGAAAAAGTTTGTTATGACAATGAAAGCTATATTGACAAAAATAAACATGATATCAATGTTATAATTAATGATATATATAAAAATTTTTCTAAACCAACAATATTAGAATCATATTACATAAATATAATAAATATAATAAAAGAAGCATCGCTATTAAAACACAATGGATTCATAGAGGAAGAAGAATCAAGAATAGTATTTATACCGCTAGGTATTAAAAGTATGAAATACGGAACAAGTATTAATAAAATAATAAATGATACATACAAAAATGATATAAATAATTACAAAAATTGTACATGGGCTGACGAAGAACATAGTGATACATATCAAGAAATAGGAGATTTGAAATTCTATGCAACTCAAGATAATTTAATTCCATATTTTGAATTTAAGTACCTAGAAGAATCTATCCATGAAATTATACTAGGACCATGTTGTACAATAAAAGAAGATGAACTTAAATATTTTCTTGTGCACAATGGATTCAATCTAGACAAGATAACTGTATCCAGATCTTCTATTCCATATTGCAGTTGATATTTACCCTTGACATTACCCCATTTTTGTGGCGTTGTCTGGTTACGGTGCTCGTAACACCTTTTCCCGTAGGCGGACAACGCCACCCGATAGTATGGCTCTTTTTGTGCCTTTTTGACAAAGTCAAGATTCTTTTTGACTTTGGTTTCCTGCTATACTTGCATCCTCTTGATGCCGGGTGTCCCTGATATGTCCAAGCGTAAGCTAAAGGCAGGGAGCCGCACCTACGGGCGGTTACGAACACCCGGCATTCGCTATTCGTAGGCGATGCCAACTCTTTTTTATCCGTAGGAGTTGCATCATGTCACAAGCCCTCTGCTTCAATGAGTTCACCTTCTCCCCCGTCACCCGCGACAACCAGCCTTGGTTCAAGTCTTCTGAACTTGCCCGTGCCTTGGGATATTCTTCCGAAAAGGCGGTTGCCAATATTTACCGCCGCAATGAAGATGAATTTTCCAATGATATGAGCGTGGTCATCAATTCGAGTACCACGGGAATTCCCGTCATGACCCGCATCTTCTCCCTCCGCGGCTGCCACCTCCTCGCCATGTTCGCCCGGACACCCGTCGCCAAGGCGTTCCGCAAGTGGGTTCTCGACGTCATCGAACGGTACGGCGACAGGGTGCCCGTCGATGCCCAGACGCCACCCACAGGCACCCTCTCCCGCATCTCCTCCCGCACCATCGCCGGAGAGCTGCATAAGCGCCACTCCACCGTGCTCGACGCCATAAGCCGCGCCGCCGCCGTCTGCCCGCAACGGGACGCTTTCGTCAGGGGGAACTATGTAGACGCCAAGGGCCAGCGCTGCCCGCAGTATATGGTTTCCCGCGAGGGGATCATCTTCCTCTCCCAGAGCTACGCTGCCCGCCAGACGGACGCATGGCGGAACATTCTGGACACCCTGTCCACCGTGCCGGAAGTCGTCACCCGCCGCCCCGTTCCCCAAAGGCTCCCCGGCCTCCCCGCCACGGAACGCCTGTTCGCCGACATCGAAAAAGCCCTCTTCGCCCTCGACGGTACTGAAAACTGGACGCATATCACCGTGCGCAGGGAACTGAGCGGCATCGGCTCGGTTCCGTTTGAAGTCGAGAAGGCCATCAAACACCACATCAACGCCGCCTGGTACAGCCTCGGGCTGGCGCAGTCATCGCTCCAGGCCGCGCTCGCACTGCGCAAGCTCGCATAACCGTTAAAACGAAAGGGCCGATACCTTCCGGTTTCAGGCCCTTTCGTTTGTGCTGTTTGTCAATATTGCAAGGTGAGGATTCTGTGTAATTTTTCTTTTTGTCAATTTTTACTTGCTTTTAATTTTGACATTTGGCAATATTGATTTTGCCAAACGGCACGAGTCGAAAAGTACGCGTCCCCGGACCGGAATAGTAGCCTTGAAGTGCCGCAAACGCAGCCTCAACAAGTACCAAGCACGGCAAGCCGCAAGCCCACGGGAGCGGGAAAGCAAGCGACGGCAGGGAATGAGGTCAGGGATTGACGATTTTCACCACTCAAGCAAAGGACAGCCGCCATGCACAAAAGCACTCTGGAAACCCATTCCCTTGACGGAGCAAGCCGGATCGTGACGATGGCCGAACGGCTCGCTGATGAAGAGATGGATGCGCTAAAAATGGAAAAGCCCAATGCCATCCCAGGAGAATCCCCTGCATGGAATGTCGCCTATGCCGCTGGCAACGAAGCGCGCCGGATCGCGAACCTGCAAAAAGCGGCGGCGGATACTGTATCCATGCGGCGGGACGAACTGGAAGGAGCCCTTTCCCCTCTGGTATCGTTCAAAAGCATCATGCACGCAGCTGGCCAATGTTCAACCGACGTCGACGCCGGAGATGTCGCGGACGTGATGGATGCTCTGCTCATGAATACCTTCCACCGGGTCGGCGTTCCCGGTGTCATGGGGCTGTAATTGGAGTTCATGCCCTCTTTTACCTTCACAAGACGGAGCGTGCATGAGCTTGCTTCATCTGGAGACGACTTGATATGGCAGAAGATCGCCTTTTGAAGCTCAAGGATTTCATCGGTCGTGTAGGCGTGGTTTCCTCAACGTGGCGGAAGTGGTCACAGGAAGGAAGGGCACCGCAATCCCAAAAGAAGGGGCGGTGCCGGTTCTGGAGGGAATCTGACATCAACGCTTTTATTGCGGGGAAGTGGAAGCCAACCCAACGAGAAAATCAGACCAAGCCTGCATCATTTGGCGGCGCTCGGTAATGTACTCCGCCCGGTTGTACGCTGCACGCACCTTGTTTTCTTCAACATGCGAAAGCTGGCGCTCGATGACATCCGGGCGCCAGCCCATTTCATTCAGAAGGCTTGAAGCCATCGCCCGAAAACCGTGCGCCACATGGATGCCGTCAAAGCCCAAACTCTTGAGTGCTGCGTTGAGCGTGTTCTCAGAAATGGGCACATCCTTTCTCGCCCGCATCGACGGGAACAGGTACTCCCGATGACCTGTGATCTCATGCAGCTCCTCCAGAATCTCCAATACCTGCCTTGACAAGGGAACCCAGTGTTCCCGCTTCATCTTCATGCGCTCTGCGGGAATCACCCAGAGCGCACCCGCCATATCGAACTCCGGCCACTTCGCCCACCGCAACTCGCCGGGGCGTACGAAGGTCAGAGCCTGCACACGCAACGCCAATCGGACAACAGCCGATCCTTTATAATGATGGATCGCCCGCATCACTGCCGTTGCGCCATCCCGATCCACCAATGCCGGAAAATGCCCCTCTTCCCGTGGCGCAAGTGCTCCCCTAAGGTCCCGACAGGGGTCACTGGGGATAAGTGCCGAAGCGACTCCATATCGAAAAACCTGCGAGCAGATCGCGAGTGTCCTGCGGGCCGCCTCCAAAGCTCCCCTCTTTTCAATCGCCTTGATCACGCTCAGGACTTCAATCGGGGTAATGTCCTTCAAAGGGACATTGCCAAGTTCCGGATAAATGTAGCTTCTCAGCCTTTGCTCGACCGTTTCCGTATGACGCGGAGCCCATGTTGCCCGATGAAGCGCAACCCATTCGTCGGCTATGTGCTGAAAGGTTTTCTCCGCATATGCAGTCTTGTTTTTTATGACGCTGGGGTCCCGGCCCGCCGCAACCTGCCTTCGGGCTTCATCACGTTTTTCCCGCGCATCCTTTAAACCAATCTCGGGATAGATACCGAGGCTGATCCGTTTTTCTTTGCCGTTTATCCTGTATTTGAACCGCCACCGCTTGCTGCCGTTCGGCGGGACTTCAATGTACAACCCTTCGGCATCATAAATCTTGTAGACCTTATCCGTGGGCTTGGCTGCTTTGATCCGCGTATCTGTCAGAGGCATTGGGGCAACTCCATGGGTATAGTAGATAGTTGCCCCTATTGTTGCCCCAAAAAAATCGCGGCTGTCAACTTCACTCAACGGCATTCGGCAACACGAAAAAAGCCCCTGAAAGGGGCAAAAAAGAAGTGCCGCCAAGCACTTAATGATGCTTGGCGGCACTTGAAATTACTTCTAATGGCGGAGAGGGGGAGATTCGAACTCCCGGTACCTTTTGAGTACACACGATTTCCAATCTTGTGCATGGGTATCTATACATACGCATTTAGCTAAAAACAAAGGATATTACGGTACAAACTGGTATACACCAAACATCTACACAAAGTAAATCACGCATAGAATCACGTATAGAAAATCCCCCTCTCATAATATGCCTCATCAGGGGCAGAACATGGGAGGGGGATTTTTTGTGTCTTCAATCCGGCTTTTTCGCCACGAATCGGATCTCATCCCGGTGCTCAGGCAGCCACCTGCATTTGTTCAGGCACCACCACGGCGTGATGATGAACCGACCATCGGCTTTTGCCTTTCTGTCGGGATGTGCCCCCGACACGGCACAATCCAGAGAACACAGCATCAGGGCTTGAACGCGCTCACCGTGTGGGCAACGCAAGTTTTCCTCTTCTTCGGGCATGGGTAGTGGCATGACCTTCCTCCTTGTTTCTAAAGAGTCTAGCCATGCCTACGATTTTTGCAAATCACGGCTCTACAGGCCACGGACACGCCGGATCATCCGGCCCATTCCACGGAAATCCCGGCTGTTGCGGCAAATCGCGGAGCGCTTGCCGATAGACCTTGATCTCTTCAAGCTTGTCAGTATCAAGAGGATAGTCCAGCATGACAAGGTAATCGGTTGCGGTAATGCGCCTATCACGCTCGGCGCGTACGCTAGCCGCGAGTTCTTCGGTCGTCGGTATGGGCGGCGTGTACGGCTGTTCCTCAGTCACGCATTCGGGATGCGCCTCGGCGTAGGCGAACACGGCGTCCCATTCCTCCGCGAACTCGGCGGCATAGGGATAGACGTGGTATAGTTTCCCGTTCTTTGTAATAACGTATGAATCGTCAACGGTTCGGTGGATAATATGCGAAAAATCAATCATTTTACCCTCTTTTTATGCAACACGAGCACAAAGCCCGGCGACCATGTAGTCTGTGGGTGCGTTCTGGATGACTGTGCCCCCGGCAGTATTGGGGTAGTGCTTCACAGCGCCTTTGCCGCCACTGTCGTTGAAGCAGATACACACGACATTATATGTACCACCGGACGGCACGGTGATTTGCGGACCTGAGAGATTGACGACCCATTGCACGGCTGGAGCGGCTATCAGAGCTGACCCTGCGCTGTTTGCATAGTTTGCAGTATCAGCGTTCCCAGCAGTATCTGCCTTTCCGTGAACCGCCCTACCGTCAAGATAGAGTTCTCCGGTGTCCGGAGAGTAACGCATAGCATAGCCAGCATTGGAGACATTTCCGGAAAAGACTATCAGTCTAACATTATCAGCAAATAACCGACTAATTCTGACATCGCTCGTCAAGACTAAATCGTGTGACGACAACGTATACCGCATTCCGTCTTCTGAGACGTAAACGCCAAGCGAAGAGATCAACCCGTTACTGTTTCGAGCATACATCTGAGAAACTTTAAGGTTCCCCGTACTATGTACAAAATCATGGCCTCCCATGATATTGCCATTTTTATCGAGATTGTACAGCCCAAGTTCTTGCTCCGTAGCTGGCGCAGTCCCGATGGTATCAAGCATATTCTTGATCGAAAGATTGCCGGTCACCGTCCCGCCGGACAGGGGCAATTTGGACTGTGCGGCATCGTATGCAGTCTTGACAGCAGTTGCCGATGCAGCCGTCGTCGAATCTGTCGAGCTCACGCTGTCGGTCAGCTTCGCCGCGAGAGTCACGTCAGCGGAGAGCGGCCCGCCGCCAGTGAGCCCCGTTCCGGCGATGACCCGCCGCGAATCTGGAACAAAGTCGCCGGAGACAAAAGATGCAAGCGAAACCCAGTACGCGCGGTTTGCTTGCTGTGCAGGGTCTTTTGCTCCAGTTCCCGATACATCTGGCCCGGAAGGTTGCAACGCGATGTACTCGACATCATCACTTCCTTTAACATGAGAGCCTGCGATATAGTTCAGCGTAGCTTGCCACGGGTAGACGCATCCGGATTGTTGGAAAAAGGCGTGTTGACCAAGCAAGTTGAAAAGCGCGTTCATCCACGCTCTTTCAACCATGACGCCGCCCGCGTCCGGGTCGACCTGCGTGATGAACGGAAAGAGATCCCGGAAAGAAGGAATACCTTGACCTGTCGGGGTCGTCTCAGGGATCTGCACGGTATCCGCTGCATATCCCAAGACGTTGGGCATGATGCTAGGAGTCGAGGGAATAGGCATCTACAGGGCCTCCATACGGCTGAAAAACGCCGTTGTTGAAATTCTGACCGCCGGATCCGGCGAAACCGAAGGTATGTTTCGGGATGACTTGATAGACGTCATAGCCGACGCCCGCAGGCTTTGGGGGAACGTCATCGCGCAGGAGAAGCGCACGCTCGTATGGCTGGAGCTTGAAGCCGATAACGTAGCGTATTTTCATCGTTCCGACATGCACGACGGCAATATGACCGCGATCCGAGAAAAGCCAATGAACGATCTTGTTCAAATCTAGGAGGCTGCCGTCGGTGATGTTCGAAGCTGCTTTCATCCAGATCAAAAGATGATATGCGTTATCTTGAAGTATGAACGTGTTCGATTTGCTCTCATATGCAAACGGGCCGTGCCCGAAGTTGCTGAGGTTTGCCCCCGCAAAACCGAACGGTTTGATGCCCGTTGCATCCACTGAAATCGTGCGCGGAATGGCAACGATGTGCCCCCACACGTCAAGCCCCCATCCGACCGCCGTTTCAGGGTCAAAGACGGCCTCATAGAACGCCGCAATATCAGCCGTGGGCTCAATGGCGGTATTCATCGATTCGATGAGCGCCAGCAACCGTTCAGAGTTGTCGTACTGCGAAAGTATCGTTTCGCGCCAGTTATCCACGGCCTGGCCTCGCCTCAAAAATGTTCACCGTGACGTTGTCGGAGACGAGCGTGGGGGCTTCATCTATATTAATGGTGATGTAGTCGCCCCACGTTGGCGAACCTTCACCGACGGGCGCCGCGATTTCGATACTCACCAAGTCGGTGACGCCCGTTCCGAGCACGGCGGAATAAAAGCGGCTTGCATACACCGTATCCCCGATATGAACGCGCTGGCCCGTATTTCCGCAGGCATCAGCGGTTTCTCCGTAGAATTCGGCGACAACGGCGGTTTTGATGAGTTCTTCGACGTTGCTCGGCATTGAGGCATTTTTGCGGATAGTCACCTGAATGCCCACCGGGAGCGATTCCGGGCGCTCAAAGAGTACCGTCTCGACCGCTCCGGTTACCGGATCGGTCACAGTGACGCTGGTGTTGCCGTTGTAATCACATCCGGCTGAACAACGGGCGTAAATGGCCTCAGCAATATCACTATCCGTCGCGCTGCCGACGACCGCCACATAGATTGAGTGCGGCTTGAGCGTAACGCCCTGCACTTCAAGCGGCGCGCTGGTTTTGTTCTCGCGCACACAGACATCAAGCACGCCATCCAGATCGCCGACGTTGGCATAGACGGCGGCGGCGACGCTCCGGGCGTTCTTCGCGACGCTGGCGTAGCGCCGGGACTCGAACGCGGCCCGGCTCTCGACGTTTTGTCCGGTGATCCCATCGGCGTTTGTGATCGTATCCCACCCGGGGATGGTACGTACAATCGTAGTCACGGTTCCCTGCCGGATTTCAATCGGCCCCGGAACCTGACAGGCGAACTCCAAAACGATGCTGCCGGACTGCGGGATCGTGCCTCCTGTCTGGCAGATCAAAACATTCCCGTCCGCATCTTTCGCGAGCGCCGGGGCGTCGCTGCCGATGCCGGGAATGACTGTACCGGGAAGCCCCGTACAGACACACGGAACAACTGTGGAGCGTGCAGGCTGCCTGGTCAGGAAGTAGATTTTGGCGAGCGCGTCTTGATAGATACCCTCCGCAGTCTCGGGGTTGAACATATTCGCGAGGAACAAAAGTTGGCTGTTCTTGTCCTGCACGATAGCCGTTTCTGAGGCAATGAGCTGTCCCTGCGGCGTAGCCGGATCCGGGTTCAGCCGATTGTCGAATGCCGCCTGCCAATTCGTTTCGACAGTGTCCCGAACGGTCGCGGTATCGGGGACGACCGGGCCGTTTTCGGTAAAATCGATGCTAGACTGCGACATCTGCGGTTTCCCCCGTTTCCGTGGTGATGCGGATCGTCCCGCTCAAGATGCGTTTTTCAAGCCGAGAAAGCTGCGTATCAGCCTGCGCTACGCCGGGGACTTCAAGCGCACGGGCATTCGAGCGCGCCCGCACGAGCTCGGCGGGAGGGAGGGAACCAAGCTCGCGCATGAAGTACGGGATTCCGTCTTGCTGCGCGTAGTACGGTTCTCCTTGGAATGTGTGTACATACGATGCGACATCCTGCACGATGCGCATAGTCCCCCCTGCCGAAGCAAGATTGCCCCCTACGGAGAGCGTCAAATCCCACTGTCCATTAAGACGTAATGATAGGAGCCCCGAATCTACCACTTCGGCAGTTGCTTGCACTTCATCACGAATATTAGACAGCGCGCGGATATTCAGAACCGCTCGGAAATTCATAAAGCCCCTTCTTCCGCTTTTACAGATTCGGCAAGCCGAGCCTGCGCAGCGGCGACAAGCGTCGCTATGTCCCGCCATTCTCCATCGCCACAGAGCACGTAGTTGGCTTGCCCGGCGGCTGCGGGCGGTACGAGGCCAGACGTTCCGGCGGTCGATGCCGTCGCGCCGTCATACTCAGGCACGGAGATGATCCCGTTGGTGTTTGTGAGTCCGTCGCCGATTTGCTGTTCGGTAATAAGGCGAGTGTATCCGCTGAATCCTCCCCCCTCTCCCATATCGATAGCACTGATAGCGGCGCGGGGGAAACTATGACGTCCAGAAGTTATCAAAAGGGACCCTCTGTATGTAGGCGTCCCCAAGATCATTTCTGCAAAAGGCCCAGTGAACGGAACGTTTGTGGAACCAAAGTTCATTGCTGTGTACATGCCCGGTTTTTCACTGAGCATCCCGGATGAAAAATCGTGCGACCCCTGTGTTTTGGAATTACCAATCTGTCCCCGCGCGCTCGCCAGATCCCCGAGATCCCCACCAATCGCCACATCTTTCACGGTGATCACGCCGCCCGTGTCGGCCTGCGTGGTCTTTCCGTCGACAAGGTTTGAGGCTTGAGCTCGCTCGATCGCCTCGTTTGCAGTGATCTGTGCAGCTATTGCGGTAGACTGTGCTGTGTCTGCGGCTCCCTGCACTTGCTGAAAGAACCGTGTGGATTGTCTCTCGAATTCGCTTCCGGAAAGCGGCCCTGTCGGGGGCTGGTACTGAAAATCAGGCATAACACCCTCCATTACTGTGGTTGTCCGGATATGCCGGAACCGGGCTCGACCCCGGTATGAACATGGTTTTCCAAGACCTTACCGTTGCTCTCAACCGTCCCTCCCGCGTTCGTGAGTCCGCCGGAGAACCGGGCCGGGCCGCCATCACCCTGCGCCGTGCCCGTCCACGTCAAGGATCCGTTGATGCGCACGTCGGCGTTGATGGTGAGGCCATTTTCCGCCGTCAGGACGGAAGTTTCCCCGTGCATCGTCAGTTTGGCCACTCCTTCGATGGTGACGCCCTCGTCGTTGACCAGCACATAGCGTTCCGGCGCGGCGTTTAAGAAGCCTCCGAGATAGAAGCCGTCGCCTTTGTTCATGGCGCGGGCTGACCCCGGATTGACGGTCCCATCCACTCCCCGGCTCTCTTTGAGCGATTCCGTGTCACGCATGGCGTAGACGGCGAGGCCGATGTCGCCCGGCTGCGGGTCGATGACGAGAGCGTTTTTCCCGCCCTGGATACGCAAGTACGGGAGCTTGAAGAGCACGCTCTGCTCCTGCGCCTTCTGTTCGCCCGTCACCAAGTTGACGAGGGGTTGCACGTCGACGAAGCCTACCGGAGAGACACCCGGACCGGATACGGCGACCACGCGCACGGGTTCCGCCGTTGCGATGCGCCCGAGCATCTGGCTGATCATGAAGTCCTGCGCGTTGTACTCGCTGGAATTTGTCGAGAGGCCGCGTTGTCCCTGCATTATTTCTTGTCCTTCTTCGGCTTCGCGCCGGGATAGCTTGCCTTGATCTGGCTTACCCACTGCGTTGCGCCGGGGTAGCCGGCCTGCAATTTGTGGCTCAGGCTCACGATCTGCCAGAGGCCGGAAGCTCGGGGGACGATGCTCTCAATGCGCACCGGGCCGCCAAGCTGGAGCTTCGACTCGTAGATGCCTTTCACCGTCACGCCTTCGTTGTCGAAGCTCGGATAGCCAATCATGCCACTTTTCGCGGACCAGACGGGAGTCGAGCCGCCGTCATCGCTGCGAAGCGTCGCAAGAGGGGAGATGACCATCTCGCCATCGTCCACGATAAGATCGATGCGGGCATCGTGGGCAAGCTGCTGCGCCTGCTCCATCGGACCCCCGACGAGGGCGACATTGCGAAGGGAAACGGACACGCCCCTGTTGACGAAAGCGAGCCCCATTTGCTTCGCGAGCCCCTGCATGAGCGTGGCAACGTCCTGCGCACCCTGCGCCGTCAACGGCGGCACGGGCGTGATGCTGGCGACGTATCCCGTGATGCACTCAATATCGAAAGAGGGATCAGGGGCGGAATTGAAGTTCGGAACGGCGCTCACGATATCGCCGGAGAACGCAAGAGACATCCCGTGCTCTTCATCGCCCGCGTACACGGCAATGCGGTTTTTCGACGCCTGCAACGGCTTGAACGCCAGCGTCGTCAGCGTCTCCATATCGGCAAGGGGCAGGTTGAAGATACGGACTTTGGCCTTGTTCTTCTCTTTCCCGCCGGGCTTCTGTATGTCCACATCCATTCCGAGCCGGATGATCTTGGTATTCGCACCTTGCCCGGTAGCCGTGTTGAAGCCGCCCTCGGCGAGCGTGATGTGCGCTTCAAGCAGCTTTTTGGTGAAGCTCGTGTTCACAGCGTTTCCCCTTCTTCGACATAAACGAGCTGGAATCGGTCGCCGAGGCCCGACCAGTGCGGATCCTCTTCCTTTTGCATATCGACAAAGTAGAGCTGCCCCCGGAAGGCGAGATAGTCGTACAGCTTCAAGCCGACGAGGTTACGGCAGATGAACCCAGACCAGATGACCGTCTGGTCAATGGCAAGGTCGCAGTACAGGTTCACGCCTCGGGAGATAAACCGGAGGGTGCAGTTCTGTTCCCCAAGCACAATCTGGAGGCTCTGGTTCGGCTCATGCCGGAGCGGTACGGTCATCATCCGAAAATCCCCTCGCCCAGCTTTTTCAGTGTGCTTTTTTGCGTCGTCTGCCCCTGCTGTTTCCCTGCATCCGTCGTACTGGCATCAGTCGGATTTTTGGCCTGCGCCTTGCTGATCGGCTTTATGGTTTCGTTGCTGTACTGCGGCTCGACCTGCCGGATCTCTTGCAGCATGATCCCCACAAGCAGCCTGTCCACACCGTTTTCGGCCTTGCGGTCGTAGTCGTAGGAGACAAGGTTGTAGTCGAGAAACGTTTTTTCCGGGGTGACGATGCTCACGAGGTCGGTGCTTTCCGCCAGCTTGTCCAGCGCCTCCAGAAAAGCCGCAAGCTCGTCGCTCTTCCCCGTGCGGCCCATCACGACCGACACCGCCGTGGGAGAAGCGATTTTGTTGTAATCCGCGAAACTCCCTTTCTCGACAGGGTTGGAGCTGATTTTGTTCTCGGACTTGATCGAGCAGGAAAAGAACGTGTCGAAGTCGAGGGCCTTGGCGCCGTCTTTATCGAAAATCGACCAGTTTCCGGGCTGTCCCGGCGGGAGCGAGCCGAATGCCATGTCAGTACCCGAATGCGCTGTCTGCCTGCGCGGTTTGATTGCGCCATGTCCGGTCTAGCTCTTGTGCAAGGCCTTGACCGTCCGTCGCCTGCGTGACGATTTCAATATCATTGTTGAATACCGTTTGCCGACTTGAGTTGTTGACGTTGCTCACGCTTTCCGGGCGCGCATCACCCGCGCGCACCTGCGGCGGCAGAATAGACGGACGCGCATCACCAACCCGCATCGAATCGGCAACGCCGCCGAGCTTGGCCTCTGTCTTTTCTTCTTCCGGGCGCGAAGATTCATCACCGCCGAGCCATTTTTTGATCCAATCTGGAAGCAGGTTGTAGAGTTTTTTTGCTACCCAATCTAACATCGATCTAAGTACATCATAAAGCTTGGTGACACCTTTCCAGATTCCTTCGACTGCCTTGACGACACCCTGTCCAGTCAACGAAAAGATAAGGATGAAGAATTTCGCAACGGCTTTCAGCGCGGCGCCCACGCTTGCAAGGATACTTTTGATGCCTTCCCATAGAGACTTGAACCGCGCCCCAAGCTCGTCCCCTTCACCGAACATCTTCCAAAAATCTCCAAAAGCGGACTCACCGCCTTGGATGTAAGTGATGAGATCATCGATAACCAGCGCAACCGCACCTACGATTGCAATCAACGGCGCAAACGGGGCAATCGCAGCCCATGCCGCAGTCGCCATCGCGGTCAGGGCCGGGAGCATGAGCGTCGTGATGACCCCGGCCAGCCCAGTAAAAAAGAGGATCACGAACTGCTTGTTTTCTTTCACCCACCCGAGGAGGTCGCCAAGTAACTCTGTCAAGAGCGTAATAGCTGGAGACACTATACTGGAAAAAAGAGCTGAGATAGCCTCCCATGCATTTTTGAGACGCTGCTGGGCTTCTTTCTGCTTCTTCGCGTTCTCAATATCTTGCTTGTCAAACCTAACTTTCTCCTTTCCCGTTTTGATCAGCTTTTCAAGCTCTTTTTCCCCCATCATAATGAGTTTGATGCTTTCAGGATCGAAGCTGTACTGAGTGAGAAGGCCGTGCGCTTTGTCTTTCGGCATTTTTTCTACAGCTCTGGCAAATTGCAAAAGTATATCCGCGGATGAAGTGGCCCCTTCTTTAACGCCTTTGAGCGAGATTCCAATATCGTCAACGGCATCCTTGAACGGACCGGAGTCATGGAGAACGGCGTCATACATCCGGTCGCTGACGTCACCGAAAAGCTGAACCAGATCTCGCGTCTCAAGCCCGACTTTTTCCGCTGCATTCTGCCAGCCTTGGAACTCTTTGATGTCCATCCCCAGAGTCTTGCTCGCCGTATCCACTTCAAGGGCTGCTTCGGTAAACTCCGCGAATTGGCTTTTGATAAAGGCAACACCACCAATCACCCCAAGAACCTTCGTGAGTGTTCCTTTAAGATTTTCAAAGCTGAGTGCGCCGGTGTCCGCTGCGTCTTTCAGCGAAACGCCCAATCTTTTCGCGGCGGCATCAAGGGCCTCAAGACGTTCTTTTGCCGCTCCGGTGCGGATAAGCTCCTCGCGCATCCGCTGATACTCTTTCGTAACCTCGCTGATTTCGCGGCCTTTTTGCACGGCTTCCTCAAAGGCGGCCTGCAACGAAGAGGCGGCATCGGCAGACTGGTCAAGCCCTTGGGCACCTTTGGCACCTGCGTCATATGTCGCGCGCCCCGCGTCAACGGCTGCGGCCTGCACGCCGTCCAGCCGCTCCTGTGCGGCCTGCACCTGCGCTTTAAAATCACCTGCTTTCAGCAAGAGGCTGACGACGAGTTCACCTGCGTTCATTGAATCTGCTCCAGAGGCGTTGGTTATGTCCGTCCACGGCGATGATTTCCATCAGCTCGTAGGCATCGGACAGGCCGTACACTGTTTGCATTTCGTGCAACGTCGCGAGGTTCCGGCTTACCGGGATGCCGACGCATCCGGGGAGGTTTGCGTAGTCCCGGAGCCCGAGAGGTTGAGGATCTGCGACAGGCGGGAGGTCAAGCCCTCGCCGCCATGCAAAAAATCCAGACAGACGGCGATAGCCTCCCAACGCAGGCGGTAGATCGTGCCCACATCCTCGACATGGGCGTCGAGGTTTTGCGGGGTGAGCCTGATGGCATCATCGGGCTTGTGGGGGTTCGGGACGCGGTAGATCTGCCCGAGAAGCTCGTCATAGAGTGGTTCGGCCTGTTCCCACCGGAGCCCTGAGAGCCCCCGGAGCCCGGCGGAAAGCAGCGCGGCGGTGTTCGATGACGCTGAAAGCGTTCGGATGTCGGCGGGCATCTCGGAACCGAAGACGGCGAGCAGCGCACGGGCGGCCCATTTTTCCAGCTTGGTGACGGGCATTTCCTTGACCTTGAAGGTCTTCCCGGCGTCGCGGCCCTTGTCGATGGCAATGATCTTTTCGTTGAGCATGACGGCCTCCACGGTTTAAAGCGGACTCGCGGTCCACTGGTCAAAGGTGATGACGAAGGCGCTCGCCTGCAAGGTCTGAGCGGCGTTGGGGCTGGACTGCACGGAGGTGAGGCCGCCCCGTTTTCCGGTGATCTTCCGGTTGATGCTCGGCATGGCGAACTCGGCATTGCAGAGCATCACTTCCCGGGCGGTTTCCTGATACGTCGCCCAGTCTTCCATGATCTGGCGGCTCGGACTGTCCGCCGCGAGAGTGATTGTGACTTCCTTGTTTGTCGGAACCCACCCAAAGGAGGTATGCCCGTCAACGCCCTTTTCCGCGACGACTGGGGTATTCGTGGCGACGCTGACCATCGCGTCGGTGCTGAACCCCTCGATCTGCACGGGACTGTCGTAGAGCCCGGGAACCGTCAGGAAAAGCGTGCAATTTGCCGCTGTAATCGTCATGTTGCCGAAGTTGTCAGCCATGTTTTACCTCATCACTGAATGGCCGTGGCGGGCATGACGATTTGCTGCACGCTGCCGCCGTCCATGTAGTAGAATTTGCATTCGGGGGACTGGCGCTGTCCGCGCACGGTCGCGCCGGGGTCCTTGACCTGCATGTACCAGCCCTGCGTTTCGAGCGTCTGGGAAACGTCCAGCCCGATTTCCGCGAGGAGCTGCACCTTTTGGGTGTTCGAGAGGGTCACGCCCGTGCGGATAGCCCCGAAGTCGAGAAACCGCGTGATGGTGTCGAGACATGCCGTGCGGATCATGCCGTAGCCGCTCTCGTTGTAGGGGATGCACTTTACGGCCTTGAACAGATCAAGGAGGTTAAGCTGGAGGCCGTTTTTGATGGCGATGGCGTCAAGGTAGGTGTCGAGCCAGCCCCATTTGCCGGAAACCTGCCCATTCTGGAAAAACTTGAACTGGCTGGAGGCCGTGGCGAAGTCCGCATAGCAGTTGTAGCCATTGGCGATCAGCGCATCATAGTTCTCGTCGTTGTCGCAGGTTACGGCAAGCCCTTCGCCCTGCTTGAATGCGAAGGTGAGCCGTCCGTTCGTCTCTTCAAAGTTGATGGAGGCCGCCGTGCCCATGACCCACGCGGCGAGTTCAGGCGTGTTGAACACGGGAACCGTCCCGTCGAGTTCGAGCACCTTGGCAATCTGATACCCCGCCGAGGCGGTGGAGCCCGCGACCTGCGCGGCGTTGTCGGTATCCCACATCACATAGGCGAAACGGGTGTCATATCCGGCGCACCACTGGGCGAGCGCGATCTTGTCGTCAAGCTCGGGCTCCCATACCGTGGAGAACGTCACCCAATCGCGGGCGTACAGGAGCACGTTGGTCATGCAGTCGGGGAGCGTCTGGCCAGCCATGCCTACGGACTGGACGGCACCGGACTGTTCGGTGAGCAGAAGCAGTGCGCCGAGGTCGGTCCCGGCTTCCGGCGGCGTCGGAAAGGCCACGGCGGAACTTGCCCCGGTCGTCGGGCTGTCGATCTGGAACGCCCCAGTCTGGCTGGAGTACGTCACCTTCGCCCCGGTCGCGCCCGCCGTCGTGAGCGCGGTCTGGATCGCCTCCGCAACCTGCGAGAAGCTGGTTGCAGCGGACAAATCCACGGAGGAAAGCGTGTGCGGCGTGTTGTCGATGGAAATAACCATCGCGCCGTTGGTGACGGCCTGCAACGCGGCGAGATTGCCCGTATACTTCGCGCCGCGCAGCCATGCGCCCACGGCCTCGCCGTTGTACCGGGCAAAGAAGATCTTGTCCGGGAGGCTCGTCGTGTTCACATAGCCGGAAAAGTACATGGAAGCCATGCTTGCCTCTTCCGAAAGCGAGCCGAAATAATTCGCCACAGCCTGCGCGCTGGCGAACTGCACGACCCGGCCTGCGGGCAAAAGCTCGGACTGCGAAAGCAGGAGCCCGGCGAAGGTCAGGCCCGGCGTGCCGCCCTCGATGATGCGGGGGATGATTTGAACCAGTTTGTCGGCATTGACGCTCATTGCGCCCTCCTTTTGCTATGCCAGCGGATGCACGGAAAGTTCCGCGTCGGTAAAAGTATCCATCTCAACGTGTTCAACGCGGTTCGCCTGAATCAGCACATTGAGCATGAAGCGGGGGTTGTACTGCTCGTCCCCCTCCGCCTGTGTCATGTCCTGCGGGTCTTCGACGTACAGGGGGGCAATCCCGTACGTTTGCAGGAAGCGGCACCCGACGCCGTCGCGCAGGAGCGTTGCGAGCGTCTGGGCACGGTCGGCGGCGGTCGGGCCGTAGACGTCAAGCTGGACACGGCGGCGCTGCGGCTGCACGATGGCCTCCCCGCCGCACTCGGTCTGGTGCAGGTTCGTCGAGAGGCGCGTCATGGTCATCGGGGTGACGAGCACGTAGCTTTTGGTCTTCGGCTTGCTCACACGGTTGACGTAGCCGCGCACCACGACGGCGGAATCGCCGAGGTAACGCTTACAAAAATCGCCGAGGGCCTGCACGAGGATGCCGTCACTCATCGTCTCCCCCTTTGGGCGGTTCCGTGGCCCCGACTTCCGGCGGCGCGATTTCCCTGAGTTTCACGCACCGGATTTTCGTCCAGCCCGCCGTGGGATTCCAGCGCTCCAGAACCTGATCTACCTGCCACTCGGCGCCATCCCAGTAGAGAAGATCGCCGCCCTGCTCCGCCGGACGATCAAGGGCCGACCAGTCCCCTGAAAGATAAAAGTCGTGCCAGATCGTGTTCTGGCGCTGCTGCACGAGGAATTGCAGCGTTTTGTCGGCGACAGGCTGCGGCTGCGCCATGACTTCCACGGCAGGGGCCCATGCCGGGACCTGCTCATACTGCGCGTTTACGGTGAAGCCTGTGGAGACGAGAATCACGACCGACTGAAAAGGGTTCACGATGCCGATAAGCGGACGCACAAGTTCATGGAGATTCATCTTTTGACTACCTCGTAATCGATGGACTTGAGCAGGCTTCCGGAATCGATGAGCGTCCCCTTTCCCGCGCCCTTGGCGTTCTTGCGGCGCTTGGTGGATTCGGCGTTGTCCGGGGGCATATTGCTCTTGATCGTTGCCTGAATGTCGTCTGCCATGCGGCGTCCCACAAGCCGCATCGCCTCTTTCGGAGTCCGTCCGGCTTCCAATGCTTCCGCAAGGTTATCACACCATGCGTCTGCCTTGGCATCGAGCGTCGAGCGCAGGAAAGGCCGGGAGGGGATGGTGACGGTGTGGGCTTTGACCGACGCATCCTGCGCAAAATCACTTTTGCCCTTCTTCACGAACCGATTCCCGACGCTGCCGTCACGCTTCCGCTTGAAGTACAAGGTTTGCGTCCGCTCAGGGATTTCGATTGTTGCGCCGTATTCGTTGTACGCCGCATACTCCGCGACTGGGGTACCACCTTCGCCCCGCGTCGCATTTTCGAGCACCCCGGCCTTCACGACGATATCGGGGGTAATGTACCGCTTGAGCAGCTTTTCGAGTTCTCCGGACACCATTACCCCCACGGATGCCAATACCGGGCGGCATAGTAGCGCCCGCCTACGGCATAGGGCTGGATGGCCTGCCAAAACGTCTGTCCGCACGGCGTCTGCGCGTAAAAGGCTTTCCCGGTGTCCTGGGGCACGGAGAAGCTGATGCTGACAGTTCCTTCCGTCGCCGAGGCCACTGGCCCGGCCTGCCCCATCGGCCACAAGGCCAGCGTCGCCAGATGGCAGACGAGGAGATACAGCAGCGTCTTGCGGATCATGACGCCGTGGGCCGGATCATAAGGAACCGGGGATGAGTTTGTGTTGTCCAAGAGCAGACAGGCGACGTCGAATGCCTGCCGAAGCTGTGCATCGGTCAGGAGGGGCTGCCCGGTCTTCGGATCGACGAAGCACGGGTAGGCCTCCCGGAACTCCTGCGGGGCAAAGACAACAACAGCCACGGTTTAGAACCCCGCCTTGCTCTGGAGCGGTTCGGTCTGCGCCTTGGGGTCGTTCTCCACATCCACGGGCTCCAGCCCGTTGCGCAGTTCCGCCCTTTCGTCGGCCTCGTCCACGGCGTCGGCCTTGCGCGCCTGCGCGAAGATGAGCCCGGACTTGAAGATTTCCATGTGCGGACCATAGGTCTTTTCAATGTATGCCCAATCGTCGGCGTTCACCCGCGTCAGCCCAAACGCGCCCACGGGCAGCACGCCCTTTTCCTTTCCGCGCAGGCTGGCGGCGTTGCCTTCGATGAGCACCTTGCGTCCGTCGGGCATGGGGAACGTGATCCCGGTCGTCCGGTTCAAGGCGACCATCACGGTATCCGTCTTCGTCGCCTGCGTTGTTTCCGGGGCGGTATTCTTTTTGGGTCTGGCCATATCTCTGTATCCCTCCGTTGTTTTGGTCATCATGGCAAAAGAGCCGGGACGAAATCACCGTGAACAAAGTTCGGCTATGCGGCACGGCGAAGGCGGTACTTGCCCAGCATGTTCAGGTCGTTTTTCAGGGCCAGCCGGAAGGCTTCGATCACGTCGACGTGGTACGCCTTCACGCTCCCGAAACGGCTGTCCTCGATTTCCCGGATTTCGTAATCCATACGGCGGGACATATCGGAAAGCTTGCGTCCTGCGACGGAGTACGCGGCTGGCGTATCTGCGAAGACGTCAAGGAACCACGGGATGCCCTTCACGGACTTGTAGTCCCTGCCCCGCCCAAGTTCGTTCTCAAGAGCCGCAGCCTTGCGTACGGCTGCGGAGGCGGTTGCCATTGCGGTGGCCTCGCGGCGTGAACCAATTTCGGCCTTGGTGCGGATTGCCTCGTCGCGCTCGGCTTCGATGCGCCTGATGGTGTCCTGCGCGACCAGCACGGCGCGGGCAAGGATGGCTTCGGGGGTATCGTCCGGCTTGGCTATCAGGTAGCCGCCCGTCTTGCGGATGGAGGGGATGACCTCATGCGTCACCCACCGCTTGAACGCCTTGGCTTCGGGCTTGCGGGAACGCAGGATGAGGGAATACAGGCCCGGTTCGGATACGACGGAAAGATTCCTGACCTGATCCGTATACTGTACGGGGTAGGTCGAAAGCTCGTCTTCATCCAACATTTTTGAAAGGTTACTGGTATCCAGCCCGAGACACCCGCACACGTCTTTCGCCACGAACCACTGGGCCCCCTGATCACTTCTGACGACGCGAAGGGAACCGAATTTTTCATGTTCAAAAAGAGCCAGGGGGGAATTTTCCATCGCTGCACCTCCATAGTGTTTTGGAGATGATGCCGCATGGCGGCGTGGGGGCACACCGTGAACAAGGTTCGGGAAAAGCTCTCTCACCTCTGGCGCTTGACATGGGACATGCGTTATGGCGTCCTACTCGGAAAGCAAGGAGCCGCCATAATGATGGACTTGAAGAGCTTTGTAGAAGAAACGCTGTGCCAGATTGCCGAGGGCATCCACGGCGCGCAGACGCGGTTGCGGGGCTCTGGGGCGCTCATTAATCCGTACTACCATGCTAAAGAAAATGGCCCTGAACGGATCAAGAACCCCGAAGCGTTTCATTCCCAAACCCAATTGCAGACCGTGGCTTTTGATATTGCCATTACGGCCAGCAAGTCTGGCAAGGCTGGAGGCGGTTTTGGCGTGGCCGTGATTGCCGCGAGTCTGAAGGCGGATGGGCACCGGGAAACATCCGATTCTAGCACATCGCGGGTTCGGTTTGAGGTTGTAGTTGATCTTCCTCATCAAAAACCTGAACAGCCGTGAAATCTATCGTGGGTTCCCCCCCCACCATGGAAAAACAAATGTGAAAATGGACAGGCTCGCCCTTGGGGACAAACCCCTTTAACTGCCGCAACACAACCTCAACCCAATAATTGGTATTTTCAACGTACATGCGGACCTTCCTTTTTCAGGATGATGCCCTGAAATCATTCTTGACATCCCCTCCATTGTGTGCCGGTTTGGGAAAAACAGGGAGGGGAATATGTCCTATCTTGTAGCTTATGAAAAACAGCCCGGCGAAGCCTCCAATGAAAGGGAGGAGCTCAACCGCATGTATGGAGCCGGGTATATTCCGATCCGCCCCGGCTTATTTCTGCTCCTCTCCGGGCCTCATGCACAGCAGATCCAGAGCGACCTCAGCAGGGTTCTCGGAAACCTGTCTTTTCTGTTCGTTGCTCGCGTAACCGACGACTATGCTCTGCAATTTCATCCTGAGAATAGCGATGTGCAAACGCTTCTGGAAAACGTGTTGCCGCGTCGGGGTAACATTGAATGAGGAGTGCCCTCAGCCCCTCCATCTTTTTGCTCAAGAAACCGTCATATTCGATAAACACCCCGTTCCCGGTGGGGATGATGCGGGAATCTTCAACCGCAAGATGAAATCCCCTTTTCAGTTCCATTGCGTTCATGCGCTACCTCCTTACGTGCCAATACAGCACATTGAAAAAGGATAGCCCGCAGGACAACGGGGCAGATACCGTGAACAAGGTTCGTACAGGCAAAGGAAAAGCCCCTTTCGGGGCGGAGGGCGGCGGCGGTGGATTTTTGGAACGGCCTATGCCATGATAGCCTCATCTATAATAAGGGGGATGATGTATGGCTACCTACATCAAATTTCTGGCAGGGGACTACGGGAAAGAAGAATATATTTACATTAAAAATAAAAACCAGTTGCGTTGCTCTTCAAAAATGTTTGGAGCAAAGGAACTTTTTCTTTCCAGTATTGCCTCTTGCGAAGTAGCCAATGAAGAATCGGTCAAAAAGCTCGGCGGAACTTTGGGAGGCGCACTTGTCGGCGGCGTCTTGCTTGGAGGCATCGGAGCGGTTGCGGGTGCGGTAGCTGGAGGCAAGACGACTGAGTCTACCGTCATTATTGAGTTCAAAAATGGAAATAAGGCATTGGCAAAGGTGAATAGCCCCATGATGGAGGTTATCCGCGCACACCTTTTTGATGAACAATTGGCCCAAGAGCGTGGAAAACCAACCCCATTTGCACAGCAAAACAAAAAAAAGCCAAGCAAAGCAAAAAAATTACTGGTTCTATTCGTTTGCTTGGTAGTTGCAGGGGCATGGCTCAACTCAAGGCACCCAGAAGGAATCGCGCCCCAAAATACCAATTCCACAAATAGAGCAAAAAACTTAAGCCCTGACTGTGAAAAAATTAAAACAGTCAAAGACTGGGAGCAAGCCGATACCTTCTGGCGCATTGGGCACGAAGAGTGCCGACCAAAGGCCCCCGAATACAATTATACATGGACGCAGAAAGACATTGAGACTTTCATAAAGAAATCCTTACCTACGTACTCCAAACTTGGGGGCTATAAACTGGTTTTTGAAAAAAATTCAAAGAATTGGTGCGCAATAGCTTTGGTTTTCCCCAGTCCTCTTAACGAAATGGATACCCGCAGAATTTCAAATTCGGGTATCCGTGCGTTGGAAAACTTTTTTGATGCGAATGGAGCCGTAAAAATTGTTACGGCCCGCGCTTATGGAAAAGGACAAAAAGGGGATATGATCTCAATGAAAATTCCCGGAAAAGAGTCTGTCCATGAATATGTTCCCAATTATCTAAAAGAGTTACAGAAATAACCTCAATACATGATTTTTTAAGGGGGAGTGCAATGGATTTTTCGGAAAGAATTGCTGAATTGTCGAAAAAGGTAAAGAATCTGGGAGATAGCCTCAAGACCGAAGAGGCCACGAAAAACGCCTTGGTGATGCCTTTCATCGCGGCCCTGGGATACGACGTTTTCAACCCTGCGGAAGTCGTGCCCGAATTTTCAGCCCCCATCGGCGAATATAAGGACGCCCGCGTGGACTATGCGATTCTTGTGGACGGCAAGCCTATCCTTCTTCTGGAGTGCAAGGCTTTGGGCACGTCTCTCGACATGAAGCACTGCAACCAGCTACAGCTTTACTTCCACGGGACGGAAGCCCCCATTGCCATCCTGACGGACGGCAACCGTTACCGGTTCTATTCCGATCTTGAAACAGCCAACAAAATGGACAGCAAGCCCTATATGGAGTTCGTCCTTGACGATATGGATGAAATGTTGCTCCCGGAACTGCGCAAGTTGGCAAAAGGCAAGTTTGATCGGGATGCCTGCATGAGCGCGGCAAACGAACTCAAGTACAACCGAGAGTTCAAACGCCTCATGTCCGAACAAATGGAAACGCCCCACGAAGATTTCGCACGCTTTTTCATCGGACAGACGTATGATGGGCGTATCACGCAAAACGTTCTGGATCGCTTCACTCCAATCCTTACCGCTGCGCTTGACCAGTTCATCAACGACCGCATCAACGACCGATTGAAAAATGCCATGACGCAGCAGAAACCGGAAATTGTAGAGATAGAGTCCGAAGATACCCCACAAGGAAAAGAGCAGGATTCGCGTATAGTCACCACCGAGGAAGAAAAAGAGGCGTATTACCTTGTCAAATCGCTTCTGATGGGCACCGTTGATCCGGGGCGCGTAGCCATGCGGGACAGCATCAGCTACTGCTCCATCCTTCTTGACGACAACAGGCTCAAGCCTCTGTGCCGCCTGTATTTCAACGGAAAACAGTGGAGGGTCGGACTGTTTGATGGGGAGAATAAGGACGCAAAGGAAGACATCGAAAAACTGGAAGATATTATCCCCTTTGCGGATCGAATCCGGGCTACGGCCTTGAAATACGATAACAAGTAAAACTTTCCAACGTGGCGTTGTCCGCCAATGCAGATGAAGAACATCCAGATGCGGGCAACGCCACTGCTTTTCTCTTTACATTTTTCGCGTTTTGTGCTGTCTTTTTTCTACGGTGCTCATCACACCAACAGTAGGCGGACAACGCCACCCGATAGTATGGCTCTTTTTGTGCCCTTTTGCCGAAGTCAAGACTCTTTTTGACTTTGGTTTTCTGCTATACTTGCATCTTCCTGATGCCGGGTGTCCCTGATATGTCCAAGCGTAAGCTAAAGGCAGGGAGCCGCTCCTACTGGCGGTGATGAACACCCGGCATCGTCATTCATCGGCGATGCCAACTCTTAACAGTAGGAGTTGGTTATGTCTCATTCTCTTTGCTTCAACGATTTCACTTTCTCCCCCATAACTCGCGGCAATCAGCCTTGGATTCGCGCTACAGAACTCGCACGAGCTCTTGGGTATGGACGCGAAAATCAAGTTTCGCGTCTTTACCGAAATAACGCCGATGAATTCACGCCAGACATGACGCAACTAGTTGAAATTACCGCACAGCCCCAAAACGGGGCTGAGGGTCGCGCCCGCATCTTCTCACTTCGCGGCTGCCACCTCCTCGCCATGTTCGCCCGGACTCCGGTAGCAAAGGCATTCCGCAAGTGGGTGCTGGACGTCATCGAGCAGTACGGCGACAGGGTGCCCGTTGAACAGCCTGTGACGCTCAACGACGAGCTGATCAGTGCGGCGGAACGTGCCGAGCTCAAGCTCATCGTAGACGCCAAGCTCTCGACATACCCCGCCGCCGTGCAGGGCAAGGCCCGCGCCGAGATATGGGCGAAGCACAACCGCCACTTCCGCATCGCGGAATACAGTCAGCTCCCGGCCCGGCTTATGCCCGAGGCCCGCGAGTTCCTGCTTTCCGTCCGTGTCCGCGCCATCAATGCCATACCCACGGCGGAATCCGCGATTCCGTACCCTGCGCTTCCCGCCTCCAGCGTCTACGCCGCCCGCATCGCGGCCCTCGACCGCCTCGAAGAGGAATGGATCGAATTCGCGGGGGAAACCCGCTCCCGGCTCCACCGATTCGTCAACGAGCTCTTGCGCGTCAAGGAGAGCACTTATCCCGAACTGCTGAACCGGGTATGTTCCCAGCAGAACATCTCGAAGGATCCGCTTCTCGGCATCCTACAGTCCAACTCGTACAACGCCCAGACGTGGATTGACGCGGGAATCTCGGAAATGAGAGCGGCCATCCGTGCCGCGAAGACCGCGAACAGGTTGATGCTAGGATAGCCCTTGACCCCGAGCACGGGAATGGCTATTGAAAAAAGGAAGGGCGGCAAGTGGTGACACACCTGCCGCCCCGTGGGACACCCTCCCGAGATTGATCATCTCAAGTTTGCGCCCCGGTTGGAGTTCGCACCTCCTACCGGGGCAACTGCGTTATTGGTTCAGCATGAACCGAATCACCACAGCCACAATGACGCCGCCAATCACTTGGACAGCGACGTCCCGGAGGAAGTGTCGCATGGAGTACCCTCCTTTCAGGAGAGTGCCCCACAGCGGTTTTCTATCCTTTCCCTATTCCCTTGTCAAAGAACGACTATCAGAACACCGAGGCGCATTTCTGCTTACTTTTTGCATGTAGAGGACAGAAGTTATCATTACTGAGCAGAGCCCAAAGATGCAAAGAAGCCCCAACCGTTAAACAGGCGGTTGGGGCTTTCGCATGGAGGGAAGGATGGGACTAGGCTCCAGTCATTTGGGCAAAGGCAAAGGGCATGAGCACGATACCGCCGTAGGTGGTGCCGACGAACTTCTGGCGGAAGCTGGACAGGTCGGGCACGACGCGTCCGGCACGCATCTTTTCTCCGAAGGCCAGCGTGCCGGATCGCTGCCCGTTCACTTCGGGGGCGATGAGGAACATGGTTTCCCCGGCGGTCATGCTGTGCAGCTCGGGGACGGTCACGATGTCAATGCGGGTGAAGTACCGCTTCAACATATCCAGCACGGACACGTTGAAATCGGTAGCCGCGCCGAGGCGAACGGCCAGTTCGGGGGAGAGGCAGAGCTTGAGGGGCGTGTCCTTGTCAATGAGGCCGCTGGACTGCTCGGAAAGCTGCGCGAACAGGGCGAGGACGTCATTGTAGATCTGCACCGTGGTCTTGTCGGCCCATTTCGTGGAGCCGCCCGTGCCCGTGGCCCCTGCGGTGATCGCAGCAGGGAGGTTCGGATCGTTGAGGATACCGTAGATTTCCTTCCCGGCGACGCCGAGCAGGTAGAAACGGTTCTGGTCGATGTCGATGACGTTGGCCGCCGCGCGCTGCTTGGAGGCAGCGAGGTTGACTTTCGCCGTGCTCGACATGTCCACTTCAAAGTCGCCGTAGGTGATGGACGTCTGGAAGACGTACTGCACGCGGGTCTGCCATTCGGAGTTCACGCCCGAAGTCGTGCCGTTGGCATAGTCGGAATACGGCTCGGTCTTTCCGGTCATTTCGTCGACGCGCCACTTCATGTACGGGGTCGTCCAGTCGCCCTTCTTCTCTTCGCCGAAGATTTCGCGGGCGCGCCGGGGCGCGGTCAGGATTTCGATGACCATCGGGTCGATATACGCCAGAAGCTCGGCGGGGACGGTCGTGTTCGGAGTAGTGATGAGCGCGGCGTCCTGCGCAATGCGGGCGCGGTTCTCCGGGGTTGCCCACATGCGGGCGCCCGGGAAGATAAAGCCGTAGCGCTTGGCCTGTTCAAAAGTCGGATTCATGTAGTACCTCCTACGCTCCGGCGGCGGCTGCGCCGAGGTTGGTGCGGGCCTGTTCCGCAGTGGTTGCGCCAGTTCCGCCGTTGGCCACGCCGAGCGCTCCGGTGGCGTTGCTGAAATCTTTCTGCATCAGGTTCGAGGTGTCGCCGCCGGATCCCGACGCTGCGGCCTGTCCCCAATTGCTGATGATGATCGGTTCCCCGATTTCACCTGGCGTCTTGACGACCCACCCCGTATCGAGGTGCGTCCCGTCGGGGGTCCCGGTGCTGATTGAACCGTCAGCGGTGGAGGCAAGGACGGCCTGCCCCACCGTGGCCTTGGTCGTTGAAACGGCCCAATAGTCGCCCTTCACAGCCGCGGTGAGGTTCGAGCCTGCCGGGACAGTCAGGGTGCCGTCAGAAAGCAGTTCATAGTTCACGTAGTTGATGACGCGCTCCACGAAGCCGAGCACGGCTGTGGCGGTGCCCGCGACGTTGGTGGCCCGCGTGTTGTCGATCACGCCGGAATCCACGACAGGGAAGACGAAGCGCCCCACAGGGAGGGCCACCGCCGCCAGAGGGTTGAGCGGGGTGTAGATGCTCTGGTCGGGCGTCGCTTTATCGCCCGCAACGCCGGGAGCGACGGAAAGATTGACTTGGGACTGCAAAGGCATGGTGTGCCTCCTATTCTGCAATGGTGATATTGGAAAGACCGGCGAAGCTGCCGGACATGCGCCCGACGGGGGCCGCGTCACGTGCAACGGAAGGTGTCGCCTTCTGCTTGCGGAGGATATCGATCATACCGGGCCATGCCTGCCGGGGATACTTGCGGGGATTCTCCCCAAGCTGCTCCAGCGCGTAGCCGTAGACGTCGGACGCGGAGTCGAAGGACAACGGGTCAAGTTCGCCCACCAGCCCGCGCACGTCGCGCACGGCACGGGTAAGGTTCCGCATATGCTCCTGCGCTTCGGCGACTGCGGATGCCTTGATGCGGGCGGCGTCCATTGCGGTGAGAGGACGCGGACCACGGCGGCGGAATGCCCTGTCCTGAGCGGCTCCCTTGTCGTCCGGGGCTTCATCTCCGGTCGCGGGGGAATAGGCGAGATCGGCGAGGGAGTCGGTCAGCTTCTTTTTCTGCTCCGGTGTGAGGTCGGGGACGGAATCGAGGATGCGCTTAATGGCCGCGTCCTTGTCCTCGTCCTTGCCGAGTTCGCGGCGTTCGTCCTCGGATTCGTGTTCCCGGTCAAGCTTGCTCCGTTCCTCGGGGTTCCGGATCCGCTCCTCACCGTACTTGACGCCCTCGGCAAAGGCTTTGCTCTCCTGCGGGTTCTCGGCGTCGAGGCCGCAGGCATCCATAGCCTTTTTCATACCCTCGGACTCATGCTCACGGTCGAGCTTCCTGCGTTCGTCCGGATTGAGCTCCAGTTCCTCGCCGTACTTCACGCCTTTGGCAAAGGCGCGGGACTCGGCGGGGTCTTCCGCATCAAGCCCGCAGGCGTCCATAGCTTTCTTGATTTCTTCGTCCATCGCTTCCTTTTTCTCCGGCTTCTCATCACCCGTGGCCTTGGAGTAGGCCAGATCGGAGAGGGAGTCCGTCAGTTTTTTGACGTCCTCGGGGTCGAGTTTGGCGGACAGTTCACCGATGAGCTTACGGATTTCCTCCGCCTTGTCCTCGTCTTCGGTGATATCCACGATTTCGCCAGTCACGGGGTCGACCTTGTGCAGGTCGATGATGGCCTGCGCAAGCTCCACTTCCTGCTTTTCGATGTCCGGGTTGTCGTCTTGCGCGCCCCGGAACCATTTCTTAAACGTGCCCATAAGCGTTCCTTTTTTCGTTGAAGTTGGATGAGAATCCGCCACCACCACGTCCGGACCGGCCCGCCCTTCTTCGACCAGCGCGACGTGGTTGCCTCGGATGTTCCGCATGATGAAATCGTAGGGGGTGCCCTCGTAGCTGCCCGGCGTGAAATCCGGGTCGTAGCGGTAGGCGCAGGAGAGTTCCCGGAAGGAACCGTCTTCGATGGCGTCGATGGCGGCCCGATCCCACACGGTCAGCGGCGCATCCACATACGGCGGGTTCCAGACCGCGCCCGTGCCCACCGCGCCCACGCGGGTGAGCTTCTGCGGCTCTTCCGCACTGTCGATGTGGTGCTCAATGTGCAGCGGCAGCCCGGCCCATGTCTCAAGCGATGCTTGAAGTTCTTCCGGGTCACGAAGCCCGTAATAGACAGCCTCGGGGTCAAGCCCGGCTTCCTGCCAGCCCGGAATCTCCCGCCCGTAATAGGGGTTCACCGTCGCTTTCGTGATGTGCGACGCCCCGACGTGCAGGAACCCGTTCTCGTCGGTTTCCCGCTGTGAGGGAGCCGCGTCGAAGGTGACGCCTTTACTTTGATACATAGACTAGTCTCCAAATTCAGGAATAACGGCCCGGTACGTGCATTGGCACCCCGGAAGCTCACCGCAAAGCACTTTGCGCTTCACGTCAGAGTCGTAAAGACCTTCCGTGATGACGAACTTTTTCCCATTCATGAGCTGGTGGGTATGGCGGCTCGTTTTCTTTCCCGGCACATGTACCCAGATGCCTTCGGTGATGCCGAGTTCCTTGTCCTGTACCCGCTTAAGGGCCTCGGTCGCCTTATTGGACTGGTCGCGGGCAATGAATTCTGCCCGGCGCCGGGTGATCTCGTACCGCTTGTGCAGTTCGTCGGCGAGGAACTCCACGTCCCGGCCCATGCTGGCGGAACGCTGTACTAGCCCCGTCACTTCCGTGAAATAGTGCTGCGGAATGGATTTGATGAGATTGACATTTTCCTCGAAGAGGGCCCGCGCCACGTCGCTCATGGCCCTGCTTCCCTCCATCCTCACCGTGAAGCCCGCATCTTTGAGGGCCTGCCTCATGCTGGCTTCCGTGCGCCGCCTCGTACTGCCCACGAACTCCCGTGCAAAACTCTCCGCGCTTTCCCTCCACCGCTTCGTCCAGTACCGGAACAGGCGCTTGAGGCGGTTTTGCAGGTCACTCGCCGGGGATGCATCTTGTGCTATCCGAGTTTCCTGCTGCCGATACTCAGCGCGTATCCACCACACGACGGAACGCTGCATTTCGTCGAGGAGGGACACCAGCCGTTTGCGGTATTTCGCCCGGATGCCCGCGTTGGGCTTGATGGCTCGAAGGGTTTTAGCCACGCGGGATCTCCACCGGCTTTACTTGCTCCATGAGATGGAGTATCCTGTCTTTAAAGAGGCTTACGGCTCCCATGTCGGGACGACTAAGAATAGGCCCGGCCTGCGTAGAAGCGTGTCTTGTACAAACCTTGCCGCTGTCACCCGTGGGCCTCTTTTTTTGTCCCGCTCCGGGAAGATCAAATCCAGTCAATAACCATGTTTTTTTCCTACCGTTCTCCTCAAGAGAGAGCACGGCCTCATAGCCGTCTTTGCGGATATGTACAGTCTGCTTTCCCGGAACGAACCTATCTATTTCCCCGTTGGCGACAGCTTCCAGCACATGGGCAACAGCCGCGTGTCCATGTCGGTCAGCAATATGGACAAGACCTTTCCTTGCATCTCCCTTGACAATAGTGACGTCGTTTGTGCCCCCATAGCGTTCAAGATCCTTTCGGAGATGCGGTATCGTTGATTCCGGACGCCCATTGGCTATTTCCCGCAGAGCATCTTCCATACGATCCCTGCGTTCGTGCTGCTTTTGTTCGGAATTCCATGACTTCTGCCCCACGTTCCCCTTCTTGATCTCTCCGGTTTCAGTGTCGATCTGATACCGTTTGCCGTTCTCGGCGGTACGCCAGACATCCTCGTCCCACGCGGCGTCGTAGACGGCCCCGGCCTTGTCCACATCGTCGATGTCGGGCATCAAGCCCTCTTCCCCGGCTTCCGGCAGGGCATCAGGCATTCCATTGCCCTGCGGCACTTCCGCCGGGTCGATGTCGGAGAAGCCGCTGTCCGGGTCACTGGCAAGGGATTGCCGGGCTTCTTCCTGAGAGATGATGTCCCGATCCATGTAGACGGCGATGGTGTCGGCCTTGGTCTTCTGGAGCGTCGCAAGGGCCGCCCTATCCTCTTCGCCGAGGGGCGCGAAGTCAAAAGTCACGGAAGGGTCGATGGTTCCGCGCAGGTAGAGCTGGATACAGTCGAGCGCCTTCTTGATGCCGTCGCGCAGGACTTTCTCCTGCTGGCTCGTAATATGGTCGTAGTAGTTGCGGATGTCCGATTCGCCCGTGGCATTGAACCCTGACGGGCTGATGCCAAGCAGCTTGACCGCCGGAGTGCGGTTCAGGGCGGCGAGGATTTCAAGGGACTGGCGCACGATGTCGGTCACGCCTGAAAGCGGGGTTTCCAGCTTGACCACGTCTTCCGATTCTTTGTCGACGGCAAGCACGCCGTCATTGGTCATGGTCTGAATCATGTACCGGATGCGGGTATCGATCTGAGCGGTGCCCCCGGCTGAGTACAGGATGTCTTCCATCTTCGTCTTGAAGACGGTCAGCGAAAACTTGGTCAGTAGCCGGGCTTCGGCGGCGCGGCATTCCTGAAAATGCAGGACGTAATCCCAGAGGATCTGCGCCTGCGGGATGCCCAAAAAATTGTAGGCGGGCCGCAGCAGCACCGGGCATTCGTTCGCAACCAATCGGATGAGGCGCGAGGCGTGCACCCGCTGCCCGAGCACCCACCACCAGCGCGGGCGGAAGTAGTCCGGCTCAAGCGGCGAAAGGCTGTTGTAGTCTCCGGGGAAGACGTTCACGGGGTCGATGACGACGAAGCGCAGCACGCCGCCGGGCCTGAGTTCGGCGGAATACGGGCTGACGTTCAGCGGGCGTTCCAGCTCTTCCCCGACTGCTCCGGTGTCGATGAAAAGGAAGGCCCCGCCCTCGTACCCCACAAGCTCGGTCGCCTCATGGAAAAGGCGTTGCAGTGCGAACCTCTTGCACGCCTGCGCAAGGTCGGTGAGCAATGATTCGTCGCCGCCCTCCCCTTCGCGCTTGAACTCAATCCACGCTCGAGTCATATCGTCCGATACCGTCTCGACACAGGCACGGATCAATCCGTTCTGGGCAAGATTCTGGAGGACGCCGTACCCCATGAATTGAGGGGCAATCCCGAATCCGAGCTCAAGCGAGTGTTGAAGCAGGGAATAGACGCCGGAATCCGCAAGCCGCGCATCCATCGCAAGCTGCACCTCTTCGGGCGCGCCGAGCGTCTTCGCTGGGCCGTACAGCCTGCTGATGTCGTCGGGCGTAGGCGGCAAAGGCTGAGCAAGGCCGCCGCGCACGTCCGGGGAGAGATTCAGACGGCGCGACGGTTGCACTTGAGGTATGGAGGTGGCGTGTCGATAAGTGCGCTTCTTGCTCATGTGCCCATAATGCTACGAGCCAAAAAGAAAACACACCGTGAACAAGGTTCGGGGGGCTTGGCTGTGGGACACCTTTCATATTGTATCAATATAGATTAATCTATATACATGGATACCTTTAGGGAGGTATCCGCATGTACAAAAGCATCATGGTGTTTCTGCTGGCCGCGCTGGTTATGACGTCCGAGGCGCAGGCCGCGGGCAACGAATGGAACGATTCGTTCAGCAAGGCCAAGAAGACGCTGGAACGGCAGGTCTATTATGACCATCGGATCACGCTCTACTGCGGGGCGGCGTTCGACGAGAAGAAGAACGTCACCCTGCCGGAGGGTTTTACTGCCGCGAAGCACGAGAAGCGGGCCGGGAAGGTGGAATGGGAACACGTGGTCCCCGCCGAGAACTTCGGGCAGGCGTTCGCGGAGTGGCGCGAGGGCGACGCGCAGTGCGTGGACAACAGGGGAAAGGCGTTCAAAGGCCGCAAGTGCGCCGAGAAGGTCAGCCGGGAATACAGGCTCATGCAGGCTGACCTGTACAATCTGTATCCGGCCATCGGCGCGGTGAATGCCCTACGCCAGAACTACAACTTTCAGATGTTGCCGGGCGAGGAGCCGGACTTCGGAAGCTGCGGGATGAAGATCGCCGACCGCAGGGCCGAGCCGCCTATCAGAGCGAGGGGACAGATTGCCCGGACCTACAAGTATATGGCCGACGCCTATGCCCCGCGCTACCGCATGAGCCGCCAGCAGACGCAGCTCATGGACGCATGGGACAAGATGTATCCGGTTGATGCGTGGGAATGCACGCGGGCCAGACGTATTGAAAGACTACAAGGTAACGAGAACCCTTTTGTGAAGGAAAGATGTCAAGAAGCAGGACTCTAACTCTTTACATTCATTTATATTCTCCTTCCCATACGTGGATGATTGAGGATGGCGGGGTTGATGCACATGGGCCGCTTGGTATCGAAATCACGCAGCGCCTGTGTTGTGGCGTCCACTTGGTCGTCGTGGGGCGCACCGGGGAACTGTGTCAGTTCCGCGACGTACTCCCGCGCCCACGGGCAATGCTCAGGGTGCGGGAGCAGGACGTTCCCGGCCTCGAAGAACGTGGTCACGGCATGGGCCCGGGCCGTCTTGCTGCCGTCCGGCTCCACGGGGATGATACCAGGCACAGCATGTTTCAGCGCGTCGATAACCGCCGGGCCGTTGGCCTTATCCTCCACCAGCTTACGGGCTGCGCCGGGCCATTTAGCGGCGAGCGCCCGGAACGCGGCGACCGTATCCGTAAATCCCATGCGCCGCCGGACCTGATCGAGGAGGTAGCGGTCGGCCCCCTTGCGGCCCCACACCTGCCCCACAACAAAGTCGGTATCGTCGCCGTCCTTGAACGTCATATCCCACGAGATAAGGAGCTGGTCGAACTGCTCTGGCAGATCTTTGGGGAGCCAGAAGCGCAACCACTCGGATTTGAAAATGGCGCCGCCGTCGGGCGTAGGCCGCTGCTGGTACAGGGCCTCCCAGTCGCGTGTGCCGAGGGCTTTCTTAATGGCAAGGAGCTGGCTCAGCGGGTAACGTTCCGGGTGCAGGGCTTCCCCGGCCTTACGATGTGGCTCGTCCGCCGTGGCGATGGCGGGGAAGTCCACCACACGCCAGTGGTCGCCCTCCCCCCGTGCGGCGGCCTCAAGCAGCCGCCCGGAAAGGTCGGCCATGTGCCAGCGCGTATTGATAATGAGAACCCCCCCGCCGGGCGCGAGGCGCGTGTACAGCGTGGACGTGTACCAGTCCCAGACGTTCTGGCGGATGGTCGGGGAATCGGCGGATGCCCGGTCTTTGAATGGGTCGTCGACGATGACGATATGCCCGCCCATGCCCGTGATGCCGCCGCCCACGCCAGCGGAACGGTAGCATCCAGCGTGCCCCACTACCTCGAATATATCTGAATTGCGGAGGTAGGAACCGTTCCCCACGGTGCGGATGTTCTTGCCGTACAGCGCCGTGCCGGGAAAGAGTTCCCGGTATTCCGGACTGTCGATGACACGCTGGACGTCGCGGTTCATGCGCGAGGACAGGTCGGCGGCGTAGCTCGTTGAAATGACGGATAGATCAGGATAACGGCCCAAGGCGTAAGCCGGGAAACGTCGGGAGGCGAGCTCGCTTTTCCCGTGGCGGGGCGGCATGGTCAGCATGAGGCGCGGGGAACGCCCGGCTACGACATCGGCAAGGAAGGCGTCTAGCTCGGAACAGATTTCCTCATGCACCCATCCCATGCGGTAGCCGGGCATGGTGTAGCGCACGAAGGCCGCGAGACAGCTCCGGGCCAACGCCTTCCGGATATCGGAAAGGATGGCTGGGCTACTCATGATCCGGCGTTTTGAAGGCTTCCTTTGTCAGGCGAAGCAACTCGTCCGGAGAGAGATGCGAGAGATCCACCGGACGCTGAGACAGCGAACCGTCGGATGAAGTATGATCCAACGCAGCTTTGTCCACGATGCCCCACGCCTTGCGCTCTCCCTCCTGCCGGATCTTGATCGTCTCGGCGGTGATCTTGGCGAGCTTGGCCTTGTCGAAGCTGCCTTCGGACAACGCCTCATCCATAATGGACTGATGCCGATCCCACTCCCGCTGGTGGCGGGTGATGACAGCGGCCTTGGCTTCGGCGGCGCGGTCCAAGGCTTCGGCCTTTTTTTGAGGGTTGCAGCCTGCAACCACGCCCGCAACCTTGGCCTCTGCCATGCGGTTCACGGTGCCGGAAATATCCTGCACCCAGCCTTCGGCCCGGATGCGCTTTTGGATGGCCGTCCGGCTCACACCGTACCGCTTGGACAGATCGGACTGGCTCGCCCCTACTTCGTACTCGGCCCGGATGGATTCCCAATCAAATCGTGCCGCCATCGTCGCACCCCCCGTTTGGCCTGCGTTCTTCCTGTTCTCTCAAAAAACTTTCATGCCCTCGTTTCTCCTCTTCCTCGGGCCTCGTACTGTGCGCCAAATCATACTCCCAAGGGGCCCTTTTCCGCTTCAATTGCGGACACCCGTGACCGGTCTGATAGGACACCGGTGGCCGGTCCACTCTTCCAGTACTCTTTCCAGAACCAGCAACCAAAACCGAGGAGCGTCCGGTTGCCACGGAGACGAACACTCCGGAGGATACGAGCGCAGCAATGGCCCTGCGCACTGTTCGCGCAGACACGCCACACTCCTGCGCGACGGTTTCCTGCCGCACGCGGATTTTTCCGGTCCGCTTGTCCATGTGTATGGCGAGCACCATACCTACAAGCTTTTCCGTTGGAGGAAGTTCTGCCTGAAGAAGCTGACGCTGGAGCGCATAGGTGTCCATTCATGCACAGGGCATTCTCAAAACATCCGGCCCACAATGGCACCGATGCAACCGCCAACTCCCGAGAGGGCGGTTATGATGGCGATGGCCGTTGCCCTGCTGCCCTGCCGCTCCCCGCGTTCCCGCGCGCACGTCTCGGCCATAACCGAGATATGATCCTCAAGATCCCGAATGCGTTTTCCATGATCGCGGAGTTGCGTGAGTATCGCGTCGTCAAGCCGCTGGTTGAGCGCTTCGAGCAATGCCTCAATGCGGGAAAGCCGGGATTCATGGTCCAGTGTATGCTCCATCAGCTTCCAGCCTCAACGCCCTTGATCCACAGGAGCAGGTTCCCGGCCTCGCCTGCGGGCAGGTGCACCCACTCGCCGGGCTCGGTGAACGTCTCGCCCCGGTAGGTGTAGGACCACTCACCCGTCACGACGGCCCCCGGCGTCAGCGGAGCCAGGCTTGTCGCGGCGGTCGGTTCCGCCACTGTGCTGCACCCACTCGCCGCCAGCGTCATCACGAACAGCAGCGCGATCAGCCTCGCGGCGTTCGCCGTACCGTTGACGCAGCCACAGCTTAAGGATCCCGGCGAGCGATGAAAGGAACTCAAGGACGGCCCGCACATCACTTCCCCGTCACGGCCTTGACTTCGGCCTTCACGGTTTCGGACTTGCCGTCCGCCACCGCGCCCTTGTTCTGCCCGAAGTGTGCGGCAAGGGCATGGGCCCAGCGGTAGAAGACGGCATAAAGCCCGTTCTTTTCCTTGGGGACGGGCATCCATGCGGTGGCCACGGCGCACAGGCCGCACACGGTCATGACCACGCTCAGGGCGGTCACGAGCCACGCCGCATCGGGATACTGCGCGGAAAGGCTCATCAAGGTCGAAAGGATGAAATCAATCACGGTCGCTTCCATCAGTACTTGCCTCCATGCTGGTAAAAGGCCACGTCGCGCGGCTTGTCGGGGTCGTTGTCCACATGGATCCACGTCGGAGCCAGCTCGACGCGCCGGAACCCGGCCTCAAGCAGGGCTTGCAGCATGGCGAAACGGGAATGGGAATCCACGCAGCGGATATCCACGGCGTAGCCGCGAGTGTGCGCGGAGGTGGGCACGCCGCCGACCGCCTTGTTGTGCTTCGGGCAGCGGTAGGCGGAAGAAAGGGGGAACGGGATACCCGCCAGATCACGGGCCTCATCGAGCATCTGGAGCAGATCGGCGTCCATCTTCTCCATGCCCGCGCCGCACCCGCACTTGCAGCGGAACTCGACCGGGGAGAAGTGACGCAAGGGAAGAACAGCCATAAAAAATATCCTCCTGCGTCCACTCTCGCACAAGAGAATAGGGGGAGGACACCGTGAACAAGATTCTACAACAGCCGATATTGCTGCTGTGGTTCCGGGTTCCCGCAAAGCTGCTTTTTGAGCCGACGGACGTACCTGGTGGTCACGCCAAGGGCTTCGGCGATGGCGTCCGGCTTCTCCCCTGCTTCCAGACGGGACAGGATACGTCCTTTGAACGGTTCACCACGGCGCAGGTTGGGCACGACGATCTGCATCCCCCAAAATTCTGTACAGAGTGCCGCCATACGCTGCCGACCAAGCAACTCCAGAAGAAAACCTGTGGGCTTCCGGGGGATAAAGTATGAACGTCCACCGCACTGTGCGCAGAGGATGACCGCCCCCACGTCACCGATGGCCTCTGACAGTTCGAACTGGCTCACCCACACGTCACTCATGAGCACCAACCTTGTGTTCCCCAAGCCATAGCCGCAGTGCGGTCACAGCTACATCGAGGGCTTCGTCGCGGATACGCTCCGGAGTTTCATGCTCAACGGCGTATACAAGCTCACGGTACTCCTCCCCGATAACGCCGAGCGCATGGTATTTGCCCTCCGCGAAAACAGGGTGCTTCCCGCGTGCTTCCGACAGCCGCTGCATGAGTGCCGCAAGAGCCTGTTCACCAAGTATCGTGATGTCGATGTTATGCACTGGTAGCCTCCTTGTGGGCGTCAAGCTCGTCGGTATAGGCACAGACGCCGTACCCGTGATGAGTTGCCCTGTCGCAGTCGTGGACGGGGTAGGCGTAGCGGATCATGAGGAGGCGGCTAACTCCGGTGTAGGCTGTGATGGCCTTCCAGCCGAGCAGCAATTTCCGTTCATTCATTGCGCTTCCTCCTGTGTGTACACGGCTACCTCCCAATGCGGGACTGCTGCGTAGCATTTCGAGCAACGCAGGGACACCACCTGCCTGTCGTCGCCCCAGAACCCGGTGCGCGACATGGCGTCTTTGAGCTGCTTTGCCATGTTGTCTAAGTCCGGTTTCTTCGTGTGGGCGATTTCGCCGCGCAACATAGCCTCTCGTTGTTTTTTCGGGGTCGATGCGGGAATCGGCATCCCCGCGACAAATTCGAGCACGAGAGGTCCTTCTAGAGGCTTTTTCGGGGCGCGCGCAGAAAGGAGATCGTCAAGCACGGCTTCCGCGCTCTTCTGCCCGGCGGACTTGTAGGCCACGCTGTGCCCGCAGCGGACGGCGTGGCGGACTCGGGCCTGTGCCGTGGGCGTGCAGGACAAGGTGAAGCGTAAGACCGTCATGACGCCGCCTCCCTGTTGTCCGAGGTTCTCGGCTGTTTTAAAATGCGCCACACCTGCCGTTCGGAAAGCCCGTGCAGCGTGGCGAGCCTGGCGACAAGCGCTCTTTCACTCAGCCCCTTGCGAGCCAACTCGTCCCGCTCGGCGTTGATGTCCATGTCCCGTGCGCGGATCTTCGCCCGGCGCAAAGTGGGGATATAGATTCTCGTACCGCCATAGGTGTGCAGAAAGTCGGAAAGGGCATCCTGCCCCAAGAAGGTGCACAATTCCCGAGCTAGCCGCGTCTTCCGGCTTTTGGCGGGAATAATAAGAGTTATACCCGCGAAGCGTTCAATCATGTGCCGGACAAAGGGCTTTCCGAAACGGTCGGACATGTCTTGCAGTGTTTCCGGCAACGATTCTTCCCTGTACGTGCTCATCACACACTCCTTTTCGTCAAACACCCCTGCACACGCTCCGGGGCCGAAGATTTCACAGTACCGTGGGCACATCACAAATCGTTTTCCTGTACCGCAGGACGTCCGGCCCATGCTTCACCCTCGGTAAACTCAGAAAAAGCTTTTTCGAAACGCAAGAACGATGCGCCTGTTCCCGTACTGCGGGATTTCCCGACTATGCATTTCACGTCTGGTCTGGCATTAGCCCTGTCCAGATCGCGGGTGTGCAGCAAAAGGATGATGTCCGCGTCCTGCTCAATCGCTCCAGATTCTCGGAGATCGGAAACACGGGGTTCCCGCTTGCCTTCTTCGCTTGAGCGGTTAAGCTGAGAAAGCAGGAGTACAGGAACTTGCAGATCAAGGGCCATTTGCTTAAAGGAGCGTGACATCTCCGCAACTTCTCGTTCTCTGCTGGTGCTTTTCTCGTCAGGATGCAAAAGCTGGAGATAGTCCACTACGATGAGCCCTAAATCCTTGATGCCCCGCGCCAGCCTGCGGACTTCGCGGGGGCACATGGGCACAGTTGACTTTTCCACGATGGACAAGGGAAGGGCTTCAAGCTGCCCTATGGCGGCGTCAATGGCTCCACGGATCTGCGGCGTGACGCCCATCCCTTCACGGAAAAACCGTCCGTCGATACGCCCTACGCGGGAGATGAGACGATGCCCAAGGCTTTCGTCGCTCATCTCGCATGAGACAAAGAGCACACCCATTCCGCGCCATGCGGCACCCAACGCCACATTTGCGGCTAAAGCCGTCTTTCCAAGTCCGGGACGAGCGGCAAGGACGATCAATTCCCCCGGCATGAATCCCCCACGCAAAACGCTGTTCAAGCTTTTCCACGGAGTCTGAACCTTGCGCAGCGATTGCGGATTATCGAGCTTTGCCCGAATGCGGCCCATGAGGTTCGACATAGTTACGGCTTCCTGAATCCCTCCCGAAGCTTCAACAAGCTTTCGGGCACGGTCAGCGATGTATTCGGAGTCCACGCCGTAAACCGATGCTTCCGCAGCAATTTCGAGCAATCCGGCATGGAGTTCCGCCCGGCGATGTTCATCGGCAAGCTTTCGGGCCAAACTCTCGGCATGGCCTTTCAGCCCCCACGCGGACGTAGAAAGTTCAGCCATGCGCGCCATATCCGGGGCGGGCCAAAGTTCAGGATCTTTCGCCCAACGCGATTGCATCTGCGTTGCCAACGCGGTGAGATTGGGACGTTGACCGGACTGACGGAGCAAATCGAGAGCCACGGCAAGCGGCGCAGCTTCTGGCGTTACAAAACAACCTGCGGGGCAGATATCGAGTACATCCCCAAGCAAATGGGTATCCCGGTTCATGCCCGAGAGAGTCGCGGCAATAACGCTGGACTCAAGCTGTGCACGGGCTTCCGAGGCCATGACGGGCTTTGGCGCGGGAGCGTTCTGCCTGCGGGCCATGATGCCGCGTTCAAGCGTCTGAACTGCCATTTCAAGCCACCTCCCGATTGTCGTACTTGCCTTCAATCACGCCCATAAATCCGCTTGGGGACATGAGCTTGTCGAAATCCACCCGGTACACTGTCCCATCTCGAAAAGCCTTTTTGCCAGTGAGAAAATCAGACCGGGAAGCCCTTGCAAACAGCCGCCGAAAGTAATCCAGCCTTTCGGCGGCGGAGGTGTCCCTGTTCAGCATTCGCAGCCTCTCTCCGGTCTCTGTCCATCTGGCCTTCATTGCCCCCTTGCGCTTTGCGTTCACGATTGCAACTCGGGGATGCTCCGGGAAAGCCTCGTGATACAGGCCGACAATGGCGTCATAGGGGCAGGCTGGCGAGGCATGGTCCTGCCGCTTTTCGCCGGGCTGGGAGGCGTCGGCGGCTTCGGCGTCGACAACTACCCCGTCAGGGGTAGTATCTTCTCTCGGAGAGAGAGAAGAGGGAGTCAGAGAAGAGGGAGTCAGGGGGATTTGACCAGAAATTACGGGAGCACTTCGATCCTTTTCGGGAGCAACACCGTAATTGTCGTGTTTTGGTGATGATTCATGCGCTGCAAAGTCGTCAGGATGTGCGGGAAGTTCGCTACATTTCTCGTTTTTGTGGGGACTTTGGTGTCTCTTGAACTGAGGAATCCAGATAAGGTTCTGCCCATTCACCTCGTAAAAACGAATCAGTCCCGAAGATTCCAGTTCTCCCAGAAGAGAGGCGACGTCTACATTGTCAAAAGGAAAAATTTCGCCTTTGATTTTCTTGGGGCGATTTTCTAGACGGCCTTCCCTATCCGCCATCATCCAGAGGCCGGGGAAAAGAAGACGTGCAGCCGTAGAACAATCGGCAAGCTGATCATTCTTGAAGAAACCGGGCTTTATATCACGCGCTCTCATGGCTTGCCCCCTCCAACTCGACAATTTTGTTATGCTCTATCTTAATTCTAGAGTTGATGTCATCGATATTGGAGATGCTGGCATTTCTCTCAATGAGGTACGTTCTTACACGGCACAATCTGTCTATCTCTCTCAAAGAGTCCATAATCTCATCATTGACTTTCTGCGAAGATTCCATCATAATTCATCCATTGAGTTGGTTTTATGTTTGGCCCGGTGTTCCCGCATCGGGCCTTTTCTTTTGCCTCAAGGCTAGCGCCCATCATCAGGACGAAAAACCTTGCAGGGCAGAGGCGGGGATGTTATCGTTTTCCTGTCCTGCTAAGACAAATACCTTTTTCTGGAGAGCCGGGGATTCCACCCCCCGGCTTTTCGTGTTTCTGAGCATCAGGCGCACCCTCCCAGCCGCTTATTGCCGGAAGGCGTGTTGATCCGTCCCTCCAGCCATGACAGGAAGGATTCGCGCTCATAAGCCACACAACGCCCAAGCCGCACCCCGCCCGGCCCCTTCCCCATGGAGTCGAGAGTACACAACCGCCCGGCAGAGTAGATGCCCTTGAGGGCTTCCGCCGCAACCTGTCGGGAAAAGGTAGGGGGAAGCGCCTGACGCAATGCTTCAATGAAACCTTCATTCATAGAAAAACTCCTTGGTTAAACGTTGAACTACCATATCCGGCCTCTTCTCGCAGTACAGGCGGCAGAAGTTCACGTCTTTGACGAACCCGTTTCGAGACGTCCACGCCGGGACTCCGTACTCTTTCGACCAGTCCGCAAAACACAGGACGCGCCGCCTATCACGGTGAAGCCGACCCAAACGGCACGGGCCTATTATACCCATGCCTGCCCCATAACCTGGTATTCCGGGATACCACCCGTTTCAGATTCGCTGCGGAGCTTTTCCCAACAAGCTGAACACCTGTAGTTGTTTGTGGGCTTCCCGCAGTCATGGCACTTACGCTTGAAAAGTGTTGACTGATTGCTCTGTGGATGAGCTTCAAGCCATTCTTCGCGGCTCACCCCGGCTCTGAAAGCATACCCACAAACTTTGTCGCAAAAAGCTGCATTCCCTTTCGCTGGAAATTCTTTTCCGCAGCACTTGCACTTTTGAGGCCCTCGCGTCTGTGCGGCCTTATCCTTGCACTCTTTTGAGCAGTACTTTGCGGTTTCGGCAAAGTACCGTTTCACTTCAAACATCCGACCGCACTGTTGGCAAATCAGGATCGGCATTTTACTGCCTCGCTTGGTTGTAATCTCGCCTATACCGAGTGTTCGTCTGGTCTATCTCGTCCTTCCATTCTTCCGCAGCCTTGGAGACGATGGACGGATGCGCTTTTTCCTGCATGAGCATGACCATCTTCCCGCAGCATATGGTATCGTCCACGGATTCTCCTTCCCAAGTCGGCTTGTCTGGCTCTGCCCATTCCTTGGGCTTCACGACATAACCGGGCCTGTCCGCCAGCCATTCCAAGGGCGCGATTGAGCCACAGGAGGCCATAATGCCGAGTAGTGCGTCCGCTCCGAGCTTCGCGCCGTCGTCAGCCGGGTTCAGCTCACGCTTGAGAGTCGGATACGGCTTGCCGATCTCGGCGGCGATGGCCTTGATCGGCTTTTTGCCTTCATCGATCATGGCCTCGATAACTTCCGTCAACGTGTTATAATCTTGGGTATTCATCGATCATTTTCCTTGGTGTATACCCATGCTCTAATGGGGGCATGGAATCTTTCGTTCACCTGCTCATCACTCGCCACCGTGCCGTCTGGCGTGTCCGCATCCTGATCCATAGGGATCCCCGGATACGCTGGAGGGCGTACCGCGTCGCGGAGTACCCGACGCCCGAGGCTGTGGCCCGGCGGTGCGCGGCGGGGTTAGTCACGATCAAGCCAGAAAATAAACCCCATGAGGGCGAAGAAGGCCACCTTCGCGGCGATATCAGGCCAGTCCATGACTCACCTCTTCGGGTTCGGTGGGAGTGCTGGGAGCGGCTGGAAATTGCCCCTCGTAAATGAACTCCCATAACTTGAACAAGTTGTCAGAATTAATCCTTGCCCCTGACAAAAAACGCGAAATCGACGCCTGAGAAACTCCAGTCTTTTCTTCGACTTCTATCTGGGTTGCCCGGGTAATCTGCATTCTTTCGCGCAAGTGAGTTCTGAAAAGTTCGGTGTTCATGGCGTAAGTATATACATATACGTATCTATATGCAAGTAAAATTACATTTACGAAAGATGACTTTTTGTCCTCAGTATCGTATGCAGGAACGTATGGAACTAGAAGAAAAACTCATGGCTCGGTTGAGGGACATTTCAGATCAACGCCAGATAGCTGCATTTGCTCAAAAATGTGGCGTCAGTCAGGCGAACTTGTCGCGTGCTTTAGGGGTCAAAGCCCAGCAACTTGGGCTCGATAAGGTATCAAAAATATTGTCAGCTATGGGGGCATTGGTGATTTTCCCGGATGAAGAAAGGTATCCTGTAATGCGTCGTATGGCCTGTCACTCTCCTACTGAAAACGTAACAGGGGACAACTTACATGAGATACCTGTCTTTGAAGAAGCAGGTGCCGGACTACCAGCTGAATTTTTTTCTACCGCTCCAGAAAATATGATCCCTGTTCTCCCTCAGTATAATCTTCCCGATGTTCGTGCCGTTAAAGTTACTGGCGACAGTATGGAACCTACAATCTTAAAAGGGGCTTATGTAGGTGTTATCCCTCTTGACGACGAACTAGAGGACGGCGGCATTTACCTTGTACAGCGTCCCCCATTTGGTTTGGTTGTTAAAAGAGTTATGCAAGATGAGGATGGTAATATTATCCTCCATTCAGACAATCCCAGATGGAAACCACAGAAAGTTTCTAATGAGGGATACGACAACATCATTATTGGGAAAGTCGTTTGGACTTGGCAGCTTGTTTAGTTACCGTGTGGGCGTGGCGTGACGTGAGCTGTAAATGAAAATCCCCGCCGGAGCGGGGAGGAGGGAGATGCAATGGGTCCAGTTGATAAAGTTGCATATGAAGCTTTGAATAATTATTGTATTAAACTAGAAGAACATCTCCAGTCTGATGTTTTTTTGTTTTATGGTGGTATTCACCCTAACCACAGAACATTCTTTACCACTGAATTTGAAAAATTAGCTAGAAAGAAAAAACATAAATCTCTTGCTGTCAATTTAACAACAAATGGCGGCAGTGTAGAAATGGCTGAGATAATGGTTGAGGTGATGCGTAGGTTCTATGATGAAGTATATTTCATTGTACATGAATATGCATACTCAGCGGGTACTATTCTTTGCATGTCTGGCGACAAAATATATATGAATTTTGCCTCATCATTAGGCCCTATAGATCCTCAAGTATTGTCTAATGGACAATGGGTTCCTGCACAAGGGTATTTAGATCAATTTGATGCAATATGTAAAAAATCATTAAATAAAGATTCTAATAACCCCATAAGTCCAGTAGAGTTACAAATGGCTTTAAATTTAAATCTTGCTGATTTAAATTTTTATCAACAAGCACGAAATATAACCGTAACGCTATTAAAAAAATGGCTCGTAAATTATAAATTTAAAGACTGGACAATTCATAGTAAAACAGATACCGAAGTCACACTTAAAGAAAAAGAGCATAGAGCTGAAGAAATAGCTAGAATATTAGGTGATAATGCTCATTGGCATATACATGGAAGACATATAGGAATAAAAACTCTTCAAGACGATCTAAAGCTAAAGATTGAAGATTATTCAGACGACCTTAAATTATATAGATTAGTAAAAGAATATAATAGACTTGCGATTGACTTTTCATCAAAATATAACTATCAATTATTTTTACATACTAGAGAAATGACTAATGGGAGTTTACTCTAATGAAAATCGACAAAAAGCATTATAAAATGTCATTATTACTTAAAAATATAGAAAACAATCCAGCATTGAAACATCATCATGAAATGATGTTAATTTTAAAAAATATGGGCATCAAGACAAACCCTATTCAACAAGTTGATTTTACAAATAAAAATATCACCGAACTATCTAATATGAATATTAATCCATTAGTACCTTAACGGAGCCTCCCTTTGCCCCTCCTCGTGAGGGGCTTTTTTGTGCCCTATGGGGCGTGACCGCCGAGCCTTCGTGGTGTCGGCGGTATTTTTTGATTCAATATATACATATATGAAATTTTTATTGACGTAAAATTCGCATACGTATATATTGTCTTCACAACGAACGGGGAAGGCGAACACGCCAGGCACCTAGCCGGAAAGTAGCCAGAATGCCCCGTGAGAAGGAAGCCGGTTTGGGCGGCATGAAGGCCGTAGCGGATACGGTGGGCGGAGCAAGAGGCCGCCCGGAAAGCTCGAAAGAGGCCCGTGAGACTGGTGATGTGAAGACAGGCCGCAAAGGGACGGCGGGACGGAAAAACGGCTGAAAAGAAGGCCGAAGCGCAAAGCGCACCGAAGCGACGGGGGCCGAGCCGACCAACAGGGCCCACGGTTACGACACAAAGATCGGGCCGTGAAACGTGATGAAATACGAATTTCTACATCCGGGCGGTCAGTTGACTTTCTGACAATTCACCGCCCCGCATGAGAGGCGCAGCGACAATGCGCGTTGCGCCGAACCATGCGTCCGGGTTTCCGCATGGATAAAATTCCACCCCGGCGGGGATTGGCCCCGCCGGGTTTTGACAAAAAAACAGCCTAGGTATCTCATTGCACTAGTCAACAAATTAGGTTATATTTCATTTCTCAATCAAAATATTTTAACAGATTCGAAACAGACCGTTAGGTCGAGTCTGCAAAGGAGGAGGAAAGGGACATGGCACCATATAATAGTCTTGATGTTGCATCCTTCATTGCCCAACTTTGCAGAGAAAAGGGATATTATTACAACAATACAAAAATTCAAAAACTTCTGTATTGTTGCTATGGAAGCGTTCTTGCTTCCCGGAATGAACGTCTTTGTGACGAATATCCTCGTGCCTGGCAGTATGGCCCTGTATATCCTCGTGTGTTCAACTTTATTAGCAAAGGTAAGGGAAGTCTTGAAGATTATTGCCCTAACTTCTCTTGTGATGACGATTTAAAGAACTTTTTGAGCAAGGTCATTGATGTTTTTGGAAAGTATACTGCTGTAGCCTTATCTAATTGGACCCATAAGCCGGGCTCACCTTGGGATACAGTGGTGAACTGTATTGATGGAGAAGGAAAGGGAATGAATAACTTCATTCCAGATGACCTAATTGCACAATACTTCAAGGAACATGTGATCAAGGCTACCGCGAATGGATGACATCCGAGACCCTCTCACAACAGACGAAAATTGTTACGCACAAGAAAAAACCGCTGATAGTTCAGCGGATCCGGATGAGTACGGGAAAAAGCGTCGGTCTATGCACTTCAAAGAAGAAGTGTGGTTTTACTGGGTTCGTGTGGGGTTTTTGATTGTTTCCGCTTTTGGAAGTTTTTCCGTTGTGTTAGTATATATGTGGCATTTGATTGGACCTAGTTCTTGCCGTTGGCTTTGTGAGAACGAACTGACCAAACTCAAAGAATTAGCACTCACCATTATTGTCGGACTCTTAATGAGTGTAACTACCACATATTTCTTTAAGAAAAATGGTAATAGATAACAAGGGCGGTTCTTCGGAGCCGCCTTTTTTCGTGCCTAGCCCCATCGAAAAGCCCGGACATGCTCCGGGCTTTTTCATTGATTCCGGGACTGCGGAACGAATTTCAAAACAGAGGAGAATGTCCATGATGCAGTTCATCGTAATTTCGCATTCGGAAAGCGGCCCATTAGTTGAAGAGTTCGAGACGAAGACGAAGGCGGTAGACTTCGCGGAGACTGTAGCCAGCGAGGGTATGCCCTCGACCATACTCATGAGAATTTCCGAGATTCCCGCAGTCTTGCCAGAACGCGAAGACTTCGGCGTTCTCCCCGGCATCGACTTCCCCGCAACGCTGCACCCCGCTTGGTAAAGCGCCTAGCCCCGCACTTGCCCCGGAATCCGGGGCAGGAAACGGGATTGGGACAAATCGTATTTCAATTATGGAGGACACATGGAAGTTACAGCAATCAGAGATACTGGTTACGGATACCAAGTCTTCATTAAAGCGGCACGGATCAACGGAATCAAGCTGTCTCAACGTACCGGATATAACGTCTATGTCGCTTGCGATATGGGACGCAAAGGCTTTCTCAAGGTAAGTCGATTCGAAATCACTGACGAGACAGAAAAGGCTCAGCTCGTTTCTCGGTCGTGTGCCACTGCATCCGTAGAAGCTGCATGTAAGAAGGCAATTTATGCATACTGCAACGAACATCGCCAACGGGCTACTCCTGTCGCCTAGCCCCGTAGAAGCCCCGAGAAATCGGGGCTTTTTCATCGGGATTGGGACGCCAATCCGAACTTCAACGCAGGAGAGAGGAACCATGAAGCATTTAAACAGGATGACCGCCCGTGAGCTAGAAACGGAACTTTCCCGGCTGGTGCATCTCCGCACCGCGACCTGCCGCATCACTCCAATCTTTGAACCGCAGGGCCTCGGGTTCGTGAACGACATCGATGGCAACGAACTCGCCCATTGTGCTCACGGAAGCATCCGTGACTACATCGTCACGTTCGACCCCGCCACAGTCCGCGGACTTCTCGACGTCGCCATTGACGCCGTATCCGCCAGACTCGACGCGGTTGTCGAAGCCGGACGCAAGAGGGACGCGGCATGAAGTGGATAGAGCAATACCCCGTCGCGTGGCGCGTCGCCCTGATCGTCCTCTGCTTCCTGCTCGTGGGCTATTTCGAATGGGAAGACCAAAAACTCTTCAACAACATGGCACCCCTGAGCGTGGAGGCGGAACGATGAATATCAAGGAACCGATTTTGATTCGTGCTTCCAGCCTCGCCGGGCTGTTTGAATGCCCGGCCCGATGGGAAGCCCAAAACATCCGCGGACTACGGACGCCTTCCAGCGGTTCCGCACGGCTCGGAACCGCCGTCCACACCAGCACGGCGCTGTTTGACACTTCGCGCATGAACGGAACGGGCATCACCCCGGACGAAGCGGCGGGCGCGGCTGTAGACGCCATCCACAAGCCGGATGAAGAAGTCCTTTGGGACGACCTCCAGCCCACGGAAGCCGAGCGTATCGCCCTCTCCCTGCACCGCCTGTACTGCTCCACCATCGCGCCCCGGCAAACCTATGCGGCGGTCGAGGCCACCTGCGAACGGCTGGACATCGCGGATCTTGGCATCGCTCTAACGGGAACCGTGGACCGCGTGAGGCGGACGGAGGACGGCTATGGGATTGCCGACATCAAAACCGGGAAATCCGCCGTCGGCGCGGACGGAACCTGCAAGACACAGGGACATGCCGCCCAACTCGCCGTCTACGAACTGCTGGCCGAGCACAGCACGGACATTTGCATCGAAGCCCCGGCCCAGATCATCGGGCTGCAAGTCGCCAAGACGGAAAGGGGCCAGCGCGTGGCCACAGGGACAATTTCCGGCGGGCGGGATCTCCTCATCGGCGACGAAGAATTTCCCGGTCTTCTCGAAATGGCCGCAACCCTCATCCATAGCGGCAACTTTTACGGCAATCCCCGCTCCAACGGGTGCGGGGAAAAATACTGCCCTATCTTCAACACCTGCAAATGGAGACGATGACCCATGAGCCAGACAACTACTCTAGCCACCCTTCGCCAACCTGAAACCTCTCCTGCCATTGCTGTTGGTTTCGACACGGTTGCAGGCTTTGAAGCCTTGCAGCGGATGGCAAAAATGTTTGCAAAGTCCCCGATTACCCCCGATCAATTCAGAAAACCATACGTAAACGAAAAAGGTCAAGCAAAGGGATGTGGAACTGAAGACGAAGCTGTCGGGAATTGCACCATAGCTATGGATATGGCCATTCGTATGAGAGCCAATCCGCTTATGGTCATGCAAAACATCTACGTAGTCCACGGGCGTCCCGCATGGTCCGCACAATTCCTGATCGCCACCCTCAACCAGTGCGGACGGTTTACGTCCATCCGCTACGAATTTCAGGGCGAAGAAGGCAAGGATGAATGGGGATGCCGCGCCGTGGCTACCGAACTCGCCACAGGGGAAAAGCTGGCTGGACCGCTCATCACTATCGGACTGGCAAAAAAGGAAGGATGGTACGGCAAGAACGGGAGCAAGTGGCAGTCCATGCCGGAACTGATGCTCCGTTACCGGGCGGCGTCGTGGTTCGTCCGGGCCTACGCCCCGGAAATCGCCATGGGCTTGAAGACCGCCGAAGAAGTGCAGGACACGTATGATCTCGAACCCGCCGAAGACGGGACATATCGCGTATCCGTGCAGGAAATGAAGGAAGAAGCGCAGGACAGGGATACCCCGTCCAAGCGTAGCCGCCCCACCAACGCCGAAATGGAAGCCCGACGCAAAGAAGCCGCGGACGCATGGCTGGCCACGGGCAACCCTCTTGAGGACGTCGAAAAACTGGTGAACGCCTACGCCCGCAACTGGACCACAGCGCAGTGCGAAAAGGCCAAGCAACTTGCCGCCGAAGCCATGCGGAACGGTGCGCAACAGGACGTCCCGGAAGTATCCGAGCAGCCGGAAGCGCAGCCCGCCCCCGCCGCCAACATGATCACCTGTCCGAAAACCGAAACGCAGGTCAGCGACTGGACGTGCTCCGACTGCGAACAGCGCGCCGGATGCCCGGCGTGGGCCGAATAACCACCCCGGCCCGGCTCACCACCGGGCCTTTCTTTTACCATAAGGAGAAAGAACCATGAGCAGCCCTCTCGACATGCGAACCATGAACAACGGCGGCGTGGTCGAAGCCGTCAACATCGCGCTTGCCAAGGTCGCGGACAACATCGCGGACGTGAACACACCGCCGGACAAGCCCCGTACCGTCACCCTCAAGATCACATTCAAGCCCGACGAGAGCCGGACGCTGATCGCATCCAAGGCGGTCGTGACGACCAACCTCCAGCCGCAGGAGCCGCAGACCATCCCGGTCGTGCTCGACAAGCTCGACGGCGCGCCCATGCTGTTCGAGTCCTTCACCGACAACCACCCCGACCAGTACCGCTTTGACGGCACCATGCCCTCTGAACTCAGGGGGAACGGCAGCGTGACCGTGAACGTAACCCCGTTCAAGAAGGCTGAGGAACATCCCATCAACCAGTAACCAAAGGAGAATCACATGGAAATCAACCGCCTCGAAGCTGACAGGCACCTCATCGGCGTAGGCCGGGAACTCGAATCCCTTGACGTCAAGGCCAAGGCCGCTCTCCCCGTTCACGTCACGGAAGACGGGCTATGTTTCTACAAGCCTGACCAGAGGGACACTTGGAAACCCCTGTATAAACCGGGACAGGAGACGCTCAGCGTTGGCACCTTGCAGGCCGTGGTGGATTACCTCAACCAGAACCCAGACGGGCTGGACCTCGGAAAGCTCCTTGTCCACGTCTGCGATGTGACGACCGTGAAAGTCATGTCCATCCCCTTTGGGGGCTGGAAGCAGCGCAACACGTACATGCAAGCTGAGGCAGTCGTCCCTGCCCATCGTTTTGGAAGCTGGACCTCGCCTGATGAGTTCGTCCCCTATCTCCAGTCCTGCTTTGTCCCCTCGGACGATCTCGACGCGCTCATCAAGATCAGCGGCAATCTTGTGGACACCTCGGAAGTCCGCGTACAGGACGACGGCGTGTCGCAGGAGGTTTCCATCCGCCAAGGCGCGGCCCGTAAGGCCGAAGTGCCCGTACCGTCCCCTGCGGTTATCTTCCCGTTCAGCACCTTTGCGGAAGTCGCGCAGCCAGCGCACAAGGTCGTGTTCCGGCTCCAGTCCAGCCCGCTGGCCTGCAAACTCATCGAATGCGACGGCGGCGCGTGGAAGCTGGAAGCCATCGCCAATATCCGCACATGGCTGATTGAAAACCTGCCCGAAGGCGTGAAGGTCATCGCGTAGCACCCCACGCCCCGCCCTCCCCCGGCGGGGCTTTTCATACCCCAAACCGTGGGCCGCGCATCCGTCACCACGCGGGATGATATGCCAAGAATCACAAAAAATAGCGTAAACTGGCAGAAACATGCGCCGACAAAGAATTGCGCGAATTGCAAGCATGTCGAGCGCATTGAGAAAAAGGGATACTACGGTACATCGTACTTTGACGGTTCCCGCTGTACGCTCAATGGCTGGAAGACTGGTACTTTGGCAATCTGCGATAAATGGACGGAAAAGGCGGAATGACAAAATGGGAAAGGCGGCTCACGTGGATGTGGGTCGCCTTCTTTCTTTGGCTGATCTGGGCAACTAGCCCCATAAGGGAGTGATACAAATGGGAGGGAGTAACGAGTTCGTTCGTCCGTCCACATCTTCGGCAGGGGCGTGGCTGCATGAACAACGCGCGGTGGGGGGAAGTATTGAGATATCTTTCAGTTTGTTCCGGTATTGAAGCCGCGACAGTGGCGTGGGGGCCGCTCGGATGGAAACCAGTCGCATTTTCAGAGGTCGAACGGTTTCCTTGTGCCGTGCTTGCGCATCACTACCCAGACGTGCCCAATCTCGGTGACATGACAAAAATCGACGGGAGAAAATACCGTGGAACAGTTGACCTTCTGGTCGGGGGGACTCCCTGCCAGGACTTCTCCGTCGCCGGAAAGAGAGCCGGACTTTCCGGAGAGCGCAGTGGACTGGCCCTCGACTTTATCCGCCTGGCTCGTGAAATTACACCGCGCTGGATTTTTTGGGAAAACGTTCCCGGATGCCTGTCAACGAACGGCGGGATCGACTTCGGTTACTTTGCCCAGGCGCTGGCTGAATGCGGGTATCATCTTGCCTACAGAATCCTGGACGCTCAGTTCTTCGGAGTTCCCCAGTGTCGCCGTCGAGTCTTCCTTGTCGGATATTTTGGAGACTGGCGGCCTCCCGTCGCGGTACTTTTTGAGCCCCAAGGCTTGCGCAGGGATACTTCGCAGGGACGGAAAACGCGGCATGTGTTCCCTTGTCTCACGCGAAGAGGGGCGACTGCTTACGATGACCGAACGCCGTATGTACTGGAAAAAACAGGCGTCAGAATAGCCACGCCCAAAGAGTGGGAACGCCTTTTCGGTTTCCCTGACGATTACACGCTTGTCCCCTACAAAGGAAAACCTGCTGCCGACAGTCCGCGCTACAAAGCTCTCGGAAACAGCATGGCCGTTCCCGTTATGTGGTGGATCGGAGAAAGGATACAGAAATGGGAGAACATGTATGCATGCTGACGGATAAGGAAAGGAAGTGGCTGGAGTTTCGGAAGGACGTGTGCTTCCGGTGCAAGAAGCGCAGGCAGACATGTAGCCCTGTGCTTCGTGAGATTTGCCAGAAAGCTAGATACCCCATTCGTGATTTGGCGATGGTGATCCCGCCAGACTACCGCGACGCCGCAGAGTTCGAGGCGAGAGCAAAGATAATTGCACTCCATCTCGACATTGAAGACGTACCATGTGCCCACGGGATGAGAATGGCACATTTGCAAGCTGAGAAGGAGATGGACAATGAGTGACACCTCCCTTGAATCCATCATGAAGTGCTCGAAAGAGGCGATTGCGCGGGCGTATATGTGCAAAATCAGTGCATCGGTTTATACTCGATGCCCGCTACATGGCGAAGAAACAGAAAATTGCCCTATGAAAGAGGTGTGGTGCTCAGACGTTACTCCGCAAGCTTGGGAAGAAGTGTTGAACAACGCGCAGGAGAAGAAAGATGACCGCACAGGAATGGCTTGACGAGCTTGAACGGCTCATGGAAGCCGCACGCGAGGCCGTGGAGGAAGGGAGATGAACAACTTACTTGAAGACCTCAAAGCACGTACCGAAGAACGGGACATGGAAAAAAAGAAAGTTCTTTGGCTTGCACAGCAATGTGCCGCTTCTGGATGGTGTCCTTTTTCAGCGGATAAAGCTAGTTGCGATTATAGAACGACCCAAAATGTTGAAGGAATGTGCCTTTGTATGGACGCCAATAAAACGACCTCATGTTGGGATCAGGCCGCTGAGGAAAAAGCAAAGAGGTGAGTATGCCCGAAGAACTGACGTTGCTACCGTGCCCGGCGTGTGGGGCTTCCGATGTGGTCATGAGAGTAGATACGAGAGCCTACGGATTCTGTCCCGCGTGCGGGATGTGCGGCCCTTGCGCTCCAAAGGTCGACGTGGAATATGCTGTCAAACAATGGAACGCCCTGCCCCGAGCGCTGGAGTGGGCGGATAACCCGCCTCAGGTTCCGGGATGGTATTGGTATAAAACATCTTCACACCTTGGGATTACGAAGTTCCCCGAATTATGCGACAGAACAAGAGAGGGCTGGCAATGGGCAGGCCCCATCCCCGAACCCCGCGAACCGAAGGAATAGCCACATGGAACGGATGTACTACATCGGAGAAGGCCCGGAATGCGTGGAACTCATCGAACTTGCCATCAGCAAAGCGACAAAGTGTCGATATGCTAGAACCCTGCTCATAAACGACTACAGCGCCCACAGCCTGCTCCTCAACGACAAGAAGACCCCTGTGGGCCTCCTTTTCGACAAGCCGTCCGACGAACTCTATCTGCGTGGCGTCCCCGGGAAGATGGCCCCCGGGTACGGATATTTCCCAAACCTTAACACGCGCGAGGGGAGGCAACTTGCTGCCCGGCTGGCTTCCGAAGACGTACAGTTCGACACCAACGTCTTCATGGCCGAAAAGATCGGACTCGGTAAAGAGTATAGCGAAGACAATATCCACTACATGCCAAGGGTATCCATCCGAAGCCTAAAGATATGCTTTAGCGTGCCCATTCCCTTCGACGAAGAATTGCCACAGGTACCCAAGTGGTTGCGCGAAGTAACTTTTTCAGAAATAAAGAAGTTCTGCGAATACTAGTTAATAACGCCGCTGTAGACGTTTGGAACTCTCAAGCCAAGCGCGAACCGAAGTAGCCCCTAAAGGGGCTTTCCTTTTTCTGGAGGAGAACATGCGAAGACCCATCAACCCCGTAATCCCGTACCCGCACGAGGCCATCCAGCACACCCGCTGTGTTCTGGCCTTGTCCATGATCACCGTGGCGCTATCCCTCCTCAAGCTGGAAATGCTGGCGCAGCTTGGCGACCTTGGCAGACAAGTCGAGAAGGTCAACCGCTGGATCGACCGATGCGCGGACGACACGCAGAAGCGCAGGCTCTCCGCAGGCGCGAAACGGGATCTGGATGCCCGGTTCCATATCCTTGCCGGGCACGTAGGGGATATTCAGGCGTCTGCCGCCGATGCTTCCCGCTGGACGCAATGGGGCGCCGGGATGTGGGCCGGGCTGACCTTCCTTGAGGACTGCCGGAACACCTGCCCCGCCTACTTCCGGGGCCTTCATTGGCACAATCTGCTCAAAACGCTGACCACGCTGTGTAATGCGCTCGAAAAGGTCGACCCCCAGATAGCGGAGATCGGGACGCGGGTGTACGAGCGGGCCGCGTAGGGAGGACAAGATGGAAACACTCACCGCCGACGAGATGAGCGAACGGCTCGGCATCAGTCGGGAAACATTCCGTAGAATTTGGAAAATATACCCCCATATCCCTGTAGGACGCGGAAAAACGCTCCGCTCCGTCCGCTTCCTTTGGGATAGCGATACACTCAAAGAGGTTTCTCATGTCCATCAGGAAATACAAGACGAAGAATGGTATGCGATACGCGGCGGAAGTGTTCGAAGGAGGGCAAAGAATCGCGTACCGGGGCGGATTCTTGAGCAAGATGAAGGCGCTCGAATGGGAATCAATCGTCAAGAAATCCGCAACTATGCCCAAACGCTTGGCCTTGTATGAGGTTTCGGCTCTCTATCTTCAAAAACGCGAAGGAAGATGCAAGAAGAACACACTCATCTATAAGAAAAGCGTTCTTCGAAAGCTAAATAAGTTCATCGGACCTAAAGCCGAATTCTCAACTATCACAAAAAACGATCTGGAAGCCTTTCTTGAAGCAGCCAAGGAAGCCGTGAGCGCAAAATCCGCGAACAAGTACCGTATCGAGTTATCAGCGCTTTACTCATGGGCCGCACGAGAGGGGTACGTTCCGGTCAATATTGCGCGCCAGACTGAGCCTTTCGCCACAGTGCAGGCCGTGAAATATATTCCACCGAAAGGTGACGTTGCCAAGCTCATGTCCTGCGCTACAGGGTTCGAGCGGGATTTCCTGCTCTGCCTTCTCCATACGGCGGGGCGCATTTCCGAAATCCGCGAAATGGCGTGGGAAGATGTCGATCTGGAAAACAGGACCGTCCGGCTGTGGACAAGCAAACGCCGGGGCGGGAACCGGGAATCACGCACGATTGCCATGAGCCCTACATTATATAGCGTGCTGTTCCGTCTCTATGCCTTACGCGAAAATGAGCGGTTCGTTTTTGAAGCCCCCGGAACGGGTCTTCCCTATCCGCGCACCACGCCGCGCATCAAGACTGGGGTAGCGATCAATTCGGGACATGCGGGTAATTCGGGAAATGGGTAGATTGGCCTTGCGTCACGGGATGTTATGAAAAATTTTGAGGCGGAAAATTTCGCGCGCGATTCGGAACAGATTGCTCATTTTTGATCGCCAGTGGGGTATTTTTAGCGCGCAATTCGGGATGGAATGATCACAGGATGATCAAAAACGGGCGGTTCCTCATCGGAGCCGCCCGTTTATTGTTTGGTGCCAAAACGTACACCAAAACACATGTATTTTTCGCGGTAAAAACAGGCCGCGATTTTTCGTTTTCTACTTATATTCCCGTCCGCTCCATAAAACGCGGCCTATGACGCGGAATTGCCCCCTATTTTGAATCTATGGTCTTCGTAAGCTGTTTGCTGAAAAATTTCGTTCTTCCCAAGTGCAAGTCTGAAATGAATCCCGAAATCTGATAAGAGTATTAACTATATATAAATCATATAGTTAATTTGAATAAAAATATTTTTCATTCCAAGAAGAACTCGGAAGTGCGGCAGCCAGAAAGGTTGTAGGTTTATCCTCAGAACTTACAACCAAAGCTACAACTGCTTTTTTGTATAAATATTTTTAATTTCCGTATATTAGAAAAATATCTATTTTTGGAACATACAACCGCTTTTGCCTCGCAGGGGGTAAAGGTTAGATTGCCGAGCTTTTACCTTAACCTTTACCCTAGCAAAACAATATATCATATTGTTTTTAATAGTAAAAATGATTTTTACGAAAAAAAGAAGTTTTACCTCACCAACCCTTTTAGCGGCTAAGTGAAGTTTTGCATAACCTTTGCATGAAGCTTTGCTTGTCTATGTTTACTTAACATATTTATATTATTACATATAGTTTCTTTTTGTAAAAATATACTTGGCTCTCTTCTTTCACAGTTTTTCTCGCTACACACTTCCTCAAGTATAAACTTCCCACCCCGAAGTTTATACTTATCTTTATACCAGTAAAAATGATGCAATCATTTGAAATAAATTAATATAAAAATTTTCTTACTCGGAAAAACTTTATACTGGGTTTCTCTTCCCTCATCTCTCTTGAGAGTTCAACTTCGACGCTGGAACTAGAACATTAACTTGAACGCGACTGCTAACACATAACATACTTATATATTTATCTATGTTGTTTTTTTCAAAAAAATGGACTTGAACACGATTCTTTACCCTTTTTAAGGCTTATTCCCCGCTCCCTTTGATGGTATGAGCGACGACACCCCCTGTCACGTTGCCGTTTACCATCACATTTTGCCCTCCACTCCCAGTTCCTCCTGACACCAATACCGCAAGTGCAGCCTTCCTGATGGCAGGGCTTGCCTCTCTATAACACTGAAGTACGACTCGTTCTTCAGGTGCGAGCGGAGAGTTCTCTTCTCTTGTATCTGTAAATAGATATTTTAAATCAAATCCGATAGTTGCAATGGATGCAATGTATTTCGTGTCAGGCTTTCTTTTACCTGTCTCGTAGTTTGATTGTGTGACATATGAAATAGATACAGCCTCTGCAAGTTCTTTTTGTGTGAGTCCTAGCCGTTCACGTTCATTTTTGAGCCGCTGGCCAAAATTATCCATACGTTTAAAAACCTCATTGACTTAATTTAAACAAACGACTAAACTCTTTTTATCAAATAACGACAAAAACGGAAAACAAACGACACCTAAACCCCTACACGGAACCGGAAGGGGGCGCAAGTACGGGAGGATATTATGGCGGAAAAGAAGGCTTCCGGGCGGCTTCGGACGCCGGAAGAGATCAAGAAGGAGCTTGCACGGCGTGGCGAGACTATCGCCGATCTGGCACGGCGACACGGGCTGAACCCCAAGTCCGTCTATGACGTGATGGCGGGACGGATCAAGGGAACCTATGGAGAATCCCATAGGATCGCCGTCCTGCTGAGGCTCAAGGACGGCACTGTCGGGGATGAAAGTTGCGGCGGTAAACGCACAAAAAGAAAGGAGGCAGCGGCATGAGCGAACAATCCCGGTCCTATCGACAAATCCGCAGCGCCGTACTTGCCGAGGTAGCCCACCTTGAATGGGAACAGGCCGTAACGGTGCTGGTTTCCGCAGTCAACGAACGGACGGTGGAGGGAGGATTCCAAGCCAAGGTGGAACTTGTCCCGTTGTGGAGCACCAAGGGGCCGTACTGCTGCATGGACAGTACCTACATCCCGAAGAGGTAGGGCGGTATGAAATTCACCGGACCCGTCTGTAGCTTCTGTGACGTCAAGGAAGAGGAAGAGAGTTGTAAAGCTCTTATCGAGAACAAAGACTGCACAAGGTACATCTGCGACCAGTGCATCAAAGGAGTCACAGCCCTTTTAAAGGCCAATCCCGGAAGAAAGCATCTTCGGTATTTGCCGAAGAGGAACAAAAAGTAAGGAGAAGTAACATGACTCAACAGTACAAGTCCAATCTGTCCGACAAGTTGCGGAACATTGTTTGTGTCCTGCGGAATGGCGGGATGCCTAAGGATCACATGGTTCTCCTGTTGGCACGGCTTAACAGGCTTCCCGTTTCGGCGATCCGCCGCGCTCTCGACGAGTGGAAGACGGGGAGGCAACGGGTAAGGGAAATCAACCGCCTTCTGTTCCCCGATGAACCGATCCATTTCTTCGACTAGCGGTGCAACATCAATCAATGAAAGGAGAAACGGCATGCCCCCCTCTATCGAACGAATCCCCATCACCTGTACCATCTTTCATAGAAACGCGTGGACCCTCTATCTGGAGCAGGATCGCGAAGATTTCTGGATGAACCTTGGTCCTGTCTGGGGACGCTTCACCAACTGGGACCGTCTGCGTGGGCTGAAAACCAACCCTAAAGCTCTGCTCTTCGTGCTGGTTGGGGTACTTCCGAAAGATTCGGAAACGCCCGCTCCGATCGTTGAAGGGGCAAACGTCCTGTGGCGGCAAAAGGAAGCCTTTGAAGTTGCGGAACGTAGAGCCGCTTATGAGCGGGGCTTTGCAGAAGGTATCTGAGCATTTCCGCCTCCTCGGCATTCCCGGACGGTCCGGGAGTTAGATGGTTGATTCTGATGTGCCCAATCTAACCGAGAAGGCGGAACCTTACAAACCGGGGCCGCAGAGCGCCCAGAGCGCCACGGTCACCCTACCGCGCCCGTGTAGGCCGCCTGCTACGCCATGCGGCGGGCGGCGAAACCTGCACAACGGCGAATACCGCGAGCCTCCACGCGGGACGCTCCCCGGAGCGGCATAATCCGGGACATATTTATGAGGTGAGGATATGAGCGAGATCAAGGAAGCATACACGACACGCGAACTTGCCGAGTTTAAGGGCATAGCGCCTAAGAACTTGCTTAGCCGTGCAAAGCGTGAAAACTGGCCTTCCCGCCCTCGCTCCGGTCAAGGCGGTGGCTTCGAATATCCCACCATCACGCTCCCCACCGACGTACGCGAAGCGATCGCGTTGGCCGTCTCCGCCGAGGAACGGGAAAGTCTCCCGGTCGCCCTTGAACCCGCCACGCCCGCCGTCCCTCAAGACCCCGTCGTTTCCCTCGCGCATCTTTCTTCCCGTGAACGGGATGTCGTGTTGTCACGCAAGGTGTTTATTGACGCCGTATACAATTTTGAAATGGCAGGACATACGCGCCGGACGGCAATCATCACTCTGGCTGAAGGATACAAAAACGGCACATTGCCGCAAAACCTCATGGATGCGGCCTATGTCGCCAACGCCCGTCGCAACTCTTCACGCGGGATCTCCATTACCAGACTTTATGATTGGTGTTCGACATATGAAACAAAGGGCATCCTTGGTTTGGTTCCCATCAATCCGCAAAAGGATATGACGCCTCCCGCATGGCTCCATGTCTTTCTGCAACTCTGGCAAAAGCCTCAAAAGCCCTCAGTACAACAGTCATACAATGAATTTGTGACACTGATCAAATGGGTTGGTGCTGGTATGCCCGAAGGTACTGTACTGCTTTCGGCTCTTCCCGGCAAAGAAATAGCTAGAAAGCCTCACAATAGCGGCATCCTGAAAGAGTTAGCCGAACACCCGGAAAACGTCCCGTCCGTTCATGCCGTGCGGCGCTGGCTGGACAAGATACCGGAAAAGGAACGGATGCACGGGCGCACCACGGGCAACGCCTTTCGGAAGTTCTGCGCGTACAAGCGCCGCTCGACGGAAAACATGCTCCCGGTGGAGGGCTTCACGGGCGACGGCACCACGCTCGACGCCATGTTCTATCACCCCTACCAGAAACGGGCATTCAAACCGGAAATCACGCTCATTCTGGATATTGCCACACGCAAATGCGTCGGCTCTTCCGTGGATACGTCAGAAAACGGCCTCACCGTACTGGACGCACTCCGGGCGGCTTGCGTGAGCTACGGCATTCCGCAGTTTTTCTATACCGACAACGGGCCGGGCTACAAAAACGCCATGCTCACCAGAGAAGGCACGGGTATTTTGACGCAGCTCGGCATTGTCGCCAAGCATTCGATCCCGTCCATTCCTCAGGGCAAAGGGCTTATGGAAATAGCGGTCAAAACCATCTGTACCCCTCTCTCCAAGCGTTTTGATTCCTGCACGCACCACGACATGGACTCGGACGCGGCTCGAAAGTTCTATCTGCTTACCCGCAAGGAAATCGAAAAGACCGCAAAATCCGATAAGTTGCCTACGCTTGATCAGCTTCTCGCGGCGCTCCAGTACCGCATTGAGGAGTACAACGCCACGCCGCACACGTCTCTCCCGAAGTTTACGGATGCCAACGGCAAGCGGCGAAACTACTCGCCCAATGAATATTGGGAAATGAAACTCGCCGAAAATCCCGATTATGAAATTTTGGCGGTGCCTTCAACGGTTCGGGACGAACTGTTCATGCCCACCAAGGAATGCCCGGTCAAAAACTGCCGGTTCAAGCTCGCCGGGCGCGAATATTACGCCAAGGAGCTTGATCTGTTCCACGGTGAAAAGGTCAACGTCCGTTATGACATGCGCGATCCCA
>NZ_JNJP01000011.1 GCF_000701705.1 Bilophila wadsworthia ATCC 49260 | reverse complement strand
TCGGAAAAGCTGAGAAAAGGGATTCGATAAAGGCGAAAGTCTTGGGAGTGGGGGATGGGGGTTGGGGAAGGGGGAGAACCTTTCTCCAGAAAGGTTCTCCCCCTTCCCCAATCTTCCTCTTTCTCCTCCTCTCCCTCCCCCTCAAAAGGAACGCCATGAACCCGTTGAGCTGGCAAAAACGACTGAGGCCTCTGCTGACGCCGGTTTCGTTGCTGTACCGCCGAATACTGGCCGCGCGCAGGGCAAAATGGGAAAACGAAGGCTCGCCCGCGTTCCGGCCCGTGTGCCAGTGCGTTTCCGTGGGGAACATCGCATGGGGCGGGACGGGCAAAACCCCCGTGGTGGATTGGCTGCTCGGCTGGAGCGAGGCGCGGGGCCTGCGGGCGGTGGTGCTGTCGCGGGGGTATAAGGCACAGCCTCCGGAATTGCCGTTGCATGTGTCGCCGTCACGGACGCCGGGGGAGGCGGGGGACGAACCGCTCATGCTGGCGCTTGAGCACCCGTCCGCTGCGGTGATGGTGGACCCGGACCGCAGACGCTCGGGGCGCTGGGCAGAGGAACGGCTGAGCCCGGATTTGTTCGTGCTGGACGACGGGTTCCAGCATGTGAAGGTGCGGCGCGATCTCGATATCGTCCTCCTGCGGCCCGACGATCTGGGCGACGGCTGGGGCCGCGTGATCCCCGCCGGGGCATGGCGCGAAGGCCCGGAAGCGCTGGAGCGGGCCGATGTTTTCATGATCAAGTGCTCGCCGGAAGCGTGGGAGAGCCTGCGCCCGGCCTGCGAACGGCGCCTTGCCGGATTCCGCCGCCCGCTGTTCAGCTTTTCGTTGCGCCCGGGTTCGTTGCGCAAGATCGGAACGGACGAATGCCGGGATGCCGACGCGTTTGCCGGGAAGCCGTATGCGCTGGCGACGGGCGTGGGCGATCCGGCGCAGGTGTGGGAAACGGTGGCCCGGTTCATGGGCCGCGAGCCCGCCGAATATATTGTTTACCCCGACCACCATGCCTACACGCCGGAAGACGCGGCAAAGCTGGAAGGGCTCGGCATGTCCGTGATCTGCACCAGCAAAGACGCCGTAAAGTTACGGGAACTGAGGTTGGCGGATGCGTGGGCGTTGCGGGTTGAAGCGGCCTTCGGGCCCGCGCTGTGGACCGAGGCCGCTTTCCCGCATTGGCTGGATGCGTGGGCGAAGCGCAAGGGTCTTTTCTAGCCGTTGCGTTTTACCAGAGCCTTGCCCAATTCAAAGGCTTTTTGGCAGTCGATGGGGAACTGCTGTTCCCGATGGCGGGCCTTGTCGGTTTCCGAGAAACGATCGGCCTTGTATTTACTGTAGTCGCTGAATTGGTACGTGTCGTTCACATAGAGGGTTTCGGGTTTGGAGAACACCCTCTGAATGAAAGACTCCATGCTCTGGAAGCTCTCCGTGTAGTGGCTCTCGAGCATGACTTGGTAGGGCACGTTCATGGTGTAGACGAACGCCGTGGGCATCCGTTTCGGGGACAGCGCGGAATAGTCGGCGTCGTAGACGAAATACTGGAAGAGGAGCCTTTCGAAGAACATACGCATCTTGCCGGTAATGCTGTGGAAATAGACGGGCGAGCCGAAGATGATGCCGTCCGCATCGGCGAGGCGCTCCAGAATCGGCGTCAAACCGTCCCGGACGGCGCATTTGCCGTAGCTTTTCCCGCCGAGGCGCTTGCACTCGAAACAGCTCACGCATCCGGAAAAATCGTGGCTGTAGAGATGGATCAGTTCCGTTTGCGCCTGTGGATCGGCCGCCTTCACGCCTTCAAGGGCTTTGTTCAGGATGGTTGCGGTGTTGTGGGTTTTTCTCGGGCTTCCGTTGATGGCATAATACGTCATGGCGTTCTCCTTGCGTTTGGGGCCGGGGCTCCGGCCTGATGCATTCAGAGTATTGGGAAACGGCTGCGAAAAACAAGTACGCAGTTTTTTCTGCCTTACACTGTTTGATAATATAGTGTTTTTTCAGGAAATCTATAGGAAGGTCGTTGCCATGGGCGGAAAGAGGCGTACCGGATACAGTACGGAACTTCCCGGCGCGAACGTATACACCGTGCCGTGTCCGATCATCCATGCGCTGAACCTGATCGGCGGCAAATGGAAACTGCCGGTGCTCTGGCATCTGTTCGACGCGGAATCCGTCCGTTACAATGAGCTGAAACGGAGCGTCGTCGGCATCACAAACATCATGCTGACCCAATGCCTGAGGGAACTGGAAGCCGCCGGGCTCGTGCGCAGGAACGATTTCGGAGAAGTCCCCCCACGGGTGGAGTATTCATTGACCGGGCGGGGCAGGGAACTGCTCCCGGCCCTGCGCGAACTCTACAAATGGGGCGAGAAGCAGCTTGCCCGCACCGCCGAGGCCGATCCGCCTTCCTCCTGAGCCGGTTCGCCGCATTCTCACGCATTGCCAGCCCGTTTCATCTGGGCCATACTCTTTCATGCCTCTTTTCCCGTCCCGAATCCGTCATCTTGTAAAGAATCCCCCGGGCGGTCCGGCCGCGCATCGTGCCCCGGCCTGACGCCCGCCTCTAAAAGTCTTAGGAGATGGAGGGGGTCGGGGGCGGGGAGGGGAGGAAGAACCTCTTCTCCAGAAGGGGGCTTCCTCCCCCTCCCCGATTCCTCTCCCCCTTTCTTTCCACATCCAAAAAGGTTTTCCTATGAAAAAACATCCCCGCCAGCGCGGGTACTTTGGCGATACCGTCCGCAAGGGCGCTTCCGGCCCGGCCCGGCCCGGTAAAAAGAACGCTCGCCGCACGGACGACGAACAGACGTTCGTGAGCGTCCCCGGCGGGCTGGACGCTGAGGAGGTGCTGGGGCTGATGGGCAAAATCCGTCATCCCGTGCGCCTCGACGATCTGATCCGTTTCCTTGATTTGTCCCGGCGGGACAAGAAACCGCTTGAGAACCTGCTCGACGCTTTGCAAGCCGAAGGCTGGGTCATCCGGCTTCGCGGCGGCAAATGGGTGGAGGCGTCGCAAGCCCGGATCGTGACCGGCGTGCTGTCCATCCAGCGCTCCGGGGCGGGGTTCGTGACCCCGGACGCGGTGCAGGACTCGCCCGAGGACGCCCCGAAGCCCGTTGACGGCGACAAACGCAACCGTGTGCAATCCCGGTTGCAGCCCGATATTTTTATCCATCCCGGCTTTCTTGGCGACGCGTGGCATGGCGACCGCGTGGAAGTGGCCCTGCAACCGGCCCCGCAGCACCGGGGCGGAAAGATGCGGAACCCGGAAGGCCGGATCATCCAGGTGCTCGAACGCCGCCAGAAGGAGTTGGCCGTCCACGTCACCCGGAACCAGACGCAGCGCGGCGTCCTGTGCCGCCCGGCTGATCCCCGGCTCGACTTCCTGCTTGATGTGGACGTTTCCGCGTTGAAGGCCGCGCCGAAAATCGGGGAACTGCTGCTGGTGACGCCGGAAGAGAAGGTTGAAGACGGCCTCTGGCGGGGCACGGCCCGCGTATCGCTCGGGCTTGAGGAAGACGCGATGGTGCAGGAGCGCCTGACCAAGCTGAACCACGAAATCCCGCTGGACTTCCCGCCCAATGTGCTGGCCGAGGCCGCCGAACTGGAAAAGCGCGCGGCGGAAGGCGCGGCGGATTTGGGAGGGCTGAAACCGCTCGGCAGCGTGGAGGACGCGCTGCCCATCGACCGGGTTTCAAAGGCATCCACGTCGAAACGGCAGGATCTGCGCGGCGTGCCGTTCGTGACCATCGACGGCGAGGACGCCCGCGATTTTGACGACGCGGTGTATGTCCGGCGGCTTCCCGGCGCGCCCGACGGCGCGGTATGGGAACTGTGGGTCGCCATCGCGGACGTGAGCCATTTCGTGCTGCCTGGTTCGCGGCTGGACCGTGAAGCCCGAGATCGCGGCAACTCCTATTATTTCCCGACCTCCGTGGAGCCCATGCTGCCTGAGGTTCTGTCCAACGGCCTGTGCAGCCTGCGTCCCGACGAGGATCGGCTGGTCATGGCGGCGCGGGTAGGGTTCGACGATCGGGGCATCCCGCGCACGTCGGCGTTTTTCCCGGGCGTGATCCGGTCGCGGGGACGGCTCACCTATGAAGGCGTGCAGGAGGCGTTGGACCACGGCGGCGAACTGGCGGGGCGGCATCCGTATTTAAAGGACGCCGAAGCGCTGGCGCATCTTCTGCTCGAACGGCGTCAGGCGCGGGGGAGCCTTGATTTCGATTTGCCCGAGGCGCAGTTCATCGTGAATCGTTCCACAGGCGAAGTGGAGGGCATCAAGCGGCGCGTCCGGCTGTTCGCGCACCGGCTGATCGAAGAATTCATGCTGGCGGCGAACGAGGCCGTGGCCCGCTTCCTCACGGAGAAGGGCACGCCGTTCCCGTACCGCATCCATCCCGCGCCCGATCCGGATCGGCTGTCCACGCTGTTCCGCACGCTGGCGTCCACGGACCTCGCCCAGAGCGATCTCCTGACCCTCAAGCGGGGCGAAACGCCTTCGCCGTCGCGTCTCCGGGACATTCTGGTACAGGCCAACGGCACGCCGCAGGAGTACCTTGTGGGGCGGCTCGTGCTGCGCTCCATGATGCAGGCCCGGTACTCTCCGGAGGCGGGCGAGCATTTCGGGCTGGCTTCCCCCTGCTATTGCCACTTCACGTCACCCATTCGGCGCTATGCCGACCTGCTGGTGCACCGGGCGCTGTCCTTTACGCTCGGCGCGACGCCGGGGCCGATCCTCGCCGGGCACAAGCTGCTTATGGCGGCGGACCAGTGCAACGCCCGAGAACGCGCCGCGACCGAGGCCGAACGGGAAATCGCCCGCCGTCTCGGGTGCCTCCTGCTGCGGGAGCGCACCGGCGAGACGTTCACCGGCGTCGTTTCCGGGGTGACGGAGTTCGGCTTTTTCGTGGAGTTCGACGAGATGCCCGTCGAGGGCATGGTGCGGCTCACGACGTTCCGCGACGACTGGTTCGAGTACGATCCGGACCGTCAGGAACTCATCGGCGTGGGTACGGGGCGGCGCTTCCGTCTGGGGCAGGCCGTCACCGTGCGGCTGACCGACGTGCATATCGGACGGCTTGAGGTGAATCTTGAGCTGGAAGGGACTACAGATACGGCGAAAAGATCCAGCTCGCAGCGTTCCGCAGGCGGTAGGGAAGCGCCGGGTAGGTCGTCGGGACGGAAACGGAACGGCTTCGTACCTCGTCATAAAAGGCGCTGAGCTGTTCCGCCAGCCGGAGATCCAGCACTTCCATGACCAGCTCGAAGTTGAGGTTGAGGCTGCGGGGGTCGAGGTTGGCGGAGCCGAGCAGGGTGTATTCGCCGTCGATGAGCAGGAGTTTGGTGTGGGCGAAGGGCGGGGGCTGGCGGTAAATCTTCACGCCCCTGTCCGCCAGCATGGGCATCTGGTGGCGCATGGCCCAGTCCACAAGGCGGTGGTTGTTCTCGCCGGGCAGGATGACGCTCACGTCCACGCCGCGCAGGACCGCGCTCACCAGCTCGCCGTGCAGACGGTGCGGCGGCAGGAAGTACGGGCTCATGATCCGCACGGAATGCCGCGCCGCCGAAATCTGGGCGCAGACGAGATCGAGGATGGTGTCCTCGGGGGTGCCGGGGCCGTCCATGAGGATGCGGCACAATGAACTCCCTTGTTTTTTCACGGGATGCACGGTGAAGTTCGTGTGGTCCCCGGTGGCGAAGCTCCAGTCCATGAGGAAGGCGATTTCAAGCTGCTGCGCGATGGGGCCGAGGCAGCGGAAGTGCACGTCCTGCACCCGTGAGCGGCGCTTCAGGTTGGCGAGGTGGTTCTGGGAAATGTTCATGCCGCCGGTGAAGCCTGTTTCGCTGTCACAGATCAGGACTTTGCGGTGCGTCCGCAGGTTGATGGAAAACTGGGGCGGGATGAGGCGCGGCGGCAGGAAGTAGGCGAGCTTGACGTCCGGGCCGAGGCGTTTGCGCCAGCTCGGCCACAAGTGGAAGGAGCCCACGCCGTCCATGAGCAGGCGCACGTCGCATCCGCGTTCGGCAGCGGCGCGCAGGGCGGCGGCGAAGCTCTTGCCCACTTCGTCGTAACCGAAAATGAAACTCGACAGGAAGACCCGTTCCTTGGCCTCGCTGATGGCCTTGAGCATGACCGGATAGGCGGCTTCGCCGTTGTGCAGCACGGTGAGGTCGTTGCCTTCGAGCATACAGCGGCCGGTGATGCTGGAGCCGGGGTTGACGAGGTAGTGCCATGCGTGCGGGACTTCGTCCTTGTCGATGAACCCTTCCGGTTTTTCCGTCAGTGATTTGCCGTGCAGGTCCACAAGGCCGCCCATGACTTTCTGGGCGGCTTTTTCCATAAGCCGGACGGCTTGGCTGTCGATCCGGGCGATCCCGAACAGCCAGTACAGCGGCAGCCCGACCGGGGGCATGAACAGGATGATGGCGATCCAGCCGAGGGCCGCCCGCGAGTCCCGCTTGTGCAGCAGGGCATGGCAGGCGCTGTAGACGGCGAACCCGTGCATGATGGCCACGAAGCTCAGAAGGATCACCGTGTTCGGGACGAAGATCAGGCACGCAACGGCCAGCAGCGCGAGCAGGAGAGAGATGTAGAGCATAGGCGGGTGGGGGAGAAGGGCCTCTCTTGGAATCTCCAGCCCCGGACCCTACTCCGAATCTGCTGTGGGCGAGGAGATGCGGCAGGCCTTCCTGCCCTGCATAGGACGCCGACGGAGAAGCTTCTTCCGCGCGGCTTTAGCGGCCGGGGATCTCGGGAGAGGAAGGGGCTGTCTGGCTGGGGAGGGAGATCCCTTCTCGAGAAAGGCTCTCCTCCCCAGCCTGTTCGTCCGGTAGCGTACCGGAAGCTTTTTACCGTACGACGAGCACGGGGACGGTGGCGAGGGTAAGCACCTTGTGGGTGACGCTGCCGAGGAGAAGGCCTTCGATGTCGCTGCGGCCGCGGGAACCCATGACGATCAGGTCGCACTTCATGTCTTCGGCGGTTTCGATGATGCCTTCGGCGGTAGAGGTATGGAGAACAATCTTTTCGCGGCAGGCGATATTGTCCTTGGCGATGACGTCCATGACGGGCTGGGTGATGAGGCTGGCGTCGGTCTTGACGGCCTCTTCGGCTTCCTTGCGCGCATCGCCGCCGATGACGTTGGGGATGGGGGGGAGGACCGTGGCGACGACGATCTCGCCGCCTTCGCGGACGAGGCTGACGGCGTGGGCCACGGCGTGCATGGAGTGTTCGGAACCATCGACGGGCAAGAGGATGCGGTTGTAAGCCATACGTGCTCCTTAATATTGACGCTGATGCGTCTGTTTGAAGGGATCGCAACGTATGTTACACGGGCTGGAACGAAGTGACAAGGCTTCTATTCGCCGGGCGGGAACGCTGCGGAAACGGTGCGGATACGCTGGAACGCCGCATGGTTGCAAAAACATGGAGAGGCCGTTTCCGGCCGGGCCTCAGATTGACAATAACGTCCCGCCAGAGTACATTTATCCATTCCATTTTTATCTCTCACATTTACGGCCTCCGGTGTGCGCGACCTCCCGGAGCGTCTTTGTCCTCAGGAGGGCACGATGTCCAAAATTTTGAGCAAAGGCCTGACCTTCGATGATGTGTTGTTGGTGCCCGCCTATTCTGAAGTCACGCCGGATGTGGTGGACGTGACCGCTTGGCTGACTCCGTCCATCTCTCTGAATATTCCGCTGGTTTCCGCCGCGATGGATACCGTGACCGAGTCCGCGATGGCCATTTCCATGGCCCGCGCCGGCGGCATCGGCATCGTGCACAAGAATATGAGCATCGAGCGCCAGAAGCTGGAGATCGAAAAGGTCAAGAAATCCGAAAGCGGCATGATCATCGATCCCATCACCGTCGAGCCCGACGACACCGTCGAGCACGCGCTGGATCTCATGCACGCGTACCGCGTGTCCGGCCTGCCCGTGGTCCGGGAAAAGAAGCTGGTCGGCATCCTGACCAACCGCGACGTCCGTTTTGTTGAAGATCTCGCCGGGACCAAGGTCCGGGACGTGATGACCAGCGAAAACCTGATCACCGTTCCCACCGGAACCACGCTTGAGGAAGCCAAGCACCACCTGCACACCCACCGCATCGAAAAGCTGCTCGTGGTTGACGAAAAGGGTGAGCTTGCCGGGCTTCTTACCATGAAGGACATCGACAAGGTCCAGAAGTACCCCAATGCCTGTAAGGACAGCAAGGGCCGCCTGCGCGTCGGCGCGGCCATCGGCGTGGGCCCGGAAGGCGAGAAGCGCGCCGCCGCCCTCATCGCCGCGGGCGTTGACGTGCTCGTGCTCGACTCCGCGCACGGCCACTCCAAGAACATTTTGGATGCCGTGTCCGCCATCAAGGGCGCGTTCCCGGATTGCCAGCTCGTCGCGGGCAACGTGGCGACCTATGAAGGCGCCCGCGCCATGCTGAAGGCCGGCGCCGACACCGTGAAGGTGGGCATCGGGCCCGGCTCCATCTGCACCACGCGCGTCGTGGCCGGTGTGGGCGTTCCGCAGGTCACCGCCATCATGGAATGTTCCCGCGCCGCCCGTGAAATGGACCGTTGCTGTATCGGCGACGGCGGCATCAAATTCTCCGGTGATGTGGTCAAGGCCCTCTCCGCCGGAGCGAATTCCGTCATGGTCGGCAGCCTGCTCGCGGGCACCGAGGAAAGCCCGGGCGAAACCATCCTCTATCAGGGCCGTACCTACAAGATCTATCGCGGCATGGGTTCCATCGACGCCATGAAGGAAGGCAGCTCCGACCGTTACTTCCAGCAGAAGAGCAAGAAGCTCGTCCCCGAAGGCATCGTGGGACGCGTGCCCTTCCGCGGCTTGGCCAGCGAGACCATTTACCAGCTTGTGGGCGGCGTCCGCTCCGGTATGGGCTACTGCGGCGCGGCGACCATTCAGGAACTCTTCGAAAAATCCCAGATGGTGGAAATCTCCGCCGCGGGCCTGCGCGAAAGCCATGTCCACGACGTCATCATCACCAAGGAAGCTCCCAACTATCGCGTGGACAACGCGTAAGTCCCCTTTCGGCGGGGAGGGTCCTCCCCGCCGCCTTCCCGGACGCCCCGGGATTCTCATTGACACTGACAGACTCTGAGACAACGCTGTCTCTCGAACAAAAGGACATACGATGCCCAGTAAAGTTATCATTATAGACTACGGCTCTCAGGTTACGCAGCTCATCGCCCGTCGGGTGCGCGAAGCCGGCGTCTATTCCGAAATCCACCCCTGCGTCGTCACCGCCGCGCAGGTGAAAGCCATGCAGCCCTCCGCAATCATCCTGTCGGGTGGCCCCGCGAGCGTGGGGGAAAAGGACGCTCCCGCGCTGGACAAGGGATTCCTTGACCTCGGCGTGCCGGTCCTCGGCATCTGCTACGGTATGCAGCTTCTGGCCTTCAACCTCGGTGGTGGGTTGGAACAGTCCGAAACCCGCGAGTATGGCCCCGCCGACTTGCGCTTTGTCCGTTCCTGCGCCCTGTGGGACGGCATCGATCTGACCAAGCTTTCCCGCGTGTGGATGTCCCACGGCGATACCGTGAAGACGCCTCCGGCGGGTTTCCTCGTTACCGGCAGCACCGATACGCTCGAAGTGGCGGCCATGGCCGACGAGGCCCGCAAGATCTACGCCGTGCAGTTCCACCCCGAAGTGCACCACTCCGTGGACGGCGACACCATGCTCCGCAACTTTCTGTTCAAGATCGCCAAGATCACCCCGGACTGGACCATGTCTTCCTTTGTGGAGCGCGTGATCAACGAAGTGCGCGAAACCGTGGGTGACGGGCATGTGGTCTGCGCGCTCTCCGGCGGTGTGGACTCCACCGTGGTCGCCGTGCTGCTGCACAAGGCCATCGGCAAGAACCTGCACTGCATCTTTGTGGATAACGGCGTGCTCCGCTCCGGCGAAGGCGACGAGGTCGTCACCTACCTGCGCGAGCACTTCGATCTGAACCTCAAGCTGGTGAACGCGCAGGATCGTTTCCTTGATCTGCTCGCCGGGGTCGAAGACCCTGAGAAGAAGCGCAAGAGCATCGGCCATACCTTCATCGACGTCTTCGATGAAGAGGCGCGCGCCATCGGCAACGTGGAATGGCTGGCTCAGGGGACCCTCTATCCCGACGTGATCGAGTCCGTGTCCCACAAGGGGCCGAGCGCGGTCATCAAGAGCCACCACAACGTGGGCGGCTTGCCGGAAAAGATGAACATGAAGCTCATCGAGCCGCTGCGTGAACTGTTCAAGGATGAAGTGCGTCAGGTGGGCGCGGAACTCGGTATGCCCGAATCCGTCATCTGGCGTCAGCCGTTCCCCGGTCCCGGCCTCGCCATCCGCGTGATCGGCGAAGTGACCCGTGAGCGGTTGGATATCCTCCGCAAGGCTGACACCATCGTGCAGCAGGAACTGCGTGATGCCGGCTGGTATCGTAAGATTTGGCAGGGCTTCGCCGTGCTGCTCCCGTTGAAGACGGTGGGCGTCATGGGCGACGGGCGCACGTACGAGCATGTCATCGCCCTGCGCTGCGTGGACAGCGTGGACGCCATGACCGCCGACTGGGCACGTCTGCCGTATGATCTGCTGGAACGGATTTCCAGAAGGATCATCAACGAAGTCAAGGGAGTGAACCGTGTGGTGTACGACGTCTCCTCGAAGCCGCCGAGCACCATTGAATGGGAATAGCGAGGCATTATCATGTTTGGTATTGGCGGTACAGAACTGCTGGTGATTCTCGTCGTAGCGCTGATTGTCCTTGGTCCTAAAAGCGTTCCTCAGATCGCACGGACGCTCGGCAAGGCCATGGGCGAATTCCGCAAGGTTTCTACGGAATTCCAGCGGACACTGAATACGGAAATCGAGCTCGAAGAGCACGAAAAGCGCAAGCAGGAAGCGGAAAAGGAACTGTTCGGCACCGAACAGAAAGCCACCGCGGCTACGAAGCCCGCTGAAGCGGCTTCTCCCGCCGCCAAACCGGCCGCCGCAGCGACGGCAGCCGCCCCGACGGAAACCGACGCTTCCGTAAAGGGTTAGGCATGACAGAACGCGAAGACAAGACCCCCGTCGCGCCCTCCGGCGCGGCGGAGGAACAGGAAATCTTGCTGGATTCCCCGATTGTGGAGTCCGAGGACGAGCCCGGGGCGGTAGACGCTCCGGGCGTCTCCGGTTCGAAGGAGCCGGACGAAGCCGCCGTTGAATCCACGCCCGTGGTTGAAGAAGCCGCCGTCGAACCGGTTCCTCCGGTTGAGGAAGCCATTGCCGGGAATCCGGAAGCGGCGGCCTCCGCCGATGCCGACGCTTCGGCGGGGCTGCCCGAAATCCCCGAGGGCGCGTCGTCGGCTTGGCCGCAAGAGGAAACATTGCCCGCGCCCGCCGCTGGCGGTGAGCCTCCGGCCCCCGTCGATCCTCCTTCCGGGGAGGAAGAAGAGCCGGAAGAAGAACGGCCCATGACCCTGCTGGAGCACCTCGGGGAGCTGCGCAAGCGCCTCGTGCGTGGTTTCTTGGCCATCCTGATCGGCTTTTTCGCCTGTTACGGCTTCGCCCAGCAGTTGTTCTATTATCTTTCCCTGCCGCTGTTGAAGGTCATGCCCGCCGACTCCAAGTTCATTTATACAGGGGTTGCGGAAGGTTTCTTCGTCGACATGAAGGTCGCGTTCGTGGCCGGCGTGTTCGTGGCGTGCCCGTTCCTGTTCTATCAGATCTGGGCGTTCATCGCGCCGGGCCTGTACGAGGAGGAAAAGAAGTACATCATCCCGTTGGCCCTGTCTTCGGCGCTGTTCTTCATTTTGGGCGGGGTGTTCTGTTATTTCGGGGTATTCCCGTTCGCTTTCGAGTTTTTCATGAGCTATTCGACCGACAATATCGTGGCGATGCTGTCGATCGACGAATACTTGAGCTTCGCGCTCAAGATGGTGCTTGCCTTCGGGCTTATTTTCGAAATGCCGCTGTTCAGCTTCTTCTTGGCGCGTATGGGCCTCATCACCGCGCAGAAGATGCGCGAGGTGCGCAAATACGCCATCTTGGCCATTTTTGTCGTCGCCGCCATCCTGACGCCGCCGGACGTGTTCTCGCAGCTTATGATGGCGGGCCCCATGATTGTGCTGTATGAAGTCAGCATCTGGGTGGCCGTGCTCGTGGGCAAGAAGAAGGCGGAGCGGGAAAAGGCGGCCGAGGAAGGTGGAGCATGATCCGTACCGGACACGTCGCCAGAACCACGGCGGAGACCGATATCGATTTGACCTTGTGCCTTGAAGGCAGCGGCAAGACGTCCGTCGCCACCGGTTTTGGCCTGCTTGATCACATGCTCACCCTGACGGCGTTCTGGGCCGGGTTTGATTTGTCCCTGACCTGCAAGGGCGATACGCATATCGATGCGCATCACTCCGCCGAAGACATCGCCCTCTGCCTTGGCCAGGCGTTCGCTCTGGCCGTGGGCGACCGGAAGGGCATTGCCCGCGTGGGGTTCGCCCGCGTGCCGATGGACGAGGCGCTTGCCGAAGTGACGCTCGATATTTCCGGGCGCCCGTGGCTGGAGTGGCGGGGTGACGAGTTGCTGCCGCCCGTGCTCGCGGGTGAGGAGCGTGACGTCTGGCGCGAGTTCTATAAGAGTTTTGCCGCCGCCGCCCGCATGAACGTGCATGTCGCGTTTCTGTATGGCCGGAACGGGCATCATTTGCTGGAATCCGCGGCTAAGGGGTTGGGGCTTGCCTTGGCTCAGGCCGCTTCTCTCACAGGTAACGTGGTGCGGAGCACCAAAGGGAGTCTCGACTGATGAGCAGACTGACCCGCCGTTTTTTCTGTCTCGCGGTTTTGGCCGTATCCATATCTCTGCTTGCGGCCTGTCAGAAGACGACGCCCAGCACTCCGGACCTCCCCGATTTGAAGGTCGGCGTCGTCGGCGTGGAACAGCCCAAGGGAACGACGGATTTGCTCGCGGGATTCATTCCTGAAGATCGCGTGTTGGCCTCGGATCAGGCTGTGGCCACGTTCAATGAAGAACTCATGAAGCTTTTGAAGACCACGACGCACCGCTCGTACGTGTTCATCCCCAAGGCCGGGGGCGCTGATCCTCGCGAACGCAATGGCGCGCTGGCCCACTGGGCCAAGATCGGGAAGGACATGGGCGTGGATCTGCTCATCGTCCCGCAAATCCTCGACTGGCGTGAACGGGCCGGGAGCAGCGCGGGTGTGACGACGTCCGCCGCCGTGAATATGGACTTCTATCTGATTGACGTGCGCGAACCCGGCGGCGCGCTGGTGTCCCGCTCCCACTTCAAGGAAAAGCAGGTCGGCCTGAGCGACAACCTGATGAACTTCGATACGTTCCTCAAGCGCGGCGCCAAGTGGCTCACGGCGCAGGAGCTGGCGATGGAAGGGATGCAGAAGATGATCAAGGAGTTCGGTTTATGATCCTTTTTCCCGCAGTGGATATCAAAGGGGGGCAGGCTGTGCGCCTCAGGCGCGGGCGTGCCGACGACTCCACGGTCTTTTCCGACGATCCGGTTGCGGCGGCGCTGCAATGGCAGGAGCAGGGCGCAAAGTTCCTGCATCTTGTGGATCTGGACGGCGCGTTTGAAGGTGTGTCGCCGAATACGGATCTGGTCCGCCGGATTTGTGAAGCCCTTTCCATCCCCGTACAGCTTGGCGGCGGTATCCGTGACGAGGAAACCGCCCATCGCTGGCTTGATGCGGGTGTGGCCCGTCTGATCATCGGTACGCTGGCTCTGGAAGATCCCGCTCGTTTCGCGGCGCTGTGCCATGCCTGCCCCGGTCGCATCGGCGTTTCGTTGGATGCGGAAAACGGACGCCTGAAGACCCGTGGCTGGGTGGGGGATACGCCGTATACGGTGGATGATGTGGTTCCCCGTCTGGCTGAAGACGGCGCGGCATTCCTCGTGTATACCGACATCGAGCGTGACGGTATGCAGACCGGTGTGAACGTGCCCGCCCTGACGCATCTGGCCCGGACGAGCAAGGTGCCGGTGATTGCCGCCGGCGGCGTTGCCACGTTAGATGACGTGAAGGCGTTGTATCCGCTGTCGGTATCCGCGAACCTTGAAGGCGCGATCAGCGGACGGGCTATTTACGAAGGCACGCTGGATCTGCGCGAGGCCATGAGCTGGATCGCCGCGCAGGAGCGGTAGTTTTGACGTGGGGGAAGGGGGAACCCTTCTTCAGAAGGGTTCCCCCTCCCTTGCCCCACGCCCCCAGCACTCCCTCTGCCAAGACTTTTGGCGTTATCGGATCCTTGTTCGGAAAGGTGCTGAAAGCGAAAGCGTGGGCATGCTTTTCAGTTTTTGGGGAGAGGCGCTGTTTGGGAAGGGAAACCATTCCGTAAAAATGGCGGGGAAGAAGGCGTACCTTTTAAAGATGGCTTTGGAGACTGTTTTTGGCGGAGCCATGAAAAAAACGGTTGACTTTCATTCCGGGGTTCGCTAAAAGCTTCCTCACGCATGGGGTTGTAGCTCAGTTGGGAGAGCGCTTGAATGGCATTCAAGAGGTCGTCAGTTCAATTCTGTCCAGCTCCACCAGATTTTGAAGGGTTCGTAGCAATACGGACCCTTTCTTTTTTCGATAGTCCTGCGGATGGGGACGTGCGCTTCTTATCCGGATCTTTGGGGTGCGGCGCATTTTTGAGGAAAAAGAGTGCTGGGAGGCTTGACTTTGGGAACTGGTTCCTATAGAAGGCTTTTCACGCATGGGGTTGTAGCTCAGTTGGGAGAGCGCTTGAATGGCATTCAAGAGGTCGTCAGTTCAATTCTGTCCAGCTCCACCAGATTTTTAAAGCTGATTCAATTTTGGATCAGCTTTTTTTATTGCATGAAGTTGCATAATAAAATGGTTGAGGAGCCTTTCCGACCGTCTTTTGGGCGGGATACGGAAGGCTCCTTATTTTTTTGCTCATACCCCGAAACGGGACACGCGGAGATGGCAGCCGCCTCTGCCCGTGCGGGCCGTAAAATCCTGATGGTACGCTTCGGCGGGGTAAAAGGCGGAGGCCGGGAGCAGTTCGGTGGCCACCGCATAGCCGTGTTCCCTGAGCTTTTCCATGAGGGAAAGGGCTGTGGCTTTCTGCCGCTCATCTTTATAGAAAATCGCTGAACGGTATTGTGTGCCGATATCCGGGCCCTGTCTGTTGATCTGGGTAGGATCATGGATTTCAAAGAACAGGCGGGCGAGTTCCTCGAAAGAAACCTTTGCCGGATCGTAGGTTACGCGGACCGCTTCGGCGTGGCCGGTCCCGCCCGTGCAGACCTGTTCGTAGGTGGGGTTCGGCACCGTACCTCCCGTGTAGCCCGACTCCGCGCCACAGACACCGGGGACGGACTGGAAAGCGTCCTCCACTCCCCAGAAACAGCCGCCCGCGAAGATGGCCTCTTCCGTGCATTCGGATGTTTTTTCTGGTATGAATTCAAGCGACAAGGAATTGACGCAATGCCGCGTGTTTTTTGGGGTGAAGCGTTCGCCTTCGAAGACATGCCCCAGATGGGCCCCGCAGGCGGCGCAGACGATTTCCGTCCGGTGGCCGTCCGGATCGGGGCGGCGGAGCACGGAGCCGGGCACGGCGTCGTCAAAGGACGGCCAGCCGCATCCGGAGTCGAACTTGTCGCCCGAGCGGTAGAGCGTTGCGCCGCAACGCCGGCAGGCATAGGTTCCGTCGGCCTTATGGTTCCAGTAGCGCCCGCTGAACGGCGGTTCCGTCGCGCCGTGGGCGATGACCTGTTCTTCGTCGGGAGTGAGGGGTCGCATGGTGCCTCCTTGTGTTATCAGCATATATGATACAAGTATGATCCCTGAGTGGAAAGACAATGATACCTTTTGCCGGGCCCGGTTAGGGATGGCACAACCTTTTATTTCGGAGAAAGTATGGTCTCAACTGCCGTTCGTACCTTTGCGAGGGGCATTCCCTGGAATCTCTTTTTGCTGACCCTCGGATGCGGCCTGTTCGCACTCGGCGTGAAAGCCATCGCCATTCCCCATATGCTCATTTCCGGCGGCGTATTCGGGACGGCGCTTCTGATCAATTACATGACGGAAACCATGAGCCCGGCCGTGTGGAATGTGCTGCTCAACATTCCTATCTTTATTGCGGGCTGGCTGTTCGTGGGGCGGCGTTTCGTCCTGTACAGCCTGTACGGGCTGGCCGTGGTCTCCGTGGCCACGCAATATTTGGACATGACCATCAACATCACCGATCCGATTCTCGCGAGCATCGCTGCGGGCTGCATCTGCGGGCTCGGGCTCGGCATCGTACTGCATTCCATCGGCTGCGATGGCGGGTTGACCATCATTTCCATCGCCCTGCACAAGCGGTATGGCATCAGCGTCGGGCAATTCAGCCTGCTGTACAACATCACGCTGTTTGTACTGGCCTTTTCCATGTATAATCCGGACAGCATGTTGTATTCGCTGATCATGATTTTTGTGTACTCCAAGGTGATGGACTACGTTTCGACCATCTTCAACCAGCGGAAAATGGTGTTGATCATTTCCACGCAGCACGCCGCAATCCGTGAAGACATCCTGACGCATCTGCACCGGGGGGCCACGCTTCTGTCCGGTTCCGGCGGTTTCACCGGCGAGCAGAGGCCCGTGCTGTTGACCGTCGTGCAAAACTATCAGATCCGGCTGTTGGAAGAGCTCATTTTCCGGCATGACAAGCAGGCGTTCGTCATCATCGAGAACACGCTGAACGTCCTCGGCAAGGGGTTCTCCTGTGTAAAGGAATATAAATGAAGAAATGCACCTTGCCGGTCGCGGATCCGCTTTTGAAGGGGCTCTGTCGATTTCCTCCGGCAGGGTTTTCTGGTATCTGAGAGGCAGCGAGCCGGAATATCCGGCTCGCGATCCGACACCTTCAACCGTGGAGAACCGTCATGTCCGAAGAACAACAGGTGCGCCTGAACGTGCATACCGAGAAAATGGGCACCTCCTACGCGAATGCCTTTCAGGTTCGTTACTCGCAGGATGACGTGCTGGTTTCCTTTGGCGTCAGCCTGACCGATCTCTCTGCCGAGCCGGGTGTGAAGGGCGTCGTCACCGCCGACATGCTGGAGCGTATCGCCATGACGCCCCGTACGGCCAAACGCCTGACGCTGACCCTTATCCAGAGCCTCCGCGAATACGAGGCCCGTTTCGGCGAAATCGCCGTCGAGGAGAAGGCTCCCGAAGAGGAGTAGCCGCGCTTGGTGCGGAATGGTATCGAAAAGGAAAAAGGCCGGATGTGTCCGGTCTTTTTTTATGCCTTGCAAAGGAGGAGGCGCGGCGGCGGAGCTTGTGCGGGCATCCTTATGCCGAGCGAAAGGCGTATGCATGTGAACGGTGTCGCGCGGAGCCGGTGCTGGGCATTTGCAGTTATAAATCCTCATAAAGGAAAATGGATATGGTTTGTTCGCGTCGTCCGTATTGGAGGCCTTGCGTTTTGCAATCCATCCGGCGGATGACGCCTTTTTAGAGGGGGCAACCTGCCTGTATGGGGTGTTTCCGGGCTCTGAAAACATTTTTTTGCTCCCTCCGTTCTCCCTTCTGAAGGAAAAGGGCGGGCCGGTTCTCATGCGTTTTGCAACGGTGGATTGCATTATGTAATGATCTTCTGTGTGCTCATTTTTCTAATACTGTAAAATCATTGGCTATACATTTTGGCACGCACCTTGGATAGATGGCTGTTGAAATCCTGCGGGTCGGAAACACCGACGTCCGCGTTACGTTCAAGGAGCTTGTCATGGATTTGTTTGACCTTGTTGGCCTCGCCTGCGCGGCAGGTCTTTTTGCGTACATGCTGTACGCGCTGTTCAAGCCGGAACGGTTTTAGGAGGATGATATGATCCTGCGAGATCTGTTGCAGCTTGTCCTGTTCATCGGCCTTTTAGCGGCGCTCAGCCCGCTGTTGGGTCGGTATGTCCATCAGGTTTTTTCCGGCCGCCGCACCTTCCTGCATCCTGTCCTGGGGCCGGTGGAGCGGGGCGTGTACTCGCTGTCCGGCATTCATCCCGACGAAAACCAGACGTGGAGCCGGTACGCCGTCAGCCTCATCGGATTTTCCCTTGCGGGGTTCCTGCTCACGTTCGGGGTACTGCTTTTTCAGGATAAGCTGCCGCTGAATCCGCAAGGCTTCCCCGGCCTTTCGTGGGATTTGGCCCTGAATACGGCGGTCAGCTTCCTGACGAATACGAACTGGCAGTCCTACGGCGGCGAAACCACCATGAGCCATTTCTCGCAGATGGTGGCCCTGACCTATCAGAATTTCGTTTCCGCAGCCGTCGGCATCGCCGTGTGCGCCGCGGTCGTGCGTGGCATCGCCCGCAACGAATCCTCGTCCATCGGCAATTTCTGGTCCGATCTCGTGCGCATTACGCTGTACGTGTTGCTGCCTTTGAGCATCATCGGGGCGCTGATCATGCTCTGGCAGGGTATGGTCCAGAATTTCGACGCGGGCGTTACCGCGACCACGCTTGAGGGCGGGAAGCAGTTCATCGCCACCGGGCCCGTCGCTTCGCAGATTGCGATCAAGCTGCTCGGGACCAACGGCGGCGGCTTCTTCAACGTGAACGCCGCGCATCCTTTTGAGAACCCCACGGCGTTGGCCAGCTTCCTCCAGTCTTTCTACATCCTGATCATCCCGAGCGCGCTGGTGTTCTTCCTCGGGGACGCCGTGGGCAGCCGCCGTCACGCGTGGACGGTCTGGGCCGTCATGCTGGCCCTGTTCATCGGCGGCGTGCTGTGGATCTACTTCAGCGAGCTGCACGGTACGCACCTCCTGCAGCAGATTGCGGGCGGGGCCGTACCCAACATGGAAGGCAAGGAAGTGCGTTTCGGCGTGTTCGGCACCTCGCTGTTCGCGACGGCGACCACGGACGCCTCCTGCGGCGCGGTCAACGCCATGCACGACAGCCTGACGCCGCTTGGCGGGATGCTGGTGCTGTTCAACATGCTGCTCGGCGAGATCATCTACGGCGGCGTCGGGTCCGGCCTGTACGGCATGATCCTGTTCATCCTGCTGACCGTGTTCATCGCCGGCCTGATGGTGGGCCGCACGCCCGACTATCTCGGCAAGCGTATCGAAGGCCGCGAGATTACGTGGTGCATGGTGGCCCTGCTGGCCTGCGCCACACCGATCCTGTGTTTCTCCGCCGTGGCGGCGGTGAGTTCGTGGGGAACGGGCGCACTGAATAATGCCGGGGCGCATGGCCTTTCCGAAATCCTTTATGCCTTCACGTCCGGCGCGCAGAACAACGGGAGCGCCTTTGCGGGGCTTTCCGCCAATGTGCCGGTGTGGAACGTTTTGCTGGCCCTCGCCATGTTCATTGGGCGCTTCGGCGTGATGCTGTCCATGCTCGTGGTGGCGGGTTCCCTCGCCGCGCGCAAGAAGCGTCCGATTTCGGATTCTTCCTTCCCCGTGGAAGGGCCTACCTTCGGCCTCTTGCTGCTCGGGATCATCTTCATCGTGGGCGCGCTGACCTATCTGCCCGCCCTGTCCCTCGGCCCCATCGTGGAACAGTTCCAGATGATGCGGGGAATGATGTTTTAAGAGCGGCGAAGGGAACATCAACTGATTTATTCAATCCGAGCCTGTTGGGATAAGACAGGCATAGTACCGAGGGGGGCCGGGGGGAATCATTCCCCCCGGCGGGTGCAGGGCGGAGCCCTGCCGGGGAATGGGGCGAGCCCCGCCTCCTCCCTCCGGTCCGCCAAGGAGATTTTTCATATGCGTCACCATTCTCAGGAAACCGCGCCTTCGCTGTACGTTCAGGCCGCCAAGGACGCCTTCCGCAAGCTCGATCCGCGCGTGCTCGTGCGCAATCCCGTCATGTTCGTGGTCGCCGTCGGCTGCGTGTTTACGACGGCCTCGTTCTTCTCCCGCGTGGTGACCGGCGCCGACGCCGGATTCAGCGGCCAGATTTCCCTGTGGCTGTGGTTCACCGTGCTGTTCGCCAACTTCGCCGAGGCGCTGGCCGAGGGGCGGGGCAAGGCGCAGGCCGACACGCTCCGCAGCGCCCGTACGGACACCGTCGCGCACCGGCTGCTTTCGGACGGAACCGTGGAAACCGTATCCGCTTCCGAGTTGGCCCCCGGCGACCGTGTGGTCGTAGAGGCGGGCGACATGATCCCCGCCGACGGCACGGTCGTCGAAGGTGTGGCCGCCGTGGACGAATCCGCCATCACCGGCGAGTCGGCTCCGGTCATCCGTGAATCCGGCGGCGACCGCAGCGCGGTTACCGGCGGGACCACGGTGCTTTCCGACCGCATCGTCGTGAACGTCACGCAGGAGCCGGGCAAGTCTTTCCTCGACCGCATGATCGCGCTTGTCGAAGGCGCGGAACGGCAGAAGACCCCCAACGAAATCGCCTTGAACATCCTGCTTGCCGGGCTGACCCTCATCTTCATGCTGGTGGTCGTCACCCTGAAGCCGCTGGGCCTTTACCACGGCATCAACATTGATATGGTCGTGCTGGTGGCGCTGCTGGTGTGCCTCATCCCGACCACGATCAGCGGCCTGCTCGCGGCCATCGGCATCGCCGGGATGGACCGCCTGCTCCAGCGCAATGTGCTGGCCCTGTCGGGCCGCGCGGTGGAGGCCGCCGGGGACGTGGATGTGCTGCTGCTCGACAAGACCGGGACGATCACGCTCGGCAACCGCATGGCCTCGGCGTTCCTGCCTCTGCCGGGCGTGAATATTGATGAAATGATGCAGGCCGCCTGCCTTGCCTCCTCCGGCGACGAAACTCCGGAAGGCCGTTCCATCGTCGAATTGGGGAACACCCTCGGCGTGTCCCTGAATGGGGTGCCGCAGGATGTGGTCAGCGTGCCGTTCACGGCGGAAACCCGCATGAGCGGCGTGGATGCCGCCGGAGAACAGCTCCGCAAGGGTGCGACCGATTCCGTGCTGCGGTGGGTGCACTCGCTCGGGCTTCCCGAACGCCGTGAGGAATTGAAGGCCCTCGTCGATCCCGTGGCCCGTGAGGGCGGTACGCCGCTGGTGGTGGCCTCCTCCACGCGGGGCGTGCTCGGCGTCATCCAGCTTAAGGACGTGGTCAAGCCCGGTATGCGCGATCGTTTCGACCGCATCAGGGCCATGGGCATCAAGACCGTGATGATCACGGGCGACAACCGCCTCACCGCGCAGGCCATCGCCGCGGAGGCGGGGGTGGACGACTTCCTTGCCGAAGCCAAGCCCGAGGACAAGCTGCAGCTCATTCTGGATCTCCAGAAGGAAGGCCGTCTTGTGGCCATGTCCGGCGACGGCACCAACGACGCTCCGGCGCTGGCCAAGTCCGACGTGGGGCTGGTCATGAACACCGGCACGCAGGCCGCCCGCGAGGCCGGGAATATGATCGACCTCGATTCCGACCCCACCAAGCTCATCGAGATCGTGGAGATCGGCAAGCAGCTTCTGATTACCCGGGGCGCGCTCACCACGTTCAGCCTCGCCAACGACGTGGCCAAGTACTTCGCCATCATCCCTGCGCTGTTCATGGCGGCCCTGCCGGAGCTCGGCGTGCTGAACGTCATGCACCTGTCCACGCCGCAGAGTGCCATCCTGTCCGCAGTGATCTTCAACGCCCTGATCATCATCCTGCTCATCCCGCTGGCGCTCAAGGGCGTGCGCTACCGTCCCCGTTCCACGGCTTCGGTCCTGCGCGGCAACCTGTTGGTCTACGGGCTCGGCGGCGTCATCGCCCCGTTCATCGGCATCAAGCTCATTGATATCGTGATTTCCGCCGTCGGCCTCGTCTAGCCGCGTCGGTACATATAACCTGAAGGGGCGTTCGTTCCTCTCCAACTCCGGAAGTCTCCTCCGCGTGCGTCCCTTCAGGTTTCTTTTTCTCATAAGGATATACGTCATGTTCAAGCTCATTCGTCAGTCCGTTCTGTCCACGCTGTGCCTCGCCGTCCTTTTGTGCGCCGCTTACCCGATGCTCGTCACCGGGGCGGCCGACGCCTTCTTCCCTAAAGAAGCGGCGGGTTCGCTGATCCTGCGGGACGGCGCGATCGTCGGTTCCGCCCTCATCGGGCAGCCGTTCTCCAGCGCGAAGTATTTCCATCCCCGCCCCTCAGCAGCCGGGTACAATGCCGGTTCCTCCTCCGGTTCCAACTATGGCCCCACCAGCAAGGCTCTGGCCGAGCGCGTCCGGGCCTCGGAACAGGAGCTGCGCGCCGAGCGGCCCGAAGGCGTGTTGCCCGTGGATATGCTGACCGCTTCGGGAAGCGGCCTTGATCCTCATATTTCCCCGGATGCGGCCCTGATGCAGGTCCGGCGCGTGGCCGAAGCCCGCGGCCTGTCTCCGGAAGCGGTGGAAAAGCTCGTGCGCGGCCATGTGGAAGGCCCGGAATGGGGCGTGTGGGGCGAACCGAAGGTCAATGTGCTGCGCCTCAATCTGGCTCTTGACGAACTCCGGTAGCCGGGCGAGGAAAGAAGTACTTTCCGTGTCGGGAGGATGGTCATGGACGGTTTCGCGGAACTCATCGAACGCAAACGGCAGGGGTCCCTTAAAGTCTATCTGGGATACGCGGCCGGCGTGGGGAAAACCTACGCCATGCTGCAGGAGGGGCTGCGCCTGAAACAGCAGCACGTGGATGTGGTGATCGGGTACCTCGAACCCCACGACCGCCCCGAGACGATGGCGCTCGCCGAGCATCTGGAAACCGTCCCCCCCCGCGAATGGCGCGTGGGGGACGCCGTTTTCCATGAAATGGACGTCGAGGCCATCCTTGCCCGCAAACCGCAGGTCGTGCTGGTGGACGAGCTGGCCCACACCAACGCGGACGGTTCCAAGAACGACAAGCGCTACTCGGATGTGCTCGAAGTGCTGGCGCAGGGCATCAATGTCATTTCGACCATCAACGTGCAGCATCTGGAATCCGTGGCGGCGCGCGTCGAAGAGGCCACCGGCATCGCCGTGCGGGAACGCATCCCGGACACCGTGCTGCGGCGGGCCGATCAGGTCGTCAACGTGGACGTGACCAAAGAGGAACTCCGCGAGCGCCTCCGGCAAGGCAAGATTTACGCGCCGCAACAGGCCGAACGGGCGCTGTCGAGCTTCTTCACCTACGAGAACCTGTCCTTTCTCCGCGAGCTGTGCCTGCGCGAGGCATCAGGGGATCAGGTCCGCAAGATCGAGGCGCAGGAGCTCCTCAAGCCCGCCTTGGCCGGGTATGCGGTGGAGGCGGTCATGGTCGCCCTGAGCTCATGGCCCACCGATGCCGAATCGCTTATCCGCCGTGGCGTGCGTATGGCGAACCAGCTCGGATCGCCGTGTTACGTGGTTTATGTCCGCAGGCCGCAGGAAAGCCCGACCCGCATAGACGCGGGCATCCAGCGCCAGCTTCAGCACAACCTGCAGCTGGCGACGAGGCTCGGCGCGGAAGTGGTGCAGCTTGAAGGCGTGGATATCGCCGAAACGCTGGTGAATTTCGCCAGCGAGCGCAACGTGCGGCACGCGATCTTCGGCAAGTCGCGGCTGTCGCCCTTGCGGGAGCGGCTGCGCGGCTCGTTCCTGCTGGATTTCCTGTATGAGGCCGTGGGCGTGGATGTGCACGTCGCCAACGTCACCCCGAAGTATATCAAGTGAGCGCGTCATGATTGTTCTTCCCACCATGCACAAGCGGATACGCCGCTCCTTTCTGCGTCTCGTGCTGCTGTTCGGGGCGCTCGGGGTTTTGATGGTGACCGGCATCACCATTGCGGGGCGGGTTCCCTCGGAGCTCATCCGTATGAACTACGACTCCATCGCCTACGCGCAGGAGATGGTACGGGCCATGAACGGCATCCGGTTCCCCGAGCTGTACCGCGACACCGATACGCTCGGCTGGGAAAAACGGTTTGCCGACACGCTGGAACAGGCTTCCGGCAACATTACCGAAGAGGCCGAGCGGAAGGTCATTACGGATCTTCAAGCCTCATGGGATGCGTACCGCCAGACTCCGGACGACGCCAATTACCGGGGCCTGCACGCCCGCATCGACGCCCTGGTTCAGGTCAACGAGCGGGGCATGTTCCTGCGGCTCAGCAAGAACGCCCGGTTCCGCGACATCATGATGGCGGTGACGGCCGCGGCGTTCCTGCTCGGCACGTTTTGGGCCTTTCTCCTTGCGGACAGCGTGGCGGAGCGTCTGGCCCATCCGTTGCGGCGGGTGGCGGAACTGTTCCGCGATCGCCCGCAGCTTGGGCGGAAGCTCCATCTGCCGGACCCGCAGACGCTGGAAGTGCGGCTGTTGTTCGATGAGTTGTCCCGCCTGTGGGATCGCCTCGGGGAACTGGACGAGCTGAATGTGCACAAGCTGGTCGTGGAAAAGCGGAAGCTTGAAGTGATCCTCGAGTCGGTCGAGGACGGGGTCTTGGTGCTGAGCGCCGCAGGGGACGTCATGCTGGTCAGCCACCGTATGCTTTCGCTTCTTGGCTTGGCCAAAGATGATGTGCAGGGCAAGCCGTGGAGGGATTTGTCCACCAGCGCGCCCAACTACATGGCCCTGCGGGACGGACTCCGCGACGACATGCAGGGCAAGCAGGAGATCACCCTGCGCGTCGGCGGTGAGGAGCGCATTTATGCCGGGCGTCGGCGGAGCCTGCTCAGCGGCAAGGGCGCGGTGACGGGGCAGGTGTTTCTCCTGAGCGACGTGACCGAGAAGCGGCGGCGCGACGGGTTGCGTTCGGAGATGATGGACTGGATATCCCACGAATTGAAGACGCCCATGCAGTCCCTTGGTTTGGCGGCGGATCTCATGGCCCGGCGTCCGGGGCTGGATGAGGAGATGTCCATGCTCGTTGAGACGGTGGGGCAGGATGCCGCCCGGCTGCGGACCGTGGCCCGGCAGTTTATGGAAATCGCCCGCATGAGCCCTTCGGCGCTCCAGCTTGTCCCCGATACGGTGGATCTTGTCGAGCGCGTGCGCGAGTGGCTGATCCCCTTCCAGCTGGTGGCCCGCGAGTCCGGCGAGCGCCTGCTTCTGAGTATGCCCGAAACCGATATCCCCGTGACCATTGATACTGAGCGGTTTGCGTGGGTGCTGTCGAATCTGGTGTCCAACGCTCTGCGTGTCGGTTCCGTCGGCTCCACGGTGCGGATCGTCATCACGCAGGAAGAAGACGATGCCGTTCTTCGGGTAGAAGACGATGGGCCGGGGATTCCGCCGGAGCTGGAGGCGCGTTTGTTCGAGCCGTTCTCGCACGGACGGACAGCTGGGACGCGTGAAGGGCTGGTCGGGCTTGGTCTGGCGATCACCCGCGATATCGTGGAAGCGCACGGCGGCGTGATCCGCTATGCGCGAAATCCCGGAGGGGGAGCCATTTTCACCGTATTGCTGCCGTTGGCGAAGTAGAGGAAGGCATTGGGAAGGGATGGAAAACTTTTCTGAAGAAAGAGGGGAATACCCCCACGCTTTTCCCTCACTTCCTCAAAAACATCCCTCCCTTTCCAAAGACTTTTGCGCTTATCGAATTCCTGTTCAGGGGGAGGGTTTGACGCGGGGGTCCGGTTTTGTGAAAAGACAATAGACCGACAGGTAACAATGAATGGAACGCATTTGAAGGCGGCCCGGTTTTACGGCAATCCCCTTGGGCTACGCCTAACCTGCGTCGAAAGCCGGTATTGCCGGTTTGAGCCGACAGCCTTTTTGCGATAACGAAAAGCGTACGGTCGGCCCGTTCCCGCATAAGGGAACAGGCTGATGCCCGCATAGGAAAGTCTTGGGAAGGAGAGAGGAGGGGGCTTGGGGGAGGGGAGAGGAAACCTTTCTCCAGAAAGGTTTCCTCTCCCCTCCCCCAATTCATCCTCATAAGGAGTCCCACATGCTGCGAGTTCTGGTGGCGGACGACGATCCGGGGATCGTGAGGACGCTGATGCTTGGCCTGAAAATGATGGGCTGCCAGCCCGTGGGCGTGGAGAGCGCGGAAGCCGCGATCAAGGCGCTGGAAGACAAGAGCGCGGACCTGCTGCTGACGGACATGCGCATGGAAGGCATGTCCGGGGTAGATCTTGTGCGGGATGCACATGCGCGCTGGCCTGAGATGATCTGCGTGGTCATGACCGCCTTCGCCTCGTACGAAAACGCCGTGTCCGCCATCAAGGCCGGGGCCTACGATTATTTGCCGAAACCGTTCACCACCGAACAGTTGGAGCACCTCATCCGCAAGGTGGAGATGCTGGTGGACCTCCAGCGGGAAAACTCGCGCTTGCGGGCCGGGTCCGGTGACTGGTTCGACGGGCTGACTTCACCGAAATGCCAGGCTCTCCAGTCCGTTGTGGAGCGGATCGCGCCGAGCGATGCCACAGTGCTCCTGTCCGGCGAGACGGGATCGGGCAAGACCGAGCTGGCTCGGTCCATCCATAGAAGATCGGCACGTGCGGACAAGCCGTTTGTGGAAGTAACCTGCACGGCGATCGCGGAAAACCTTTTCGAATCCGAAGTGTTTGGGCACGTGCGGGGGGCTTTTACCGGAGCGGTGCGCGATAAGGCGGGCAAATTCGAGCTGGCGGACGGCGGCACCCTGTTCCTTGACGAAATCGGGGAACTGTCGGCTACGGCGCAGTCCAAGCTGCTGCGTTTCCTTGAAGATAAGGTCATCGAACGGGTTGGGGACAATAAGCCCATCCGGCTGGATGTGCGCATCATTGCCGCGACGAACCGGGATCTTGCCGCTATGATGAAGTCCGGGACGTTCCGCGAAGATCTGTACTACAGGCTGAACGTATTCGAGTGTACGGTTCCGCCGTTGCGGGAACGGCCCGAGGACATCGAGCCCCTCGCCGCAAAGCTCCTGCGCTCCGCTTCCGCCAAGTACGGCACGCCGCCCACCCTGTCGCAGGCCGCACGCCAGGCGCTGCTGCGGTACGGTTGGCCCGGCAACGTCCGGGAACTGCGGAACGTCATGGAACGGGTCGCGCTGCTCGCCGCCGGGCGTGAAGTGACGCTGGCGGATTTGCCGCCCGCGCTGAGCGCCGGGGAAGGGGTGCGGTCCGGTCCGGATGAGGAGCCGCATATCCTGACCCTGCGTGAGCTGGAAGCGGAACACATCCGGCGAGTGCTCGGGCTCGGCGTCAGCATGGAACGGGCCGCCGAACTGCTCGGAATCAACACGGTGACGCTCTGGCGCAAACGTAAGGAACTCGGAGCCTAACGGGCTTCCTTTTTTGGACGGAAGGCCGTACGAAGGAGGCATCTTCCCGGCCCGGCGTCGCAAGCGGGGAAGAGAAGGCCGGAAGGGAGGTTTATATGGGGTTTATCGCCGGGGACAGCGTGTTGGATGCCGCGTACGGGTACGGCATGGTCTGCGATGTGATCAGGAATCCTGACGAAACGTATCCCGTGATCTGCCGGTTCTGGCAGAATGGGCGGCCTGTGGAAATTTCGTATACGCGGGACGGGTTCAACGACGTTTCCGATATGATCCCTTCGCTTGTCCATGCGGGAACCGGTGCCGCGAAAGGGAAGCCCGTGCGCTTGTCCTTTGAGGATTTCGACGAGGAATACAGGAAACTGTTCGGCGGCGCCGGGCAGAAGAAACCTTGAGCGGATGCTTCAGAGTACGGCGCTTCATGAAATGATGAAAAGGATGCCCTTTCGGTTTACCGGGAGGGCATTTTTATGGACTTGCAGATGGTTGGGAAGGGCAGGGGCTCTCATGGGGAGCGGCTGGATGTTGAAGGGCAATGGCGGAGAGTTCCTGAGCTGTTTATCCCGGCTGAACTGGGATATCGGGAGCAAAACAAGGCGATTGCTTGTGTAAAAAAAGATTTTATCAAAAACAATTCCTATTACTATTGACTTCATGCATGATTTGTTCAAAAATCCGCAAACAGGAGTAGAGGAAGCGTTCGCATTATCGTTTTATAACAAGAGAGGGCAAGATGAGAACCCGTTCCGCTTTGCTGGTGGCCAGCTGCGTTTTGGCCGCTTCCGTCGTGACAGGAGGAGCGTTGAACGAGAGCGTTGGCGCCGACAAGGGGATTCCCCCGAACCACCCTCAGCTGACGAAGTTTTCCAAGGTTTCCGACATAGTGATGGACAAGTGCATGGCTTGCCATTCACGGAATTATGATTTGCCGTTCTATGCTAAAATTCCGGGGATCAAGGAAATCATCGAAAAGGATTTCAACGACGGCCTTCGGGCGATGGACTTGAATCTGGAACTGGTCGAAGCCGCGAAGGACAAGCCGATCGGCGAAGCGACGCTTGCCAAGATGGAATGGGTTATCGTCAACGAAACCATGCCGCCCGCGAAGTTTACCGCCGTGCACTGGGGCAGCCGTGTGTCGTCTGAAGACAGGGCCGCCATCCTCGATTGGGTGAAGGCCTCGCGTGCCGCCCACTATGCCACCGGGCTGGCGGCTCCGCGTCATGCCGATGAACCGCTGCAGCCGCTGCCGGACGCGCTCCCCGTCAATGCCGCCAAGGTGGCGCTCGGTGAAAAGCTGTTCGTCGACAAGCGGTTGTCCGGAGACAATACCGTCGCCTGCGTAACCTGTCATGATTTTTCGAAGGCCAGTACGGACAACAAGCGCTTCGCGGAAGGTATCCGCGGGCAGTTCGGCGACATCAACGCGCCGACCATGTTCAACGCCGCGTTCAACACCAAGCAGTTCTGGAACGGACGGGCCGCGGACCTTCAGGAGCAGGCCGGCGGGCCTCCCATGAACCCCATTGAGATGGGCAGCAAGGACTGGGATGAAATCTGCGCCAAGCTCGCGCAGGACCCCGAACTGACCGCCGCCTTTACCGCAGTCTATCCCGACGGCTGGAACGGCAAGAACGTTACCGATGCCATTGCCGAATATGAAAAGACGCTCATCACGCCGAACAGCCGCTTTGACAAGTGGCTGAAGGGGGACGACAAGGCGTTGACCGCGCAGGAAATCGAAGGCTATCAACGCTTCAAGATGTACCGCTGCTCAAGCTGTCACGTCGGCAAGTCCGTGGGCGGGCAGTCCTTCGAATATATGGATCTCAAGAAGGCGTACTTTGAGGATCGCGGCAACCCGCTCGGCTCCGACGAAGGGCTCAAGGGTTTTACCGGCAAGGCTGAAGATCTGCACCGCTTCAAGGTCCCGAACCTGCGCAACGTCGAACTGACGGCTCCGTATCTTCATGACGGCACCGTAACGACGCTGGACGAGGCCGTACGCATCATGGGCGTGTATCTCTCCGGCATGGACATCCCCAAGGGCGATCGAGATCTCATCGTTGGGTTCCTGCGGACTCTGACGGGCGAATGGAACGGTAAGCCGCTGGCAGGGGAAGCCGTAAAGAACTAGTTGTCCGTAAACGAATAAAGGGCGGCATCGGAAATCCCGGTGCCGCTTTTTTTGATCCTGTCAAAACCTGGGGAAGCTCCATTTCTGGAGCATTTCTTTTGAGAGTGGAGAAAGAAGCCTCAGCGCCGGCACTAAGATTGCGAAAGGGAAATAAGGGATCGTGTAACAACTTTACAGAATGGATACCCTCCGGATTGTTTTCGGGAAAATATGTTCCCGCCGTTCGTTGCAATACGGATCTTCTTGAATGCATTGGAGATACTTTGGGGAACAAGATGTTCGGGTCCCGCATTATGGTACGGAATAAGATGAAAAAACGATTCTTGTGCACGCAGGGTGGTGCGTGGAAAGCCAAACAGGGGAAAAGCGGCTTTTGAAGAAGTTATTGCCGTTTCAGAAGAAGATTTGTATCCGTAATGCTGCTTTTTGTATGAAACCGGACAAACGTTTCCGCGACTCTAAAAGTAAGATTGCGCAACAGGCTTTCTGGCTTGGACAACTTCTGATAAACGGAATGCCGGCCTCTTGCTCCGCACTCTATTTTTTATTGCAATCAGGCAAAAAATATCTCCCTATGGCCTGACGGTCTATACAAGTCGATAAAAGTCGATTACATTGCTAGGCAATCTACTCGGAGGTGAATGCATGATAAGTGACGCCGAACTGCTGAAGTTGGTTATGGAAAGATATCCCGAACAGCCTACTCCGTTTATCATCGAACAATTTACCGTTCTCAAGGCCGGGCTTATTCAGGCCAATAATAAGCTGGCCGCAATGGATATGGAAGAACCTGTCTGCGAACAAGTGATCATCGAAGAACCCATGCCGGAAGCTGCTGAGGCCGCCCCTAGCGCCGCGCCGAAGAAGAAGTTCACCAAGCGCAGCCTTGTTGTCCGCCCAGAAGAAGCCATTGGGGACGATGTTGTTCAGTGTTGCCTCTGCGGCCGGGGATTTCAGAATCTGACGGCGAAGCACCTTCTGTCCCACGGGATTTCCGTGGATGAATACAAGAAGCTGTGCGGATACGTACCGGAGCAGAAGCTTATCTGCAAAAATCTGCTGGAAAAACTGCAGGAAAACGTGCAGAAGGCCCAGCGGTCCAGAGAGCAGAAGCTGTCCGGCGAACACCTGAAATAAGCGAAGGCGGGGCATCCGTTCGGATGCCCCGTTTCGTGGCGTATGCTTGGGTGGGGAGGCCGGAAAGAGGGGTGGACCTTCCGCCGTCGGGAGTGGTATTGCACTTGTACGGGCCGCTCCCTTGCGGGATGCCCGTTTGGTTTGTGTGCCGTTCGTTGCCCCTGACTTCAACAAACGATTTTTCTGATGCTGGAAACACTGTCCCCGCAAGAGGCCATGACGCTCTTCCGCAATGGCGGCGCCTTTTTTGTGGATGTCCGTACTGAAAAGGAATTTCTCAAACGGGCGATTCCCGGTTGCCCGCTTGTTCCCCTCGACAAACTGGAACGTGAGGGCGGGCTGGACAGCCGTTTTTCCGGCAAGCCGGTCGTCTTTTTTTGCCGCTCGGGAAGCAGGACGCAGAATAAGGCCGAGCTCCTGGAAAGAAGCGCCTCGGGCAAGGCGTATCAGCTTGGGGGCGGGATTCTCGCCTGGGAACAGGCGGGATTTCCGGTTTGGAGCATACGCGAGCTGCTGCCCTGTTTTGCGCAGGAACCGGCTTTTATCTCCGGGGTTCTTGCCTGACTCCTGTATTTTATCTGAGCCTTGCCCCTTCCGCCCTCCTTTTTCTATTGGAACGGGGGGCTTTTTTATGCCTTTCCTCCGTGGAAATAGCCCAAAAAGGCTGGCAGCGCTTGACCGAAAACAGGAAATGTTCTCAAATGTCGGCAGGGGCCGAGAGTGCCGCCCGCTTCATGTTGCTCCTCTTCCGGCGTTTGTCATAGTGAGTGTAATATGTTGTTACTATGGATTTATTGTTTGAAAAGAGTAAGTCCATCGCATCCACAAGAAAATCCGGAAGTTCGTGAGTACGGGTTTGGAGCACGGTTTCGGCATCCGGTGGGAGTGGCTGCAATGAGCGTACTGGTGGAGAGGATTCTTCCCACCGCATAGAGAGGGCAATGAGTATGGCGGAATGCAAGCAAGCCGTGTTGGTTGAGAAAGAAACGGCGCACCGGGATTGCCTCACGGGATGCTACGATAGGATGACGATTCGGCATCTGGTAGATCTGTGTTTTTTGAAAAGCGACGTGCGCCAGTCCCATGCGATGTTTGTTATTGATGTGGATAACTTTAAAAGGGTCAACGATACGTGGGGGCGGGAGTTCGGGGACATTGTGCTGAACGATGTCGCGGCTGTCCTGCGGCGGATATTCCGGCGTTCGGACTATATCGGCAGGATCGGTGACGATGAATTTCTTGTCCTGCTCCGGGATGTGGAGCCGGAACGCCTGTCGGAGAAAAAGGCGCAGGAATTTTATACGGCCCTCGGCACGCTGTTTTCCGCCCGTGGCGATGAGCGCTATAAACCGACGTGTAGTGTCGGCATAGCCCGATATCCAATGGACGGGACTCTCTTCGAGACCGTGTTTCAGAGTGCCGACGCCGCACTGCATGAGGCCAAGCGGCTTGGGCTGAACCGGGTGGCCTTTGCTCCCGGCTGTGAGGGAAGGAAGCGTTAGGAGGCGGAGAGGAAGGGGCCAAGGAGCCTTTCATCCCATTCTGTCTGGTGGACATTGCCCCCAGACTCCTTTCTCGCAGCAATCCCCAATCGTTGAAAGGCCGTGAGCCGGGGAGGTTCCGGCTATAGGCAAGATGAAAAAACGCCCGGTTCTTCGTTACGGAAGAGCCGGGCGGCTGTTTTATAGGGGGATGCGCGGAGGGAAGCTGTGGTGCCGCCTCCAAAAGTGGGGGGGATGGATGTTACCCCTTGGAAACGACGATACCCTGTTTGGCGGCCCAAAGGTTGACGTCCTCCTTACGGATGGCGGCGGCCATCATGCCGGGGAACAGGTCTGGAGTACAGGCGAAGGACGGGATGCCGAGGCCGGCGAGTTTGGCGGCGAGGGCCTTGTCGTAGAATGGCGTGCCTTCATTGCTCAGGGCGAGAAGGGTGATGACCTGTACGCCGGACTGTACAAGCTCGTTGGCGCGTTGGAGCAGGTTCTTTTCCACGCCGCCTTCGTAGAGGTCGGAAATGAGCACAAGGATGGTGTTGCGCGGATCGCGGATCAACGACTGGCAGTAGCCCACCGCGCGGTTGATGTCCGTGCCGCCGCCGAGCTGGACGCCGAACAGGAGATCGACGGGATCGTCAAGCTGCTCGGTCATGTCCACCACGGCGGTGTCGAACACGACGAGATGGGTTTTCACGGCGGGCATGGAGGCCATGACCGCGCCGAAGATGCTGGAGTAGACGACCGACGACGCCATCGAGCCGCTCTGGTCGATGCAGAGGATGATTTCCCGCTGGACGCGCTGCGATTTGCGGCCATAGCCGATCAGCGTTTCCGGAACGATGGTTTTATATTCCTGCTGCCAATGTTTGAGGTTCGCCCGGATCGTACGGTTCCAGTCGATCTCGGCATGGCGGGGACGCCGGTTGCGCACAGCCCGGTTCAGCGCGCCGCTGACCGCCGTGCGCATGGGCTCCTCAAGCTGCTTCATGAGCGCGTCCACAACCTTGCGGACGACCAGCCGGGCCGTTTCCTTGGTCTTTTCGGGGATGATGCCCCGCAGCGACATGAGCGTGGACACGAGGTTCACGTCGGGCTGCACGCTTTCGAGCATTTCCGGCTGGAGCAGCATACTGTGCAGGTTGAGGCGCTCGAAGGCGTCCTTTTGCATGACTTGCACCACTGAAGACGGGAAAAAACGCCGGATGTCCCCGAGCCAGCGGGCCACGCGCGGCGACGAGGCTCCGCTGCCGCCCCGCAGGCTGTGCCTGCTGTCCGCTTCGTACAGCGCCGCCAGCGCTTCGTCCATCTGCCGGTCTTCGGGGCTCAGCCCGGCAAGGCCGCAGCTCGCCTGAGCCTCTTCGCCGAGCACCAGCCGCCAACGCCGCAAGCGTTCCCCTTCAGCCGTATCCATCATCAACTCCTGCTCGCCCATTGGAGCCGCCGTAAGCCCGGCGTCATCCGTTGAGCGTGTTAGCCTTTGAATCATTTTGATTTTATGTCCTATGACATTCCATGTCTTTGGGGAAGCGTCATTCGGAAGCCAACGCCCTCCATCCGTTTATGCCTGTGCCGTGAGGCCGAGCACGCGCCGCAGCAACGGGACGGGCAGGGCCGCGCGTTCCGCATCCCAACGGGTTTCGGCCTGTTTCTGCATCGGTTTCCCGGCGGCTCGTTTGGCGCGTTCGCCGAGCTGACGGCGCTCGGGAGCGGAAAAGCCCGAGAATGTCCGGCGCAGCATGGGAAGGATATTGGTAAAATGCGTATCGTTCAGGCTGTCCAGCCAGTTGGCGAGCACACCCCACAGGGCGTCGTCGTGCAGCAGCACCAGCGCGCTTTGGTTCAGGAACCCTTCGATCCATGCGGAGGCCGAGGCGGGCGCGGCCGCCGCCGACAGGGAAAGGCTCATCAGCCGGGCGGCTTCTTCCACAGGGAGGCGCTGCTCGTCGAACAGCAGGCGGACGGCCATGCCCCGCAGCAGCTCGTGGACCATCCCGTCGCGCAGGGCCGTCTGGTGCAGGGCGGACAGCCAGCTTTCCCAAAGCCCTTCGTTTCCAAGGAGCCGTATCGCGTTGTGCGCCGCGATGATGCGGGCACGCATGGCGGCGGCGCTTTCGTCGTCCAGCGAGGTGCAGGCCCCCGGCAGCCCGATGGATGCACGGGGGATCAAGCCTTCAAGGACGCGGGCGACTATCCCGGCGTCAGTTTGGCGCACGTTGCCGTAGCGGGCGATGGCCGCCAATGGCGGGATGGCTTCCAGCAGCTGGCCGACGTCGTTGGCTGTGGCGGCCTTTTCTTCCAGCATACGGGTGGCGTGCCCCACGGCGTCCGGCAGATCGGCGAACAGGATGTCGTTCACCAGTTCCGCCAATCGGAGCAAGTCCGCTTCACCGGACAGCTCCACGGCCTTCGCGGTGGCGGCTTCAAGGATGGTGTTTCCCCAGCGGCTGGCGGCGATCACCGCAATGGGGAGCTCGGGCACCCATTGCATTTCCCAAAGTTCATGGAACGTCCCTTTGGCGTTCCGGCTGCCTCCCGGCGTGGCCCAGCCGATTTCCAACAGCCGCAGGCGGTGCAGGAGGTGGCTGCGCGCCAGATCGTTGGCTTGGCGCAGATCGAGATCCAATACCTTCCGCGCGGCTTCGGGCTTCAGGCGCAGGCTTTTCTGCTGCTGTTCCAGATCCCGCTGGAGCGGGACGGTGGGCGCGGTTTCGGGAATCGTCCCCAATTTGTCGCCCACGATAAGCTGACGCTCGATGAGGCGCAGCGGCGCGGAGTCGCCCATGCAGACCGTGGTTTGCAGCGCTTCGTAAAGCTCCGGCAAGCCGGGGCGGGGGCGCTCGCGCAGGGCGGCCAACGACGTGGCGAGACGCGAGGCTTCGATGATGTGGGCGGACGAGCAGTCCATGTCCTGTTCGCGGAACAGGCGGGCGGCGTGGGTCAGCCAGCCTATGGCCCGATCGCCCTTGCCGCTGCGCCAGAGGTGCTCATACCACGCGGGAGAGGTCACGCCCGCGCCGTAACCGCTCCGGCTGCTCAGATTGGCATAGGTCCACGGCGTCCATGTCGCCGCGACCTTCATTTTGGGCAGGCCCTTGAGCAGATCGTTGTCCTGCTTGGCTGGCGTTTCCGCTTCAAGCGCGGGCACATGCCACGCGCCGCAGATCACGGCGATACGCTGGAAGCCTTCCTTTTTCGCCTGCCGCAGCGTTTTGCGCATGTACGCTTCGCGCAGGGCTTCCCGCCGCGTCTCCCGTTCGCCGCGTTCGCGTCTGGGCGCTTCGGCCCGCAGCGCGGTCATGGCTTCACGGATGGCGTCGAACAGCTCTAGGCCGTCGATGCGCTCCTCGACCATGTGGTTCCACCACGCCTCGCCGTCGCCGTATCCGGCGGCGCGTCCGAGCCAGTCGAGCGGATCGCCGTAAACGTCCTCCTGAGCAGACGCCTCACCCCCGGCGTTTCCGTCCGTATCGCCCGTATCGCCGCCTTCAGGCTGTTCGGGGGCAAGCGTATTCGTGGCGGTGTTTTCAGGTGCCTGCGCGCCTGAAGCGGGGGCTTCCGTGCCTTCGGCGTCGTCCGTTTTTGTACGTCCTTCCGCGTCTCTCAGCGCTTCCTCCTTAGCCCTGCATTCGTCTTCAAAGGCCTTGTCCAGCCCGAATTGATGGGCGATGGGCAGATCCATGAAGCGCACCGGAAGGGATTGGCCCAAGCCGTACCGCAAGGCCTGCCATTCCGGGGAGAACTCGGCGAAAGGATAGAAGACGGCGCGGCGGGAATCGTCGGGAGCGTACACGAGCAAGGCCACCGGAGGGCACATCCCCGATTCGAGCACGAACGGCAGCACGGATTCCCCATCCGGCGGCCCTTCGATCAACAGGCAGTCGGGCTGCATTGCTTCCAGAGCCCGCAACAGGCTGCGGGCGCACCCCGGCCCGTGGTGGCGGATGCCGAAAAGTCGAACGGTCTGATCAGGCATGGCGAAGCCTTTTGTAAACTGTTGGGGAAGAGTGCCCGCCGAAGGAAGGGGGCTTTCCAGAAAGCCTTTTTCCCCGAATCGATATGCGGGCGTGCGCCCTTCTTCTTGCAACAACTGTGGGGCGGCGTTTGCTCCGTTTGCCCCCAGGATGGGTGCACCCTGAGAAACCGGGCATACGGAAACCCTGTTTTCCGGCGGCATACGCATGGCTGAAACGGAAACGGCGCGGACATGGGCCGATTTCCCAGCCCCACCGTGCCCCACCAGCTCCCTTTGCGCCGCCTCCCCACCGGCCGGAGTTTTTGCGGGTAGGGGGTACGGGGGAGGGAGCTTTCTACAAAAAGCACCCTCCCCCGATTCCTTCCCTAATCCACTTCGCGGCAGGCGCGATAGAGATCCTTCCAGTCGGAGCGTTCCTTGACCACTGTTTCGAGGTACTCGCGCCAGACGAGATCGTCCTGCACGGGATCCTTGACCACCGCGCCCACGAGGCTCGCGGCGACGTCGCGGGCGTGCAGCACGCCGTCCCCGAAGTGCGCGGCAAGCGCCATGCCGCTGTTGAGCACGGAGATGGCCTCCGCCGTGCTCATCGTGCCGGTGGGCGACTTGAGCTTGGTCTTGCCGTCTTCGGTCTGCCCGTTCCGCAGCTCGCGGAAGATCTGCACCACGCGGCGCACTTCATGCATCGCCGGGGGCTCGGCGGGAAGCTCCAGCGCGCGGCCCATTTCGGAGACGCGCTTGGACACGATGCTGATTTCCTCTTCCTCCGTGGCGGGCACGGGCAGGATGACCGTGTTGAAGCGCCGTTTGAGCGCGGAGGACAGTTCGTTGACGCCCTTGTCGCGGTTGTTCGCCGTGGCGATGAGGTTGAAGCCGCGCACGGCCTGCACTTCGTCGTTGAGCTCGGGGATGGGGAGGGTCTTTTCGGACAGGATGGTGATCAGCGTATCCTGTACGTCGGCGGGGATGCGGGTCAGTTCCTCCACGCGGGCGATGCGGCCCTCGGACATGGCGCGCATGAGCGGGCTTTCGACCAGCGCGGCGCGGGACGGCCCTTTGGAGAGCAGTTCCGCATAGTTCCAGCCATACCGCATCTGTTCTTCGCTGGTGCCCGCCGTACCTTGGATGATGCGCGTGGAGTCGCCGCTGATGGCCGCCGCCAAATGCTCGGACACCCACGATTTCGCCGTTCCCGGAACCCCGTACAGCAGGAGCGCCCGATCCGTCGCCAGCGTAGCGACCGCCGTTTCGATGATGCGGCGGTTCCCGATATACTTGGCGGACACCGTAAAGCCGTTGTCCAGTTCGCCGCCGAGCAGGTAGGTGCAGACGGCCCACGGGGAAAGCTCCCAGTTGGCGGGACGCTGGCGGGCGTCGGATTTTTTGAGTTCTTCCAGTTCCTCGGCGAACTGTTGTTCGGCGTGGTGCCGCAGCTTGTTTTCGTTGGTAGCCGTGCTCATGGTTTTCTCTCAGGCAAAGTATTGGTGAAGGGCCTTGCGGGTCCTTATGGCCGTGGTCAGAAAGTCGTACCCGGATCGGCAGAAGGGGGCCCCGTTTTCTCCGTGGGGCCAGCCCTCAAGCAGATCATCCAGCAAGGAAACCGGGAGCAGCCAAAAGGTGGCCTCGATGATGTGCCCCAGCGCGATGGAGGTCTGGTAACTTATTTGGCCGATGCCGTCGGAATGGTCCGCCCAGAAGCGGATCCGCCGGACGAGGGAGTGTCCGCCTTCAAGGGAAAAGGTTGCATCCCCCTCCCATTCGGATGCGGCGAAACGTCCGAACTGCATCACCTGTTTATAGTGTTGCTGTGCGAACGTGGCCCCGCCGCCCGCGGAGGCGGGGCAGGGGAAGCGTTCAAGAAGGGCCGCCTCACGCTCGGGGGGCGGCAGAAGGCCGATGAATGCGAAGGCGCTGAACCGGCCCTTGCCCACGGAAACCTCAATCTGTTCCTTGAACACATGCGCGAGCAGGGCGGAGGCCCATGCCGCATGGCGCTCACGGCGGGCGGCCTCCAGCCAGCTGCGGAGCAACACGTTTCGCCAGTCGGTTTTCTGCGCCCAGTCGATGAGGGCTTCGGGCGACAGGCCGGTATGCGCCTCCCACCACGCCAGCGGTACGCAGCGCCCTATCTGATAGAGCCACCAGGCGCGCGGGCCGAATTCCTCGTACTGCGGCTTTTTTTCTTCCAGCAAGTCCTTTTTCCACTCGGGATCGAAGGATTCCGGGGGCTCGACGGCCGGGAGCGGCGCGGAGAAGGCTGAGGCGATACGTCCGATGAGCCCTCCCCTGGCCTCCGGGACGACGATGCAGGCGGCAAGGCGTTCGCCCATGCGCCGGACATAGCCGCTTTCCGGCAGGCGGACGAGCAGGGAGGCGGCGGCTTGACGCACTTCCTTGCTGCGATCCTTTTCCAGCAGGGTTTCGAGAAAGGCTTCGTCCGCCGCGCTCAGGCCTTCGCCGAGGCACCCGGTAAAGGCGGCGCGTTCGCGGGCATCGAAGGACGCTGAGGCCGTTTCAAAGCGTTCACGGGCCTTGGCGGGATCCTGCGCGCGGAGGGACTTGAGATAGGCTTCGCGCTGCATAAGCGTGCCGTTGTCCCATACTTCGGGATCAAGCTCGTTTTCGGCATTGGTGGCGAAGAGGTTCCATGCGGCGTTCCGTCCGCCGAGCCAGCGGCCGCGTTCCCCGGCGATCAGGGCGATGGGCCCGCGCAGGGACGGCGTGCGGCGCCCAAGCTCCAGCGCCTGCGGGAGCAGCGCCGGAGGGAGCACTTTCCCCGCGCCGAGCATGAGCCTGAAGGCTTCAAGGCGCATACGGTCGGAGCCGCTGGAAAGGACTTGGCGCAATACGTCGATGACGGCGGCCTTGTCGACGGACGCGCGGGGTTCCGGCGGGCAGGGCTCGGGGAGGGCGGAGTCGGCGCGGGGCGGCTGGTACCCCGCCAGCCCGCAGACGGCCTGCACCCCGGCGGCACGGAGCAGCCTGAGCGCTTCGGCGTTTTCGGAGCCGTCCCGCGTGGCGGCAATGGCTTGCGTGAGCCGTCCGGGTTCGCTGTCGTCGGCGGGAAGTTCGGGCGGGCGCTTATCCGTGCCGAGCAGCGCCTGCATGGTCAGGAAGGGCATGTTCATGGGCGGGCTCCTTCTCGCCACAGCGGGGAACCGGACGTTCCGGGCTCCCACGCGCTTAGGGGCTGAAACCGGGCTCCGTCCCATTCGCCCCAGACGCTCAGGGGGCGTCCGCCGCCTTGCGTGAGCAATTCCCAGCCGTCGTTGTCGGTTATGGAGAGCGGGAGGCGGTCGCCTGCATCCGTCTGCAGGAACCACGAATCATCGGAGCGGCAAGGGACGCCGTCGCTGACCATGAGGGGCAGGGGCCATTGCCACGGCTGTGCGGCGATGGCTTTGGCCATGCCTTCCAGCGCTTCGCGGAGGGAAACCGTAGGGATGGGAGCCGTTTTGGCCCGGACGGGATCGCCCGTGGCGATGGCCCGCAGGGGAACCGCGCCCGGATAGAAGGCCAGCGTCATATCCGCAAGGCTGCCGACGACGAAGCTCTGTTCGAAATGCTTGCCGCCGTGCGAGAAATCCAGCAGCAGGGCCGCGCGCCCGCTGTTCTGCCCGCGCAGCCAGACGCGCCGCCGCCAGAGCCTGTTTTCTTCGGCATAGCCCACGCCGAGCACCAACCAGAGATCGCTCAGGCGTTCCCCGGTGGCGAGCACTTCGTCCTTATCCGGGGACAGGCCGAGGGCGGCACGGACATCCGCCTGTTCCTCCGGGGACAGTGCGTCAAGGTGGCGGAAGGCGTCGATGAGGAGCTGCAGCTGCCCAAACTGGGCCAGCACCACGCCGGGCCAGTCCTCCCCGGAGGACGTGACGCCTTGCAGGTTCCGCAACCGCGCGGCGATGCCGGGAAGCTGCGCGTCGACCATGCGCGCGGCGGCTTCCTCCTGCCAGGCGGGAGTCCCGGAGAGCTGCCCGAGGCCGTGGCGTATGAGGTCGCACATCCAGCGCTCCAGATCGTCCAAGCCGGCAGCCATGCGTTTGAGGCGGGACGCCTCGCGCTTGGCTGCGGCGGCGGGATCGGCGGGCTGGCCCTTGTTTTCCTGCTTTTGCTCCTGACGCGCAGCGCGTTTTTCGCGTGCGTCAAGCCATTCCTTTACCCAATCGGGCGCTTCGCCCTGCGTAAAGGCGGCCTCTTGCTGGACGCGGAGCAGGAGCAGGGCCAGGGAATGCTTGCAGGGAAATTTCCGGCTCGGGCAGGTGCACTTGAAGACCGGCCCGGACAGGTCGGCTTCGACTTGGTAAGGTTTGGAGCCGCTGCCTTTGCATTCGCCCCATACGGCGTTTTCGTTGAAGCCGAGCGTCGGCCACTGGCCGGGTTTGAGCAGAGCTTGCGCCGCCTTGACGGAGGAGGCGTCCGGGGCGAGGGCCAGTACAGATTCGGAGGTGAGTTCCATCGTCTGTCCTGTTGTCGGCGGCCATGCGGCCGCTTCTTAAAGGATCGAAAGAAGGGGGGACGGCGGGACGGGTCCGGCGGAACCCCTTTGCCTTACGCGGCAGGCCCTGTTCCGGGGCAAGGCCGGCAAGTCAGGCGTTCCTGCGGGAACACCCCACGGTGTTAGAAGCGTTCTGCCATAATGAAGGCTTTCCGGCAACCCGTAACCCTTTTCAGGGCGCTGTCCGCAAAAAGAGCCCTTTCCTCAAGAGGATGGGAAAAAGGCTCTTTTGTTGGGAAGGCCGCCGTTTGGAAGAGGGAACAACACCGTCGTTCCAACGGGGCGTTTCCCTTTACGGGGAAGGCGGGACGGTTCAGTTCCGCCGCAGGAACCGCGCCAGCACAGCGGTCATGAGCCCGAACACGGCAATGAGGGCAAAGGAATGGCGCAGGCTCGACGCGTGGGCGATGAAGCCGATGACCGGCGGGCAGAGCAGGAAGCCGAGGAACCCGATGGTTGAAACCACGGCCAGCGCCACGCTCGGATGCATGATCTGGGATTTCCCGGCCATGCTGTAGCAGACCGGCACCACCGAAGCCGTGCCGAAGCCCACCAGCGCGAGGCCGAACGTCGCCGTGGCCACATGGGGCAGGAGAACGGAGATCAGCAGCCCGGCGGCGATGAGCGCGCCGCTGGCTTGCAGGATACGGATGACCCCGAACCGGGTTACAAGCCCGTCCGCCATGAACCTGCCGCAGACCATCGTGCACATGTATGCGATATAGCCGAGGCGGATCAGTTCCGGCGACGGCTTGATGATCGCTTCGTAGTATACGGCGCTCCAGTCGTACATGGTCCCTTCGCTCGCCATGCAGCCGAAAGCGATCAGCCCGAGCAGGACGACATAGGGATCGATTTTCCCCTTGGGGCGTTTGTGTCCGGGCGCCGTGTCGCGTGCCCTGTCGCGCGGCAGGGTTAACCGGAACATGATCGCCACGATGCCCATGCAGACGGCGAAGATGAAACTGAAGTGCACGCGGGTACTGACGGAGAACGCCGCGAACAGCGCGCCGACGATCCCTCCGACGAACCCGGCGAGGCTCCACAGGCCGTGGAAGGCGGCCATGATGCTGCGGCGGTAGAGGCGTTCGACGCCGACGGCCTGTGTGTTCACCGAGATGTTGTGCAGGTTGGCCGCGACGCCGAAGAATACCAGCATGGCGAAAAGCTGCCACGTTTCGCTGATGAAGCCGAGGGCCATGAGGGTCCCCGAATAGAGCAGGGCCGCGAGGAGCAGCATCCTATGGCTTCCGAAGCGGCTGACCAGATAGCCGGACAGGGCCATCGCCGACATCTGCCCCACGGGGATGGCGAACAGGACGCCGCCGAGCTGCGCCTCGTTGAGAGCGAGGGCCTGCTTGATGTCGGGGATACGGCTGGCCCAGCTGGCGAAGACCAGCCCTTGCAGGAAAAAGAAGCTTGCCACGGCGAGCCGGTAAAAACTCTTGGGGGACTGAAATAATGGAATGAATGGCATGGGCGTTTCCTTTTGAGGGGGGACTTCCTACCCCAAAGGGGGGCGCTCGTCCAGTTTCCTTTTGGTGACGCAAAGGGGCAAAGCCCCGAGGAGGCATCCGGGGTTGGGCAAGAGCCCCGGCGGATACCTGAAGCATGGGGCTGTACAAGGCGGCGCTCCAAAACGGCCGGGAATATGGAGGGAATGGATCAGGAGTGTATTGTGAAAGCGGGAAGGGAGAAGGAGGCGTTACGCAAGGAGGCAACGCCGGAGTGATGCACGATATGCGCCCGCAGAGAGAAAGCGGCGTCTTCCTCTCGATCGGAGATTTCTCATGAGCAACAAAAGATGCCTCAAAGAAAGGACTATCGGCTTTTCCTTCTTTTCTATATGATGCCGCAAGACGGCACATGAAAAACGGGAGAAATCCTTCCAGGCTGGTCTTGATCGGCTCTGTTTCCGCTTGCGGCGTTTCGTCTGATTGCGGGAGAAGCCCCGGGATGCCGCATGAATATCACGCAGGGGCACGCTCTGACGGTGTGTTTTTCAAGTCCAGTTTGTCATTCTAGAGAGAACGCACATGATCCAGACCGACCCTATTGCCTTTTCCCCTTCAATTCCTCTCGATTCCACTGAAAAACTTTGGGAATGGCATATCCCTTCGGATCGGCTTTTCTTCAGCAAGGGAACCAGGTTGGCCTTTGGCTTGTCCGATGGGGAAAGCCCCGCCACAATGGCGGCATTTTTTGAACATATCCCGGAAGGTTGCCTGCAGTCGCTTTGCGAGCTGCGTGAAGGCGTTATCGGCGGGGACAGGGGCTTTCTGGAGACGGCGTATCCGGTCGAAAACTTTTTTGTCCGAGAACGGCTGATTGTATTGGAAAGGGACGCCGAAGGCCGGGCGATCCGCATCGCAGGGCAATTTGAGATCGCTCCCGGCACGATGGCCTATCTGCCTCCGGTGAGCACCGTGTCCAAAGGGCAGGCGCAGATCTGTTTCTGGAACTGTTCGCTGGAAAAGAGGACGCTGTGGGTCGACGCCAACGGCTCCCGCCTGCTCGGGTATGCCGAGGCCATACCGCGTGTGTTCAACCTTGATGAATGGAAAGAGCGTCTCCACCCCGAAGAAGGCACCGATTGCCGCTATCAGCTCATCATCGAACAGCCGTTGTTCGGAGACGAGCTTACGGATGATCTGCGGGTCCGCAAGGAAGACGGCTCGTATGTCAAAATATGGGTGCGGGGCTCCATCCTGAGCCGTGATGCGGATGGTCACGCCGTCAGCATGTCGGGCACCTGGCAGCCTTTTGGGTTTGTTGAGGAACGCCACGAACAACGGACGCCGGAAAACGGCAGCCTGCTTTCCGCGCTCAATGCAGCCGGGGACGGCCTGTGGGACTGGAACCCCATTACGGACGAAGTGTATTACAGCCCGCGCTGGCTTTCCATGCTCGGGTACACGGCGGAACAGTTCCCCGGGCGCCTTGAAACGTGGAAAGAGAAGATCCATCCGGACGATCTCAAAAAAATCGTGGAACCGCAGCGTAAGCTGGCGGATTCCCCGAAATACGGCGACACGTTCGAGTGTACGTACCGCTTGAAGCGCCTGGACGGGAGCTATGCTTGGATCCTCGGGCGGGGTTACGTGACGCACCGCGACGCAAAGGGGCGGGCCACCCGCATCGTCGGCTTGCACACCAACATCACGGCTTCCCAGGCGGACAGGGATTATTTCGAAAAGCTCGCCCAGAACGATGCGCTGACGGGCCTGCACAGCCGGACCTACTTTGATATCAAGCTGGCGAACATCGAGAACAAAGGGATCCGCCCGTTGTGCGTGATCTCTTGTGACGTCAACGGATTGAAGCTGGCGAACGATTACATGGGGCATCTTGTCGGAGACAAGTTGCTCCAGACCGTGGCGGCCTTGTGCAAGGAAAGCGTGCGCACATCGGATTGCGTGGCCCGGATGGGCGGGGACGAGATCGTTATCCTGCTGCCCACATGCCCACGTGAGGCTGGCGAGGAGATCCTTGCCAAGCTGCGGAGGAACTTTGATCGGCACAACGCCTGTTCCGATCAGATGCCCGCGCTGGTTTCTTTTGGGCTGGCTTGTGCCGAATCCGCCGATATCCCAGCCTCCGCGATCCTCGTGGAAGCCGATCGGGAAATGCTCAAGGAAAAACGTTTCCACCGGAAAGCGGCCCATGAGCGGATCAAACAGTGGATCGAGCAAAACATGGACGTCGTCGTCTCGATTGAAGACGACAGGTATTAGGCCTTCCCCATTTTGAAAAGGCCTTGACGCCGAACGCATATTCAGTGCGCCGCAACACAGCGCGGATTCGGCAAAAATGGTATTTCCGGCAAGATGGCCCTTTGAAAGGCGCAACACTTCAAAGGCAATCAGCCCCAAGACGGAGGCATCCTTTTGGATGCCTTTTTTTATGTCCGATGGGGCGACCTTTTCTTGGTTCGCCTTTTTCATGAACGGCACTCACGGCAAGATGACGCACTTTTTCGGTAACCCCATTCCCATGCGGGGAGGAAATGCCCGGCCAAATGGAAGGGACCGGGGAGACTGCGCCGTTTTTTCTTTTCTGCACTGATCTCTTTTTAAAGAACGAGTCGCGTAACATAACGGATATTTCGTTTTTTATGATGGTTTTTGTTCTTTATGACGCGTTGTCTTTCATATTTTCTTCTTGTTTCTCTGTTTTGAATGTGTTTATACAGGTATATGCAGTTTTATTTCGCTGTAAAAACATCTTGAATAGGTTTATGATACGTGTCACATTAAATGAAGCCTATAAAATATTATATTAAATATTTTAGTGTAAAACATTAAGGCTCATGTGCCATCGAAATGTATGCTGGAAAGGCTCTCCATTCTGCTGGGAGGGTTTCCTGATATTGTATTACGGCATTTCCGTATCTGGATTCGCTAGAAAAGATTGCAGAAATACCTCTTGAGCCGATAACCCAGTTTTCTATTATCATTTTTGATCCGTTATACGATCTATAATGATCCTGAAGGTAGAGAAATATGGAATGGAACTGGATACTCGAAGAATATGACGATATGGTTTATGTCAGCGATCTGAACAATTATGAATTGCTGTATGTGAACCGAGCAGGTCTTGATATGTTCCATCTTTCTCGGGAAGAACTCTTTTCTGGAAAAAAGTACCTTTGCTATGAGATATTCCACGGAAGAAATACGCCTTGTCCTTTTTGTACCAACAACTACCTGAAAGATTCAGGATTTTATGAGTGGGAGCATTATAACGAACAGCTGGGGAAAACGTATCTCCTGAAAGATCGGAAGGTACTGTGGGACGGGCGGGAATCCAGAATCGAGTTCGTTTTTGATGTCTCCAAGTACAAGAACAAACTGGACAAGCAGGGAAAACAGCAGGCGGCGATGCTGCGGAGCCTTCCGGGAGGCATCGCCCGGCTCGACGCGCGCGATGAACGCACAATCCTGTGGTATGGTTCGGAATTCCTGTCGATCATCGGCTACACGGAAGAGCAGTTTAAAGAAGAGCTGCAGAGCCAGTGCCTGTATGTTCATCCGGAGGATCTGGAGCAGGCCGAGGCGGCGATGCACGAGGCGAAGGAAACGGGGCGGAGCAGCATCATGCAGGGCCGGATCGTGACCCGGTCTGGAAAAATCCGTCACTTGACCATCACGTTCAGCTATATGGACGGGAAGGACAGCGAGGATGGGATACCGTCCTACTACAGCCTGGGCATTGACGTGACGGAAACGGTCGAGCGGCAGCGGCTCCAGCAACAGGCGCTGGAAGACGCCTGTCGGGTGGCGAAGCACGCCAACCAGGGAAAGACGGAATTTCTTTCCCGGATGTCCCATGACATCCGGACCCCCATGAACGCCATTGTGGGGATGACGGCGATTGCGGGCGCCCATATTGAGGATACCCAGAAAGTGAGGGACTGCCTCAAGAAGATCAATACGTCCAGCAAACATCTGCTCAATCTGATCAACGAAGTTTTGGATATGTCCAAAATCGAGAGCGGACGCTTGGATGTGCGGGCGAACGATTTCAGCCTTTCCAATCTGGTGCAGAACGTGTTCGAGGTGTGCAGGCCGATGATCATTGAAAAGGGGCATCACCTGACCATGAACATCAGCAAGGTGAGGCACGAGGGCCTGTATGGGGATGAGAGCCGCCTCCAGCAGGTTTTGGTGAACATCTTGTCGAACGCCGTGAAGTATACCCCGGCGGGCGGGCGTCTGCATTTCAGCATTGAGGAAAAGCCAACCCATGCCGAAGGGGCCAGCGTCTTTTACTTTACGTTTGAAGACAACGGGATCGGCATGTCCGAGGAGTTCGTCGGGCGCATCTTCGAACCGTTTTCCCGGGCCGAGGATTCCCGGATCAGCAAAATCCAGGGAACGGGCCTTGGCATGGCGATCAGCCAGAACATCATCCATATGATGAACGGCGAGATCACCGTGGACAGCACGCTGGGAAAAGGGAGCCGGTTTACGGTGAGCGTTGCGCTGAAATTCCGGGATGCCGAAGACGGGGAACCCCCTGTTTTGACCGATCTTCCCGTGCTTGTGGTGGATGACGAACGGGATGTCTGCGAATACGCGAGCCTGTTGCTCAAGGAAGTGGGGATGCGGGCTTTTTGGGTCTTGAGCGGGCAAGAAGCCGTCGCCGAGATTGTGCGCGCCCATGAGGAAAGGGACGACTACTTCGCGGTCATCCTGGACTGGAAAATGCCGGATATGGACGGGCTCGATACGGCCCGGGAAATCCGCCGCAGGGTCGGGCCGGATCTCCCCATCATCATGCTGTCGGGCTATGACTGTTCGGATGTGGGGGCGGATTTCCTCGCCGCGGGCGTGGACGTCTTCATCATGAAGCCGCTTTTCAAATCCAACATGGTGCACCTGTTGCGAAATTTTGCGGAGGATCGGGGATGTGGACATGCCTCGGCTGTGCCCAGGCCCGAAGGTCAACGCTTGGGCGGATTGCATGTCTTGCTCGTGGAAGACAATGAAATCAACCAAGAAATAGCTAAAGAACTCCTCCTGATGGAAGGGGCGTCCGTTGACGTCGCCGACAACGGGGAACAAGCGCTCAACATCTTTGCCCGGTCGGAGGAAGGGTATTATCAGCTTGTCCTGATGGATATCCAGATGCCCGTCATGGACGGATACACGGCGACTGCCGCACTCCGTTCCTTGCGCAGGGATGATGCGAAGACTGCCATCATTCTGGCGATGACCGCCAACGTGTTCTCGGACGACGTCATCAAGGCCGAGGCATCGGGAATGAACGGGCATATTTCGAAGCCGTTCGACCCGGACAAGCTGTACGCCATGATCGCGGCGTCCTGCCATAAGAAAAGGGGATGACGGCCCGGCGGGTTGAATGCCTTCTTGTGCGAAGGGTGATGGGGTTTCCTTCCGCAAGGAAAAATGAGGTGTGGGGAAGGGAACTGAGAAGGGACAAAAGGCTGGCTGTCCCTTTTATATTGATGCAGCGCTGTCCCTATGAGGGGAGTGGATCCTCCTGTCGGAGTGGGTGGGCAAATGAAGCTTTCGCCGCATGATTCCTCGCTGGATGCTCTCAAGTTCGTTGTGGATATGGCCGATGTCCCGATGGTGATCACGGACGAGGACGGGCGTTTCGTGTTTGCGAACGGGCACACGCTGGATATTGTAGGGAAAGCCGAAGATGCCTGCATAGGTAAACCACTCGCGTCCCTCCTATCCGTTTCCCGGCGCCCACGGTTCAACAGGAGCGGCAAGGCCCCTGTACTGTTCACGGGGGAAGGGCGTTTTTATGAAGTCGATGGTATCAGCCGGTTTCATACCAAATCGGGTATGCTCGAGTTGTCCCGGATTCATGACGTGACGTCCACGTACCGGGACAAGGAAATGCTCGAATTCCTGAAAAGCAACGCGCCCATAGGTATTTTCCAGTTCGTCATGGACGAGCACTTCTCGTTCTTTTACGTTTCGGAAGGGTTTTGCGCGATGCACGGGTATACGCAGGACCAGATGAAAACGGCTCCGGATATCAGGGGGAGCGAGCTTATTCACCCCGACCACCTCCAACGCTTTAACGACTTGATCAGGACGGCCTATGAAGACGGAAAGTCCTCCGTCGGCTTCGAGATGAAAGTCATCAGGCGGGACGGCAAGGTCCGCTGGCTCCTCACGCAGTGTTCGTTTGTCAAAACGGTGGACGGGACCATCGTGTACGGCTACGTCTCGGACTGCACCGACCTGAAAAACATGGAGGAAAAGACCAAAACCGTCCAGGATGTTTGCAGGTTCACGGTCAACCACGACTACGAATGGATCTTGTTGGTCGACATCCCGGCGGACAGGTACGAGTACTTTTTTTCGGGTCGGAACAGCATGATCGGAAGCGGGATGCAGGGCGTTTTCAGCGAGCTGGTGCGGCTCCGGAGCGAAACGGTCGTCCATCCTGATGATGTGGAGGCTTACCGGGCCTTTTTCAAACTGGAACGCCTTGCCTGGGAAAATGGCACGCCGGGGCTGTCCCATGAGCTCAAGTATCGTGTGCTCATGGGCAACGGGCAAGCCCGGTGGCATTGCTTACGGGCGTATCTTTTTGACCCCGTAAGGCGGATGCTCCTCTTTTGCGCCAAAGACGTTGAGGAAGAGGAGCGCCAGAAGGCTACGTTGCGTATGGCGCTCGTTGCCGCCGAACAGGCCAACCATGCCAAAAGCGAGTTCCTTTCCCGGATGTCGCACGACATCAGAACGCCGATGAACGCGATCATCGGCATGGCGGCCATTGCGGGCATGAACGTGGGCAACCCCGAACGGCTCAGCGAGTGCCTGAACAATATCGCCTTGTCGTCCCGTTTCCTGCTGTCGCTCATCAATGACGTCTTGGACGTCGCCAAGATCGAAAGCGGCAAGATGAGCTTGGCTTCCGAACCGTTTGATTTTGATGAACTCGTCAGCTCCGTCAGCTCGTTCACATACGGCAGCGCGGTGGCGAAGGGCATAATATTCAACCTGTTTGCCTCTCCGCTCCTTGAGAAGATCTATGTCGGCGATCCCCTGCGCATCAAGCAAGTCTTGATGAACTTGCTGTCCAACGCCCTGAAGTTTGCGCCCGAAAAGGGCAGGATCGAATTCAACATCACGCCAGTCCAAAAAGTCGGGCATCGGGAACTCATACGGTTCGTCATTTCCGATAATGGGATCGGCATGAGCAAGAGCTTTCAGGAAAGGATGTTCCAGCCGTTCGAGCAGGAGATGACGGATCAGCGGGGCCTTTCGGGATCAGGGCTTGGCCTGGCCATTGTCAGGAGCTTCGTCCAGCTGATGGACGGGACCATTCGCGTGGAGAGCGAGCAAGGAAAGGGGTCGTCTTTTTCCGTGGACATACCGCTCGGGCTGTTCGAGGGGGCGCTGTACGGATGGGATAAGGACGCCTTGGAACAATCCGAGAGCGTGCGAGTGCTGGTCATAGGCGATGACAGGGCTGCCTGTGAGCATACGGCGGTACTGCTGCGCCGTATGGCGGTTGAAGCGTCCTTCGTGCTTTCCGGCGAAGAGGGCGTCGTCTGTGTGCGGCAAGCCCGGGAGAGGCGGCGGGATTACGGCATGATCCTGATCGATTGGGAAACGCCGGGCATGGACGATATGGAAACGGTCCGGCATATCAGGGAAATCGTTGGAAAGGCCACGACCCCCATCGCCATGTCGGCCTGTGATTGGAGGGGGATGGAAGCCCCTGCCCGTACCGCCGGCGTGGATTATTTTATCAACAAACCCGTATTGCGGGAGCATCTGCGTGATATGCTCTTAGTGGTGACCCATCATAGGCACGCCTTTGATGTTCCGGCCATGCCGGAGGAAGTCCGTTTTAACCGTGAAAAGATCCTGATTGCCGAAGATAACGATCTGAATGCCGAGATCCTCAAAACGCTTCTGGAGTCAAGGAATCTCTCCGTCGTCTGGGCCGAGAACGGCAAGGTTGCGGTGGGGCTCTTTGCGGAATCCGAACCGGGGGAATACGCCGCTATCCTGATGGATGTCCGTATGCCGGTTATGGACGGCCTTGAAGCCACACGGCACATACGCGGCATGACAAGGGAAGACGCGCGGCGTATTCCGATTTTCGCCCTGTCCGCGAACGCCTTTGCGGACGACATCCAACGATCCCTGCAGTGCGGCATGAACACGCATTTTAACAAGCCTGTGGATATGGATTCCATTTGCGCGGCACTGCACTACTGGCTGGAATATGATAAAGGAAACCGGCCGTGATGTGGCGGTATTGCTCCGTCAATGCCTGCGGCATCCGGAATGGGATTGAAAAAAGAGTTGTGGAATGAGGCCGCAACTCTTTTTTATTTGTGGAGATAGAGAACAGCGGAAGAGGAGGAGCTAGGGGCAGGACTCCTTAATTAAGATAAAAGATAACGGTAACAGCAAGGCAGATAGCTGAGAAAAAGGTATGGGCACAGCGGTCATACCTGGTCGCGATACGTCGCCAGTCCTTCAGCCTGCTGAATGTATTTTCAATAAGATACCGTTGCTTATACAGCGTGTTGTCAAAGGGAAATGCTTCATTTCCAGTTTTTCGGGGTGGCATGCAGACCGTCATCCCTCTGGCTTTCAGAGATTCAAGCAACCACGTTGCGTCGTAGCCTCCGTCTGCCAAAAACGTACTGTTATCGGGGAGGAAATGCTGGAGGATGGCTGCACCCTTGTCGTCGCTGACCTGTCCTTCAGTCAGCAAAAGCAGGACAGGACGCCCATGCCCGTCACAAACAATATGGAATTTGGAATTCAGGCCAACTTTTGTTCGTTCTATAAGACGTGGAGAATCCCCTTTTTGAGCAGGCTTGCCGCCGTGCGGTGAGCCTTGAGATGGATGGAGCGATCATCAGGGAGCCATCAAAAGGTGTTTTATTTGTCAACTCAATGAAAATTTTATTGAAAACACCGATCCTGCTCCACCTGACAAAGCGATTGTACGCGTTTTGTGGGGGCCGTATTCATCAGGTGCATCCTGCCACTGAAGTCCGTGCTTGATGGCGTAGATAATGCCGCTGACGACACGCCTGTCATCCACACGGGAGCACCGTGAGAACGGGGAAAGAGCGGTTTGATACGCTCTAACTAGGCTTTCGGAAAGATAAAACAGGGTATGCATGGGACACCTCCGTGCCTCCTGCATCCCCTGTTTTCCTTCCCTTGAAAATAACGGGTCCTGCCCCTAGCTTCCAAGGCGGAAATCTATTTGTTCCCGATATGGGGGAAAAGCTGGTTCTCCAGCCGGGAAAGGATTTTCTTCTGGTGGCTTTCCGTCCATGCCGTGCGCTTCTTGCTGAACCAGTCACGGGCCACGGCCTCAAAGGTCAAGGCCGCTGCCTTCTCTTCAATGGCGGCCTGAACCTTCCCCCGCTTTTTTTCCGCAGCGGGGCCTATGCCAGCGGCAAGCTGCTTTTTGGCTTCCTCGTGGCGTGCGCGGGCATCCTTCAGCCCCACAGCGGGGTAGGAACCAAAACTTAGAGTCTTGCGCTTGCCTTCAAAACGGTAGTCCATGCGCCAGAGCATCCCCCCGGCAGGCGAAAGAAACAGGTATAGCCCGCCACCGTCGGCGTGTTTCGGCTTGTCTCCGGCCTTGAGTTTTCGCAGATATACGTCTGATAGCGGCATGACGGTATTCCCTCTGACGGTATTTTTCCGGTGACGGTATTGCGCCGCCACCTAGTACCGTCAATAATACCGACAAAAAGCGTGGATGTACACGGACACCAATGAACGTTGGCGAACATGCAAACAGCATAAAAGTAAAGCCCGCCAAGGCTTTGTGAACCTTAACGGGTTTTACCGAACTTCGATATGGTGCCGAGGGCGGGACTCGAACCCGCACAGGAATTCCCACTACCACCTCAAGATAGCGTGTCTACCAATTCCACCACCTCGGCGCGAAAAGAGGTATATGCAAAACAGAGGCGGCTGGCAAGCTTTTTTTTGCGATTCAGTGAAATTTTTTCGCCTGTCCGCATGGGGTCCCGGCCTTTTTCCCTGTGCGGGCGTTACGGATGGCCCGAGTGGGGAGGAGCCGCATTCCTTGCTATGGAAGGGGAGGAGAAACCTGTTTGTTTCGGCTGCTGAGGGTTCTTTTCTGGGGGCCGCGGAACCCAGCGCTTGGGGAAGCCGCTTTGATCCGCACGTTAGAGGAGGGTGGGCAGCGGCGGAAAGACGCGCTTTTCCTTCAATCTGTCGAAAAGGGTTGCCTTGCCGGGCTGTTGCATGTCAATGCAGGGGGAATCGGCTGAACAAGGATGGTGGGCATGAACGTCTCGTTTGAATACTACAAGGTCTTTTATCACGTGGCGAGGCTCGGGAGCATTACCCTTGCGGCCAAGGCGTTGTTCCTTTCGCAACCGGCGGTGAGCAAGTGCATACGGCAGCTTGAAAAGGTACTCGGCTGCGCGTTGTTTTATCGGATGCACAAAGGAATGCGGCTCACGCCTGAAGGGGAAGTGCTCTACCAGCACGTTGCGCAGGCCTGCGAGCAGATCGCCATCGGGGAAAAGAAGATTCAGGCCATGCTGCATCTGGACTGGGGGAGCATCCATATTGGTTCCTCCGATATGATCATGCATGCCTTCCTGCTCCCGTATCTGGAGCGGTTCCATAAGGATTATCCCAAGGTCCGCATCAGCACCATCACGGCATCGACGCCTGAAACGATTGCCTCGCTGCGGGCCCGCCGGATCGATCTGGGCGTCGTGTTTTCGCCAGTGGAAGAAAACGAGGATCTGGACATAATCCCCGTTTGCAGGGTTCAGGATACGTTTATCGCGGGTAACACATTTCGCCATCTGGAAGGCTCCGTGCTCTCGCCGGATGAGGTTGCCAAGCTCCCTATCGTGTGCCCGGAAAAGGGGACCAGCACCCGGGCGTATCTGGATGCGTTTTTCCAGTCGCACGGCGTTGTGCTTGACCCGGAATGCGAACTGGCGACGACGGTGCTGATCGTACCTTTTGCGGAGCGAGGGTTGGGGGTGGGCATAACCGTGCGGCGATTTGCGGAGGAGAGCCTCAGGGCGGGAAGCGTCTTCGAGCTCCAGACAACGCATAAGATACCGAAGCGGGCCATTGCTGTGGTGACCAGAAAGCGAAGCCAGATTTCACACGCGGGCCATGCCTTCATACGTTGCCTGACCGGAAAAGGAACTGAAGAGGCCGGAGGTGAGCAACCGCGGGAAAAGTGTGGTCCAGGCTGATCGAATCATTAACTTAAGGGCATGTTTCTCATGAGTATATTTCATTTTACGCATGAATGGGCGTAGCGTACGAACGGGAGGCAGGAGGCGCCCACGTTGCGGAGGCGTACGGCCAGAATGGCCGTCGCGCGAGGGGACGCCGGTTTTGCAGTAAGGGGATATGCCATTATGAAAAGAGGTTACCTGTTTATTGCACTGGCAACGCTGTTTTTCAGCACGATGGAAATCGCGCTCAAGGAAGTTGCCGGACTGTTTAATCCTGTCCAGTTGAACCTCACGCGGTTTCTCATCGGCGGCCTTGTCCTTATCCCGTTCGCCAGGCGGATGCTCAGGAAGCGCGGTGTCCGGATCGACGGCTTGAGCCTCGTTAAACTGGCCGGGCTCGGCTTTCTGGGGATTGTGGTCAGCATGACCTTGTATCAGCTCGCCGTGGAGAACACGAACGCCTCGGTCGTCGCCGTCCTGTTCAGCTGCAATCCCGTGTTCGTGCTCGTTTTCGCCGGGCTCATCCTGCGCACGCAGATCCTGCGCCAGCACGTCATGGCGCTGGTGCTGGAATGCCTCGGCATCCTTATCCTGATCAATCCTCTGGATACGTCCATCAGCACGGCGGGCATCACGTTTACCCTGCTGTCCACGGCGGTGTTCGCCCTGTATGCCGTGCTCGGGACCAAAATGTGCGCCAAGTATTCCGGCGTGGTCGTGACATGCGGGAGCTTCCTGTTCGCCAGCCTTGAAATGGCGGCCATCGTCGCGGTCAGCCGCCTCTCGGCGGTCGCCGGGGTTCTCGCGGACATCGGGCTCGGCCTTTTCGCGGATATCCCCCTGCTTTCCGGGTATACCCCGTTCAGCGCGCTGATGATGCTGTACATCTGCGTCGGCGTGACCGGGGCGGGCTTTGCCTGCTACTTTATGGCGATGGAGGCGACCTCTCCGATCACCGCCTCATTGGTCTTCTTCTTCAAGCCCGCCCTCGCGCCCGTGCTGGCCTTGTTTTTTCTGCAGGAAGCCATTCCGGTGAGCATGGTGGTGGGCGTCCTGTTTATCCTCGCGGGTTCGCTGGTTTCGCTTATCCCTGCCTTGTCCATGATTCCCGCGATGGCACTCGGAAAGGTATGGTGCTGGAAGCAGGGCCGGGCCTGACGCCTTTCCGCAGACGGGCAACGGCGTTTTCCCTCTTCCCGCAAAAAAAGCCCGGACAAAAACCGTCCGGGCTTTTTTGTGGGGGAATGTCGTTTAGTTCCAGGGCTGCTTGCCGCAAGCCTTCAGATATTCGTTGATGGCATCCTTGCCGCCCACGAAGTCCGCCATTTCAGGCCACACCTTTTCAATGGCGACTTTTTTCCACTGTTCTTCGTCTTCGAGCTGGGAAACCTTGAGCCCTCCGGCCACGAGTTCCCGCTTGGAGGCCTCGGCCTGCTCGACCTGGAACAGCAGGGATTTTTCCTGCGCGTACTTGCCCGCATCGATCAGGATCTGACGGACTTCGGGCGTCAGTTTTTCGAAAACGCGCTCGCTGATCACCAGCGGCTGGAGATGGTAGGTGTAGTGCACCTCGGTCAGGTAGCGCTGGTTGGCTTCGTTGAACTTCATGGCCCGGAAGCCGATGTAGCCGTAACACTGGCCGTCGACGTCGCCGGACTGGAGGGCGTTGAAGGTCATGGACCACGGGATGAGGGACGGGATAGCCCCGAACGCCTTGTAGGTGGCGATCATGACCGCGCTTTGAGGCACGCGGAATTTCAACCCCTTCATATCGCTCAGTTTGGTAATCGGGTGCTTGTCGTTGGAGATGAAGCGGAATCCCGTGTACGTCCACGTCAGGATACGGAACCCGGCTTCGGTGGCGTACTTGTTCAGCAGTTCCGCAGGGGCGCCGTTGGTCCCGGCCACGACCTCGTTCAGGTTGGCGAACAGGTAGGGCAGGGTCAGAAGTCCCAGCTTCTTTTCAAGGGGCACGATGTTGGCGATGCCGCCAAGGGCCATGTCGAGCGTGCCCTTCTGGACCTTGCGGAAACGTTCCCCTTCGTCGTCGCCCGGCGAGCCGCCGTAAATGCAGACAACCTGGATGGCGCCGTTGGTCTTGTCTTCCACATATTTTTTGAACGCATTGCCCACGACGCCCATTTCGGAGCTTTCGGGATCGCCCATGGCGATCGTCAGCGTCGTGTGCGGCGCGGCGGAAGCGGAGGCGGCGCACAGGAAGAACCCCGCCATCAGCAAGGAAACGATGGTTTTGCAGCTCATAGCATTCTCTTCTTTCTGATTGGCTTGTGTGAAGCGAAGGCGGCGGGAGGGCCCCGCCGCCCGGCAGTTATTGCAGCCCGGTACCCATGAGGTTGGGCAGGAAGAGCACGATATCCGGGAACATCACCAGAATGGCGATGACGGCGATGTTGATCGCCACGAGGGGCAGCGCCTTGAGGGATATTTCCTCAAGGGAAACATTGGCGATGCCGGAGGCGATGAACATGTTTTCGCCCAGCGGCGGCGTGGAGAACCCGATGCCGCAGCAACAGATGAGGATGATGCCGAAATGGATCGGATCGACCCCATATGCTGTCATGATGGGCAGCAGAACAGGCGTCACCAGCATGATGATGGCGAGGGTTTCCATGAACATCCCGAGGAACAGGAGGAGAACGACCACGAGGAACCACACCAGGTTCACATTGTTGGTGAAGGACAGGATCCAGTTGGCGATTTCCACCGGGATCCGGTACGAGGTGAGCAGGTAGCCGAAAGCTGTTGCCGTGAAGACGAGCACGAGTACGCGGCCCGTCAGCCATGACGTGGTCTTGAGGGAAGCCATGAAGCTTTTCAGCGTCAGTTCCCTATGGATGAAGATACCCACGAGGATGGTGTAAAAAATGGCTACGACCGCGGCTTCCGTCGGGGTGAAGATGCCGGCGTAGATGCCGCCGAGGATGATCACCGGGGCGAGGATGGACCAGAAGCCGTCACGCAGGGAGTGGATGAAGGACTCTATGGACCATTTCAGCCCATCGGTCTTCAGGTTCCGGCACAGGAAGAAGTGCATGATACTGAGGCCGATGGCGATGAGGATGCCCGGGATGATGCCGGCCATGAACATCTTGGAGATGCTCTGCTGGCCGGACACGCCGTAGATGACCATGGGAATGCTTGGCGGGATGATGATGCCGATGCCGCCCGCGGTGGCTGTGGCGGCGGCCGCATACCCGATGTTGTAGCCGCGTTTGGCCATGGCCGGGATCATGAGCATGCCGACGGCGGCGGTCGTCGCGGGGCCGGAGCCGGAGATGGCACCGAAGAAGACGCAGGAGAGCGTGGTGGAAATCGCTAGGCCGCCGGGCGTGGGGCCTACGATGTTTTCGGCGACATGCACGAGACGTCTGGACACGCCTGCCGCCTCCATGAGCGAGCCCGCTAGGACGAACGCCGGCAACGCCATGAGCGGGAAGGCCGTCAGCGAGGCGAAGGCTCGTTCGATCATCAGGCTGAGGTCAATGTCGAGCACGATGAAGCAGGCCATGGTCGCAACGCCGAGGGCGACCATGATCGGGCTGCCGATAAGGAGCAGCACGAAGAAGATGCCGAACAGCAGAAGGCCGATGTTCGCGGGGGAAAGGGCTTCCATCATTCCTTGTCTCCTTCTGCCATGAGCGTCTTTTGGCTTTCTTTGATGGATTCCTGATCCGGGTCAAGAATCTCTTCTTTCAGGATGTACTTGATGACGTTCACCTGAACGATGCGGATGGCCATCAGCAGGAAGCTCAAGGGGAAGACAAGGTAAACCATGCCCAAATCCCAGTCCAAGGCCGGGGTCGCGTACGGAAATTCCACGAGGTCGAGGACGGCGATGTAGCCTTCCCAAGCCATGATGAGCGAAAAGCAGAACCAGATGATGTCCCCGATGAACAGGAACAGGTCCCCCACCCATTTGGGTGCTTTGGAAAACTGGAGCGTCACGCGGTTCAGGGCGCACAGGCGCGTCGCATAGCACGCGCCAAACAGGATGAACCAGATAAAGGCGAAACGGGCGATTTCTTCCGTCCACGGTAGTGACATGTTGATCTGCCGCAGGACGATCTGGAGCAGAATGACGACGATAAAGAAGACCAGCAAAAACTGGCACAGATAGCTTTCGAAGTGGTCCAAAAGGGCCAAGACTACTTTTTTCACGCTTGCTATTCCTCCTCTAACATCCTGAAAAGGGCGGGGTATATTTCCCGGAAGGGCGCCGGGCCGAAAAACGGCGAACCCCGCAGCAAGAAGGCATTCCGTACAAGAGGAATCCGTGTTTCTTCCACCCCGGCGCCGCTCCACAAAACAGTCCCACGTCAGAGGTACTACACGAATTCCTTCCATGTTCAAGAGGGGCAGGTCCATCCCCGCAGCCCCACCCCCCTATGTCTTCATGACGATTTACTTCCAGGCTTCCTTGCCGCAAGCCTTCAGGTATTCGTTGATGACGTCCTTGCCGCCCACGAAGTCAGCCATTTCGGGCCATACCTTTTCAACGGCGGCCTTCTTCCACTGATCTTCGTCTTCGAGCTGGGAAACCACGAGGCCGCCGGCAATGAGTTCCTTCTTGGCTGCTTCGGCGTTTTCGAGCTGGAACTTCAGGACGGTGTCCTGAGCGTACTTGCCCGCGTCAACAATGAGCTTCTGCATTTCGGGGGTCATCTTCTTAAACACGCGTTCGCTGATGACCAGAGGCTGCAGCTGATAGGTGTAGTGGACTTCGGTGAGGTATTTCTGGTTGGCTTCGTTGAACTTCATGGCCTTGAAGCCGATGTAGCCGTAGCACTGGCCGTCCACGACGCCCTGCTGGAGGGCGGTGAAGGTTTCGGCCCAGGAGATGGGGGTCGGGCTGCCGCCGAAGGCCTTATAGGCGGCGATCAGCACGGCGCTCTGAGGCACGCGGAACTTCAGGTCTTTTATGTCGGCCATTTTGGTGATGGGGTGCTTGGAGTTGGAGATGTAGCGGAAGTCCGTGTAGGTCCACGTGAGGACGCGGAAACCGGCCTTGGTGGCGTATTTGTTCAGCAGTTCGGCGGGCGCGCCATTGGTGCCGGCCACGACTTCGTCGATGTTGGCGAACAGGTAGGGGAGGGTCAGCAGGCCGAGCTTCTTTTCAAAGGGCACGAGGTTGGCGATGCCGCCCAGAGCCAAGGGCAGGGTGCCTTTCTGGACGTTGCGGAAGCACTCGCTTTCGTCGCCCAGCGAGCCGCCGTAGAAGCACTGCACTTCCACCTTGCCGCCCGTCTTTTCTTCCACATACTTTTTGAAAGCATGGCCGACGACACCCATTTCAGAATCTTCAGGGTCACCCAAAGCGACTTTCAGCGTCGTTTCCGGCGCGGCGGATGCGGGGACGGTCCACAGAAGCAGTGCCGCCAGTACAAGGGGAAGCATCTTCTTGTAGCTCATGAATGTTCTCCTCTCTCATTGGTTGGATTGTGAAAAAAACCTATTATCGACACTAGCACAAAAAATAATTGAAGGCTAGAGGGAGGAGAAAAGAGGCAGGGGGGATTGCCGTAATATACAGAATACATTGTAATACTGAAAATTTATCAGCATTTTGAGCAAGAACGGGCCTGATGCCCGCTATTGTGCGAAACGCGGGATTTGTATGCATTTTAAGTGGATAGTATTTTTATTTCAGTATGTTTGATGTATGAAAGATATTTTTGTGCAAAATATTTCTGGAAAAATAAAGAAGTCTTTTCAGTGATACTGTCAAAAACTATAGGTTACAATAACTATATTGATTTATTGATATAATTGTATCAAGCTGTTCATTGGAATGCATTTGTATATTGCGTAGGGGAGCCGTAAATGTTGCAAAGAAGAGACGCTGTCTTGAGAATGCCATATGTTCCATAAAGAACATGGTATGCTGTTCTCCAGACTGCTTTTCTTCGCCAGAAAATGGTTTTGCATACATATCATGGGGTCTTTATTTGGATAAATAGATGGATATGCCCTGATGAAATATCCATTTATATCTTCCCACGATTCTTTTTCCTTCCCGTTGTTTTGTTTTTATACCCGTTGATGACTGTCGACACATAAAGGCGCGTGACGGCGGTGCCCCTGGGCATACAGTCGGAAACCATCCGCGATCGGTAAAGGCAGTCCTCCAAAACGGGTGATCGGGAGGGACGCCTTGCCGCCTGCGGGACAAACGCCAAAAGCCCCCTGGCTAGAATGGCCCGGGGGCTTTTGGCGTCCTTCAGGACGGGCGCGGGGCGCGGGAAACGGCCCGCTACGCTTGTTTCATGGATGGGGCGCCGTTTGGAGCGGGCGGGACCCTAGTACCGCATCCCGGAAAAGTCGCCGTAACAGTCGTGGCTGGTGGAGGCCTGTTTCGGGTCCATCAGGACGGCTTCCCACATTTCCGTGTAGTAGACGCAGGTGCCGGGATTTTGGGCGGCGGCCGAGAGGTGATCCCTCGCCTCAAAAACGGGCCATGAACATTTGAGGGACAGCGCGTCGTTGAAAGAATCCGCTTCCACGATTTCGGAAGCGCCCTGGACAAGGTTCATGTTCATCCCTGAGTAGTAAACAAGCTTGTACTGAGACATGGCGGTGTGTCCACGGGGGGAGAGGCTGGCTCTCCCCCCGCCGTGTTAAGGATTAATGAAGGCCGGGAAGAAGATATTTACTCACAACGAACAGAACCACAAGCAGGACGATGCCCAAAGTGATGCCGCCCTTGATGAGCTTGAGCTCCGTTTCGTCCATGGGCTCGTATTCCATCTTTTGTATTTCTTCATGAAACTTCACGTCGTTCTTCTTTTCTGCCATGATCGTTCTCCTTAGCTAAGCAGTGTGTGAAATCAGGAGGCCAGAGGAGGGGTCATGCCGTGGAAGAACAGCCACGAGATGAACAGCCCAAGCCAGATGATGAAGCCGAACAGGCATACCACATAGACGATGGCCAGTCTGCCGATGCCTTCCTCCATGAGCTTGCGGAAGTTCGACACCATGCCGATGGTGAAGAAGGTGAGCAGGAAGAAGATGACGCGGAACGCGTTCAGCGTACCGGAAACGCTCGCGCCGGTCTTCTGCAGCTCGGGGGACTGGAGGCAGATGATGAGGAGAATGGCAAACGTGATGATATAGCCGAGCACGAAGCGGGGGAAACGGGCCCACACGTCGCCCCAGTGCATGGTCCGGTCGCCGGACTTGTCAAACTTGGTGCACCATACCCATGCGAGGACCAGGGCCCACACGCCGATGAATACGTCGATGAAGATCTTGACGGTGGTGGTGACCATGATGATCCAGCCGGGTTCCCAGTTGATCCCGGCTTCGGCGGCCTTGGCGAGGATCAGCGATTCGGCGATGGCGCCGGAAGCGATGGCTCCGCCGTCGGACTTGACGGCGAGGCCCATCCAGCCGCCCGCGACCATGGGTTCTCCGGTCAGGAAGTGCTGCGCGATGAAGGGGAGGATCAGCATTTCGATGCAGGTGAATACCACGACGAGCGAGGAAACCATGATCGGAACGACGGGCCGGGAGCGGATGGCCGCGCCCGTGGCGATGGCGGCGGAAACGCCGCAGATGGAGATGCCGGACGCCAGCGGGGCCGCCCATTCGCGGTTGAACTTGAAGTACCGGCGGGCGACGTAATAGACCACGCACCAGTAGAGGAGATAGGCTTCAACAATGGCGCACAGTCCCCGGAAAATGATGTGCCCGGCGAAACCGGCGGCGTCGGCGGCCTTCACGCCGAGTTCCGCGCCCATGATGACGATGGCGATCTTGACGAACAGCTCGGGACGGCAGGCGTCCTTCAAAGATTCCGCAAGATTCGGCATAAAGTTACTGATCACGATGCCCATGACGAGGGCGAGGATGAGCCCCGCCTCGGTGCTCAGGCCCAGCGCCCACGGAATCCCCTGCGCCTTGAGCTGGGTGGGGTTGGCCGCGATGTAGGCGTTGGCGCCCAGCGTATAACAAATCATGGCGATAAAGAAGATGATGGTGAAGGACTTGACGAACTTCACCACGTCGCTCCCCATGAGCTTCACACAACAAGCCAGTGCGCCCGTCAGGATGGCATAGGTAGCGAACAGTGCGCCATAGCCGGGGAGAAGACCTTTGGTGGCGGGACGCCACGCGTCAAGCGGATCGCCCACCCACATGCCGATTTTGACGGCCCAGCCGAGCATGTCTATCCCGCTGAACTTGAGCAGGGCAAGGATAAAGATGACGCTTCCAAGCAACAAGGCTACGCGATCTTCATTCAACGGCTTTCTTACGGTTTCCATATTCCTCACTCCGAAATATGTTCTTAAGTAATGCGAAATGGTCCTAAAGCATGAGTCCAGCCCCCTCGACCGGGTGCACGCTGAAAAAGACGGAGGAAACGGTCCTCATTCACGGGAACGGATGCCGTTCTCGTGTCAGGCGTGTCCGGGAGCATGAAAGAGCCTCTTTCAGCCATATCCGATCTGGAGACTTACGAGAGGGAGCGCGGAGGAGCGAAGGGGAGTGGGAGCATCCCGTGAAAGTCGCACAGTTTGGGAAGAAAATCATTTTGCAGGCGGCAAAGATGGATTTTCCTGACGACGGGGGCGTAGAGAAGAAAACCAAGCAAGAGGGAAAGCAACGGAAGAAGAGGTTCTATGCCGCTTGTATTTGTATTGTAATTTAAACGCTTGTGCTCAGCAATACGCTGCGTTACGGCATATTCGCAGATTTCTTCGGATACGATGTTTTCTCTGTCTTCGAAGTAAAAGGTATTCTCTATTGCTGCATATTGCCATACACCACAGATCATTGTGAACACAAAAAGTGTGCACATGAATTTTTGTGTGACTGAAGGAATAGGCATACAACAGCTCTCTGGGTATTATTCGGATGGTATAGTGAATTTTTAAACTTGAAAATAGAACATGTCAATACGATTTGATATTATTTTATCAGACAGTATATTTCCATTGAAATAATACTGCATACTAGGCGAACCCCACAGCGTTTAAAAGGAAAAAGGAACAGGCCGCCAGAAGACCGGAAGCGGGAATGGTAAGGACCCAGGCAATGATGAGGTGCCCCGCGACCCCCCAGCGGACGGCGGTGAGGCGCTTGGTCGAGCCTACGCCGAAGATGCAGGCCGTGATCGTGTGCGTCGTGCTGATCGGCGCACCAAGGAGCGACGCGCCGGAGATGACCAGTGCGGCCGACGTTTCGCTGGCGAAGCCGTGAACGGGTTCCAGTTTGAAGATCTTATGCCCCATGGTTTTGACGATTTTCCAGCCGCCCATGGCAGTACCGAGCGCCATAAAGGTGGCACAGAGGCACTTGACCCAGAGGGGGACGGCTATCGTTTCGATTTCGTTGAAAATGAAGAGGGCAAGGGTGATCACCCCCATCGTTTTCTGGGCATCGTTCATACCGTGGCTGGTCGCCATGAACGCCGCCGAGAGCACCTGAAGCCGCGTGAAGGCCGTATTGAGCTTGTTCCGCGCGCACTTTGCGCACAGGAACATGATGAGGAACATGACCAGCAGCCCCATACCGAATCCAGCCAGAGGGGAGAGGACCAGCGGCAGCAGTATTTTGGTCAGGATGGAGCCCCCGTTGAGGGATGAAAAGCCGGCATAGGCCACGGCGGCCCCCATGAGCCCTCCTATCAGCGCATGGGAGGAAGAGGAGGGGATCCCGAAATGCCATGTGAACAGGTTCCAGCCTATCGCCCCGATCAGGGCCGCAAGCACCAGCGGCTGGCAGTTTGCGACAATATCGGGGTGGACAATGCCCGATCCGAGCGTGTTGGCGACCTTTGTCCCTAAAAACGCCCCGATCAGGTTGAGGGTGGCTGCCATGATGACGGCAGTCCGAGGGCTCAGCACCTTGGTCGAAACCACGGTAGCGATGGCGTTGGCGCAGTCGTGAGCGCCGTTGGTGAAATCGAAGATCAACGCCACGATGATGATCAGAATAAGGAGGAAGGAAACGTCAAACATACTTCAGCGCAACCTCCTCAAGCGTGTCGGCGAGATCCGATACCGCATCGACCGTGCGCTCCATGCGGTCGTAGACCTGCCCCCAGAGGATGAGCTCCCTGACGCGTTCAAACGTTTTGATCTCGCTGTCCATCAACTCGGCAAGCCCGGTCGACTGGAACATTTCACAGTCGGACTTCCTGGATTTGAGCGTATGGATGTGCGCGGACACCTCTTTCTTCATGGAAATTTCATCCAGCATGGACTTCGTGTCCCGCAGCATCCCCCGGATCCTTTCCGTGATCATCTGAGCGGGAAAACGCTGGTACATGAACCCGGAAACAAAAAAACGGTTGGCAAGATGCTGTATCTTATCCGCCACCCGCTCCTGGGCCATGTTGATCGCATGGATATCCTCACGATCGATGGGTGTGATGAACGTCTGGGAGAGATGCTGAGTGATGCTCCGATAGAGCCGATCCGCCTCTTCTTCCAACAAGTTGATCCGCTTCAGATGGCGCTCCGACGCTTCCGTGTTGTCCATGACGACGGCGAGCGCCTCCGACATCTCTTGCAGGAGGGCATTCTGCTGTACCAGAAGCTCGAAAAAAGGGACGGTCTGAGGCAAAAAGCGTGCAAACATTCTTCTGTCCTAACGGTTGAGTATGGAAAAACAGGGACGGTGTACGTTCCTGAACAGCCGCTGAAAGTGGGCAGAATGTGAGGCGATGCCTAATAAAGAAAAAAGACCTTCACGGCATGACTGCCGTGAAGGTCTCACTTATCAAGCAAACACTTGATGGTAACGCCAGGCCGTAAAGCCATGCTGTTGACGCTACCGGGGTCTCAAGGACCCAGCTACTCCCCTTACACTTCTTCTAGAGAATAGAATACGGCATCTTTTATGTCAATGCTTTTTTCTTTTTTTCACAATGGCCTTATCCATAGAATCGTTCCTTTACGGCATACAACCGTAAGAAGAACAAGCTGTGAGACAATTCCTGCTCCTTTCCATTGGATAGATGCAGGATAAGCAGAAGGCTGTTGCACAAAGCCATCATGAAAAAGTCTGTGGAGATACGTCTTAGGAGTACACAAGCTGAAGCATGATGGACGTAGAAAATCAAGATACGGTAAAATGCACCTCGAATAGAGTCGTGGAAAAGGATTTTTCAGACAACGTTGAACACAGAAAAAGCCCTCAACCATTCAGGTCAAGGGCTTTTCGGACTTTATCGGATGTCTTGGAGTTTCCAAGTGGCGGAGAGGGTGAAATTCATGTTTAATAACCCTAACTCATTGAACTTTATTTCTGCATGGCTATGTTCGTTGCACAGACCGTATCCATAAAGCGGAGGCTTGGCAAGCCTTCCCAACAGCACTGCGAGCTCAAAAAAAACTTCTGAGGAACATGAAGAGGAACACCCGAACACATCGGGTGCTCCTCCTTTTTCGTTTAATCCGATTCCTCACGGATGACTTCGAGTACGGCAATGGCAACAGCGATCCATGCAGACCAGCTCATATGTTCCTCCTTTCTTATCTGGCTATGAAACGAGACAAACGGCACTGGCGGGCAGTTCCGCAGTCCCATTCGACTGTTTTCCGAGACACAGCGGCATCCTCGTCAAAAGTCCAAGGCGGCACCGTCGCGGGCCGGGAAAGAAACAGCTGCCGTCTCGGGAAGGATGATGGTGTATGAGTACATCCGGCAGCAAATGCGGGAAGGGAGCCTCCTGCCCGGGAGCGTGCTCGATCTTCCGGCCATCAGCCACAAACTCGGCATCAGCAACACGCCTTTGCGAGATTCGCTCATCCGCCTTGAGGCGGAAGGCTACCTGACTATCTACCCCCGTAGCAAGGTGGTCATCAATACCCTTGAGGCGGAAGATTTCCCTTTCCTCTACGAGATCATGGGGGCCTTGGAGTACACCATCATCGCCGGGTCCATCGACCAGTACACCGAGGCCACCATAGCCAAGATGCGCCGCCTGAGTGGGGACATGAGGGAAGCGGTCATGAGCGGCGACATGGTTACCTATGATCGGCTTCACTATCTCTTTCACAGTGTTTTTTTGAAGTTTCCCCCAATATCTTCGCCGAGCGTATCCTCTCGCCCATCAAGAACCGCCTGTGGGATTTTCCTCGCAAAAATTTTGTGCGCGAATGGTATCTGGCCGCCGTGGAGGAACACTCCCTCATCATCGACGCTATTGAGGAACGCAATTACGAACGGCTGATGCACTGCGTCAACGAGCTGCATTGGGGGTACAAATACAACGAAAAATGCATCCGCAAGGAATACAATCTGGACTAGGAAAACCGCGGCAGGGCTCCCCCATATCGGGCTGCCTTTCCTTGCCATATGGGAAAGGCGGCCTTCTTTGACCTTTGGGGAAGCTACGTTCGACACGAGAGGGAAAGAAGCATGGAGAGGGTGAAACATTGTCGGAAAAAGAAAAAGCCCTCATGACAATTGTCATAAGGGCTGAAAAGTGGTGCCGAGGGCGGGACTCCATTTTTCTCGGCACCGCCTATTGCGTAACATATTTTAATAAATAAGGAAAAATTCATAGTTGTGCTGGGCGGGTTCGGTTCCTTGATAGCACTTTGGCACACTGGAAATCAAGCGTAAGTTGTCGAGCATGTCGAAGTCAGAAGGTATGGCGAGGAGGTTCGCAACGTATAGATGGCTATTCCTGAAAAATGATTTGACAGCATTAGAGCTGTAGAGCTATAGAGCACTAAACAGGGATGGTTGAATGTACACAGCAAAACATATCCAGTTTTCTGAGAAACACGCCGAGGCGTTACCGGCCTACTATCGTCTTCAGCAAACGATTATGGATAAGCTCGTCAATGGGGAATGGCAAGCCGGAAAGCAGCTTCCTTCTGAACGCCAATTTGCCCAGACCACGGGATTCAGTGTGGGAACGGTGCGTAAAGCTTTGGAAAATATGGTGCATCAGGGGTACCTCGTCCGTATTCAGGGAAAAGGAACCTATGTCACCAAGAGTATTATCGACAAGAATGCCGTCAAATATTATCGGCTGCGGCGGAATCTTTCCGAGCAGGATGTCTCGTTAAGCGTCGAACTCCTTTCCATGGAGGAAGTTCCCCGCCAGGCTGAGATGGATAGACGGTTTGCCGTCCCTGAAGATATCCCCTCCTTTTTGCGTATAGAACGTTTGTTCAGCGGAGAGCAGGGAGAAGAACGTTGCCCTGTCGCCTTGAGTACTTCCTATATCCCCCTTCCCTTTGGGGAGCCTTTGAAGAGGGCCATGAGTGGAGAGTTGGAAGATTTCTCCCTCTATCTTTTGATTGAAAAGTATTGCCGCCTCCCCGTGCTGAATAGCCGAGAACTCTTGGAGATCGAAATGATTGCAGAGCGGGAGTCGGAGATCATGGATTTGCCCGTGTCTGCCCCTGTCATCAGTTCTTTTATGGTTTCAACAAGCTATGACGACACCATCGTTGAGTTCCGCAAGAGCTTGATTCGGACGGAGCCCTTTGGCCTGATCCGGCTTCACAATTTCCGGGAATAGGTTCGGAAAAAGGGGATGCCCCCCTTTTTTACCCTAACAACTGCTCTATATAACCATAGCAGTATACCCTAAAGGAGGAGACGAGGAATGAAGCCTTATTTGACCGTAAGCGCAGATGTGTTGATCGTCGGAGGCGGCAGCGCTGGCGTCATGGCTGCCATCCGAGCGAAGCAGATGGATCCAAAACAGAAAGTTGTCGTGTTTGAAAAGGGGGATATGAAATATTCCGGCTGCATCGCGCGTGGTATGGACGCTATGAATATCGTTTCCATTCCAGGCACGGAAGAAACCCCGGAATTGTATGTCGAGACCAATGGCGAGGCTTGTCAGGGCATCATGGACGAACCTGTTAACTATGTCATGGCCCAGCGTACTTGGGCGGTGATGCAGGAGCTCATCGACTGGGGCGTATGTTTTCCCGTCGATGAAAAGGGCGAATATGACAAGTTGCAGATCCACAACAAGGGCAAATTCTGCATCACGATGAAGGAGCCCGAACTCAAGACCATTCTGGCGGCCAAGGCCCATGAGTATGGCGCGGAAGTGTACAACAGGATCATGACCCTGCGGCTGCTCAAGGATGGCGACCGGGTTTGCGGTGCCGTAGGGATCAACGTGCGCACAGGGGAAATCGTGGTCTGTAAAGCCAAGAGCGTGATCTTGTGCTCAGGCGGTACGGCACGGTTCGGTTTGCCGGAAAACGGCTACCTCTATGGCGTTTACGATTTCCCCGGGAATACCGGCGACGGCTATGTAATGGCCTACCGCGCCGGGGCGGAGCTTTCAGGCTTCGAGTATACGCTTGTTTACTACATCATTAAGGATATCAACGCCCCCCTGCTGTACATCACGCTCACTCGTGGGGCTCATTTGCTCAATGCCTTCGCACAGGAATTTCAAGAAAATCATCCGGGGATTCACCTCATGCACTCGGAGCATATGGCGCTGCGTGGCCCCATGCGGATCGACATGCGCCATTTGAGCGAGGAAAAGATCCGTGAAGTGGAGGAACTGCTTTTCTCCACGGAACGGCCCGTGCAGGAGCGCTTCTTTAAGGGCCGCGGCGTTGATTTCCGTACCGGAGAAATCGAGCTGTGGCCGACGGACTGTTACCTGTGCGGCGGGCACGGTCTGACGGGCATCCGGATCAACGAGCGCGGAGAGAGTTCCGTGCCGGGGCTGTATGCGGCGGGAGACGTTTCCCTGGTGGCCCGGGGACACTTGAGCGGAGCTTTCACCTATGGACAGATTACGGCGGAAAACGCCACGGAATACGCCCGTACGGTAGCCGACCCCGTCATTGACGACGAACAGGTCATGGACGTCATTCGGGATCGTGACGCCAAACTTGCCCAAACCGGCGGGCAGGTTCCCATTGAAGAGTTCGAATACAAGGTCCGCCGTCTGATCAACGACTATGTACGGCCTCCTAAGAATGAATACAAGCTCGACAGGGCACTGTGGTGGATGGACAGATTCCGTAGTGAACTGCGTACGGAGGTATGCATCAGGAATCAGCATGATCTGTTTAAGGCATATGAAGTGGAAAACATCATCCAATGTGCGGCCATGAGTGCCGTGGCCTCCAAGGAGCGGAAGGAAAGCCGGTGGGGATTGTGGCATATGCGCTCGGATTACCCCGTCAAGGATGATGCCCAGTGGCTGAAGCACATCGTGCTTACCCAGGGGGATTCTTTGGAAGATATTCGTGTTTCATACGCACCTGTCATCAAAATGGAGGAAACCGCATGAGCGCCGGCAATCTTCTTGAGGCGTTGACCGACAACCTCGTCGTGGACAAGACGAAATGTATTTTTTGTGGAAAGTGTGCGGAGACGTGCATACTCGACAATATTCGGATCAATCGCGCCCCTTGTTCCGCGGCCTGTCCTTTGGGCCTGAACATTCAGGGATATGTGCAGTTGGTGGCTCGCGGGAAGGATGATGAAGCCCGTGCCGTAATCGCTCAGGATTTGCCATTTGCCCAGCTGATTTGCCGCATTTGCGACCACCCCTGCGAACATGCCTGCAACCGCTGCAAGGTCGACGGGCAGGCCGTCAATATTAACGGCATCAAGCGTTATCTCTTTGCCGGAGAAAAGATGCTTCCGCTGGAGTGCGCCGAAGCGTCCGGCAAAACGGTGGCCGTGATCGGAGCGGGTCCGGCAGGGTTATTGGCGGCTCATGATCTGCGCAAGGCGGGGCATGCCGTAAGCGTGTATGAAGCGGAGGGTAAAGCCGGAGGGGTGTTACGGAATATCCTGCCCGTTTGGAAACTCCCCGACGCCGTGCTGGATGAGGCTGTCGGCATCATGGAACAGGCTGGCGTTGTCTTTCATTATGGCCAGCGTATCGTGGATCAGAAGGCATTGGATGATTTATCGCAACGTTATGATGCCGTAGTACTCGCTCTGGGAGCGGGAGGCGGACGCAAGGCGTCTATTGAAGGAGAAGAATTGCCGGGCGTGCTGTCGGCATTCCGATTTCTTATGGAAGTCCGTGCAGGGGGCTGTCAAAAGTTGTCCGGCCATGTCGTGGTGGTTGGCGGCGGATATGTGGCTCTCGACAGCGCGCAAGCGGCCATGCGTCAAGGCGCGGAAAGCGTTACCATCGTTTATCGCCGCACCATTGATGCATTCCGAGCCGATGCTGAAGATATTGCCAAGGCCAGGAAGCAGGGCATCAAATTTGCTTTTACCTGGGCACCCGTGAAAGTGGAGGGCAAAAACGGGAAACTGGCGTTGTCTTGCCGTCATGATCTGGAATTGCTGCCGCCGCAATGTCTGGACTACCCTGACTTTAAGGCCGACGAGATCCGCAGCATAGAGGCTGACAGCGTCATTATGGCCGTGGGGCAGGAACGGGACAGCCAGCTGACGCAGCTTGTGGGAGATGTCACCCTTGATCCCGTGACATTGCAGCTCGGAGACAAGGCTATCTTCGCCGCCGGCGACATGGAGCATGGGCCTTCGTCCGCCGTATACGCTATGGCTTCCGGACGTCGCGCAGCTACCTCGATCATCCGTCTCTTGGCTGGTCAGGACATGTTCTATGGCCGTCAGTACGCCGGTCCTTATGTAGACGACTTTACCGTTGATACCGGCAATGCCGTCGCTATCCCTCGTCAAACGGGCTTGGGCCACTTCTGCACGGGTACCGGAGATTTCACTGAAACGACGCAATATTTGACTGAGCAGGAGGCCCGGGACGAAGCATCGCGTTGCCTGTCCTGTGGCGGTCCCACTGGGCACTACAGGAACTGCTGGTTCTGTCTGCCTTGTGAAGTGGAATGTCCTCAACAGGCTCTGTACGTCAATATTCCCTATCTTCTTCGCTAACTCCAAAAGCCGATCTCGTTCGGCTGGCATGAAAAGGGGTATATCATGAAGAGTTTCTTTGGGTTGCTCTTGGCGGCGTTGTTGTTGGCAGGTACAGGTTCCGCGTCGGCGCAGTATCCCGACAAGGCTGTGACCTGTATAGTTCCTTTTGCTCCGGGCGGTGCGGCTGATGTTTCGGTTCGGATGGTCGCAGACTATCTGTCCAAAGAACTGGGGCAGCCCCTCGTCATCGTCAATAAGGGGGGAGGAAGCGGCATCCCCGGATTGAATTTTGGCCTGAAGGCTAAAAATGATGGATATACCGTCATTGGCGGAGCTATCGGCAATGCGCTGGTGGCCACCTATTTTCTCAAGGCTCCTGCCTACAATTTGGATGACATCATTTTTGTAGGAGCTTATATGCCGCAGGATCGCCTGCTCCTCACGCGTCCGGATAAGCCCTATAAGACGTGGAAGGAACTTGTGGATTACGCCAAAGCACATCCCGGCACCGTATCCGTGGGTTCCGGAGCCAGTCAGGAAGCTCTTGAAGTTCTTCACGCCGCGGCTATTCACGAGGGCATCAAGTTCAGGCTGGTCATGTATAAGAGTGGCGGACCAGCCACGGCTGACTTGATGGGCGGGCATATTGACGCGTGTGAGCTTGGCGTGGGGACCGCCGGTTATCAGGCGGCCCGCAAGGGAGACTTGCTTGTGCTGGCCAATTTGGGAACTTCGGAAGTCCCATACATTGCCGGCGTGCCCAAGCTGCGTGACATGGGATATCCCTTTGCAACCTCTTTGATGTACGGCTTTGCCTTCCCCAAGGGGACCCCAAAGGCCATTTGCGACAAGTGGGAACAGGCTATTGCCAACGTCCTGAAAAATCCTGAACTCCAGGACAAGATGAAGGCGGCGGGATTCATCCCGCAGTTCCTTTCCGGAAAGGATTATGATGCCTTTTCACGTCATTCCGTTGAATCCGTTCAAGAAATGCTGAAGTACAATGAGCAGGACAGCAACTAGTCAATAGTACCAATCATTCCCGGAGGGTTTTCCTCCGGGAATAAAGGGGGCCCTATGCTGATAGATCGCTTCATAGGATGTCTGTTCCTCTGTCTTTGCGCACTGTTGTGGTTTGTAATTATCCCACAGCAGATCTCAGGCGAAGAGCAGGCCATGTACCCGCGCCTGACAATCATCTTCCTTGCCATTCCAGCCCTGTTTATGGCTCTGCGTACCACAGGAAAAAATATTTCTTTGGAAGCAGTGGCCAAGGCGTTTTCCAATCCATCCGATTCCGTTTTCCCGCGTATCCTTTTTCTTATAGTGAGTTACGCCGTCTGTATCATGAGCACGGAGTACGTCGGATTTTTTGTGACTAATGCTGTATTTGGCATGATATACATATTTTTTTTCCTCGAGCGTGGTTTGATACGTATTGTACTGACGCCTCTTCTTTTGCTTGGAGTTATTTACGGGATAGTTGTCTTTTTTCTTAATTATCCTTTACCAAGCGGTATTCTTTTTTAGTACGCAACCGTATCGGAGAACACTATGCTTGAAGATATTATTGGGGCTCTGGATCTCGTTTTTGCTTGGGAAAATTTCTTTTGGGCCTTTATTGGAGTTTTGTGTGGCGCCATTATGGGGTCCATCCCCGGGTTGACGGACACTATGGCCATCGTCCTGCTCCTGCCCTTTACCTATTATCTCGGTCCGATTCCCGGAATCGCCATGCTCATGGGGCTTTCCAAGGGAGGAAATTTCGGCGGTTCTCTGCCCGCTATTTTATTCAATATTCCCGGTACGCCGCAGGCTATGTGCACTACCTTTGACGGGTACCCGCTCGCAAGACAAGGAAAGAGCGGAAAAGCCATGCAGACGGCTCTTTATTCCTCTGTATTGGCCGATGCTTTGTCCGATTTGGTGCTGATCTTCTTGGCTGCCCCCGTCGCGGCTATTGCCTTGCGCATCGGCCCGCCCGAATACAGTATGGTCGTGCTCTTCTCTTTAGTCGTTATTTCCGTAGCGGCCACTGCCGATCCTCTACGGGGCCTGCTTTCGACAGCCTTGGGGCTTTTTCTTGCCACAGTAGGCACCGATCCGGAATTTGGTACCATGCGGTTGACCTTCGGCATTGTCGATTTGGCCGACGGATTCAGCCTTATGCCCATGGTTATTGGGCTATTGGCCTTTTCGGAAGTGCTGTTGCAGGCGGAAAATTATTTCCGGCAGCGTTTGGCCCAGAGGAAAAGTGGGGAGCAGGAGGAAAAGATCATCATTAGCTCCAACCCGGACGACAACAGGGTTACAGCCAAAGAGTTCAAGACTTGCCTACCTACTATCGGACGTTCCACGTTCATCGGTAGCATCATAGGCATCGTTCCAGGCATCGGTACGACTGTCGGAGCCTATTTGAGTTATCTGTGGGCGCGTAAGAAGTCCAAGACGCCTGAACTGTTTGGCAAGGGAGCCTTAGAGGGGATTGCCGCTTCCGAGGCGGGCAATAACGCCGTCAACGGCCCTAATCTGGTCCCATTGGTGACGCTGGGGATTCCCGGTAACCTTGCGGCGGCTCTGATCATGGGAGGATTCATGATCAAGGGGTTGGTACCGGGCCCCCGTTTTATGGAAGATCATGCATCGCTGCTCTATGCTCTTTTTGCGGTGCTGCTGATTTCCAACTTTTTTACCTTGCTGATAGGTAGCGTTTTCATTCGCTATGTGCGCCGCCTGACGAACATACCTCGTTCAACTTTATATGCTTGTATTCTTGTTTTTAGTATTCTGGGAGCATATGTTTTCAATGGCAATATGTTTGATGTGTGGGTAATGTTCTGGTTTGGTATTATTGGATATCTACTGAATAAAATGTCTTTAAACCTCCCTACGCTCATTGTGGCTTTCTTCCTTGGACAGCTTTTGGAAGAAAAAATTCGGCAGACGCTGCTTATTTCAGGCAATGATTGGACTGTATTCTTTACGAGACCATTCGCATTATTTTTTATAGTGTTGACTATCCTGACATCGTATATTTATCTTTCAAAGATCAAAAAGGCTGCAAAGAATATATCTGATTAATTAAAATATATTATTTTACGAATAAACTCTCTGATGTAAAATGAATAGCAGAAAAGAAAGGATACCTGATTAGATTCGGGTATCCCTTCTTTTTGCCTTGGGTTCAGAACAAAGGCGCTGAATTTCCGTAACTGCACGTCGCCCGTACATCCGGCACAGGCATAGTACCTGTGCGGTTTTGGCTCGCAAACCGTATTCTGATGAATTCCGGTTTTCCTATGCGTATTCTGCCGTAGACGATGGTAAGGCAACTGCCCTGTCACTCGTAAATATTGTTAATCAATTGAAATTATTTTATTTATTCCAATAAATCTCTCTTTATTTTTGATTTTTAAATCATAATTTACTAAATCTTAATTTAATAAATTTAGATTTAGTATTTTTATATGAGAAGGCAACTTCCGCAAAAAATATTGTTCCTTAACAGGGACAAGGGTATCCGGGAAAACCGGATACCCTTTAGCGAGTTTTATTCGTCCATCTCATCCGCTATGACGGTCAGAATCGCAATCACCACCGATATCCATTTCCCAAGACTCATATTTTTCCTTCCTATCTGGTTATAAAACGAGACAAACGGCACTGGCGGGCAGTATCGTCATCCCATTCGACATGTTTTCCGAGGCACAGCGGCATCCTCGGCAAAAGCCCAAGGCGGCACAGTCGGAAAGTGTCCGTCATGCGTTCCTCCTCAAGACTCCTTCGAGCAGTCCGAACAGTGCCGGAGCAAGCTGTGGAAGCGTCTCAATGACGCGGCTGGTATGAGGCAGCAAGGTTGCAATACTCGAACACATGATGCCGAGGCCGTAGCATTCGAATCCCTTTTTCTGAGCCTGTTTAAACGCCTCCTGTGCGGCAGGGATACCGGGGTAGCGATCGATTTGGGACACGGGGTATTTCCGCATCCACCGGGAATCCTTTTGCGCGGCGCGTGGTTAGGGGAGATTTAGCTTGAGCGAGTGCGGCGATCGATTTGGGACAGATTGATCGTTTTTGATCGTCTGCTGTACGAAAATGGCGCGCGATTTGGGACAGATTGATCGCGGAATAAGTAAAACGGGCGGTTCCTCATCGGAGCCGCCCGTTTCGTTGTTTGGTGTCAAAACGTACACCAAAACGCCTATCTTTTTCGCGGTCAAAACAGGCCGCGATTTTTCGTTTCCTACTTGTATTCCCGTCCACTCCACAAAACGCGGCCTATGACGCGGAAGAAGTCTTCACACTGTCCCCTGACGTCCAGCTCTACAGGGGGATAAGCCAAATTAGCACTCTTCAAAACGATCTTTCCGGGTAACATGTCTATCCGCTTTAAATAAATTGCTTCTTCAAAGCCTACAGCAAAAATCCTTCCAGGGAATATGTCTTTTTTGCTTTGATCAATGAGGACAACATCGTTGTTGTATATTTCCGGCTCCATACTATCCCCAGATACACGCATCAGTACCATATTCTTATAATTACCTTTTCTAGCAAGAAAATCTTTTCGAAAAGCGTATCCTCGCTCACTTTCTCCACTTGTTTCCAAACTTCCACACCCGGCGGAGAGTCGCGCCTCCACCATGGGGATAAATTCTACCTCTGATTCTTTTTCTGGAAATACTCCACTTGTCTCTCTAGAGCTCTCGCCTGTTAAGAGCCAGTCTAAACTTATGTTTAGTTTTCTTTTTAAAGACAACAAAAATTCAGAATCAGGTTTCCTTGAATTGTTCATGTAGTTGGCGAGGGTCACTGTGCTCACATTCAGTTCTCGAACAAAGTCATCCTGTTTTTCTCCAGATTCTAACCAGAGTTGACGAATTCTACTACCAAGGGTGTTTCGAGTTTCTGACGAGAAGTCGAAAGTGGAGTCGAAAGGAGTTTTTTTCTTGTTCATATATTGTAACCTACCGATATATTGTTATATTTTTGGCTACAAAATATTTTTAATAAAAATTAAGTCGAAAGCAAACAAACGCTTGCAATTGACAAAACAAACGTATAAAAACATTTTGCAGGGTAAAAGAATTGACCAACAAATTTACCCTACAGACCTGTTTTCTTCGGGTCAACCCTACACGTTTGTGAGGTTCCAAGAATGAGCAACAAGAAGTTTGGAGATGCCCGCGCTAACAATCGCTGGACTATCCGAAAAGAATTGGATGCCCGTGGGCTGGATTTGGTGGATGTCGCCCGAATGGCCGGACGTCATCCCTCGTTGGTTACAGCCGTTTTGTATGGCTACCGGCATAGCCCCGCCGTGCTGGACGCGCTCCGCAAAATCGGGGTGCCTGAAAACCTTCTCCATGATCCCAGAAAGGAGGCAGCGGCATGAACGAACAATCCCGATCCCATCGGCAAATCCGCAGCACCGTACTTGCCGAGGTAGCTCACCTTGAATGGGAACAGGCCGTAACGGTGCTGGTTTCCGCAGTCAACGAACGGGCGATAGAGGGAGGCTTGCAATCCAAGGTG
>NZ_JNJP01000010.1 GCF_000701705.1 Bilophila wadsworthia ATCC 49260 | reverse complement strand
GGGGAGGAAGGACCTTTCTTCAGAAAGGTCCTTCCTCCCCTCCCCACATCTGCATCCCTACCCTTTCATCCTAATAATAACCTCACCGCCGGGGACCATGCCCTTGAGCGCACCGAGCATCCCCTTGATGCCGCCGGAAAGCATCTGCGCCGTAAAGGGGTTAAGCCCCACGGACTGACCGTTGACGGTGACTTCAATGCTCCCGCGCGCGGCCACGCAATCGCCGGGCGTCTTCTCTCCAGCCACGATGCGCTGCGTCATGGCGGTACAGTCCGCTTCCCCGCAAGCTCCGCAATCCAGCGCGGGCAACAAAAAGCCCTTTTCAAGAACCAGATCGACCAGCGCATCCAGATCTTCGGCCGTGAACGACGGCAGCCCGGGGAGCTTGTTGTCCCCATACGTAGCGAGCGCCAGCTCGGGGCGCAGAGCCTTGCAGCCTTCCGGAAGCGCCGTCAAAAGTTCCGGGGTGGTCCGCAAACACAAGATACGCGGCAGCCAGCCGATGGTTTTGCCTCCTTCCACCAGCAGGATGTCCGCATCCAGCAGAGGGACCAAATCCCGGAGGAAGCACGGATGCCCCCAATGGATCATGGCTTCGCCCTTGCCGTCCTTCGTATTGCTCAACCCCACGATGGTCCGTTTCGGGCCCATCAAAAGCGCGGTATCCGTGTCCGGCTTGTCCAGTTCGTGATGGGTGTGTTTGGCAATGGCGACTTTGAGGCCTCGGGCTTCCAGGCACTCGGAAAGCCGGGAAATGAGCGTCGTCTTGCCGGAATTGCTGAACCCTATGATACTGATGGCTTGCATACGGATCTCCTGTGGTAAAATTTTTTGGTTCCCACGTGCCGGATACCAAGGGGTTGTCCGGGCGGGTACAAATTATGACACCCCGCCGCGGGGGAACGCTTTTTTGACTTTCCCGTAATACACTACAACTCTTGTCAAAAACAGAAAAAACGATTTTTACGCGATGTTGGCACGCACATTGCTATAGATAAAGTAATTCCTTTCTTCTTTCTTCATCACTTTCTTCCTCCCATAACGGCCCGCTTTACGCGGGCTGTTCTGGTTTCAGAGACCGGGCTTGACTCCGAGGACGCGAAACCGTAACCAGTCCCCACATCACTACACGCAGGCCGCACGCCTGTCTTATCCCGGAGGAACCCCATGTCCCTGTGTCCCTGCGGCTCCGGCCGCCCCTACGAAGAATGCTGTGAAACCTATACCGAAGGCCGCGAAACCGCCCCCACCGCCGAAGCGCTCATGCGTTCGCGCTATGCCGCCCACACCCTCGGCAAGTATGATTACCTCAACGAAACGGTGCATCCGAGCATCCGTGACGAGGCCGATCATGAAGACATGAAGAAATGGTCGGAAGCCGTGGAGTGGGAAGGCCTTGAAATTTTCTCCACCAAGGACGGCGCCGAAACCGACGAGACCGGTGAAGTATCCTTTGAAGCACGCTATTCTGTCAACGGTATGCCCCAGTCCCTGCGTGAGGACGCTTTCTTCCGCCGTGAAGACGGCCGCTGGTACTACGTGGACGGCAATGTCCACGGCCAGGACCCGTACCGCCGCGAAACGCCCAAAGTCGGACGTAACGAGCCTTGCCCCTGCGGCAGCGGCAAGAAGTACAAGAAATGTTGCGGCAAATAGACCCAACCGTCAACGCATGATATGAAAAAAGGGAACTTCGGTTCCCTTTTTTTGTACGCCATCTCTGGCGTTACAGCATCGACGTCCGCAAGGCCGCTGGTTCGGCATCGTTCATATTCGTAGAATGCCCGGCCATCTGCTCGGCTCCGGGGGTTTCCGCCGCCTTCGGCCTCGGGGCCATCGGCTGGCGGACTTCATGCACGTCGCCGGGCTGGAACAACTGCTGCGGCGCTTCCCGCTCCGCTTGGGTGCCCTGCGGGGGAACCGGCTGATGCGGGTTCTCCTGAATCGCGGGGGCGGCCACGTTGACACCTTCGGGCAGGGCATCTTGGCGCAAGGCCGCAAGGTACTCGGAAACCGTCACAAACTGGCAGCCGTCCGCAATGAGGCGATCAAGAATTTCAGGCAGGGCTTCTATGGTCTGCTCATGCGTATCGTGGAACAGGAAAACGCCGCGCAGCTTCTGGCCGCTGATGAGCGTCTTCATATTTTCGATGCTCGCCCGCTTGGACCAGTCCATGCTGTCGATGGACCACAGCATGATGTCCGCCCCTTCGGCCTTGGCTATCGCCACAGTGTTGGCGTCAAAATTTCCGTACGGCGGCCGGATGTAGCGCGAATGCACGCCGAGTTTCCGCAATAATTCCTGAACACTCAGGATTTCGCTCCGTTGCGCGTCAACGGAAAGGTGGCGGAGCGACTTGTGCGAATAGGTGTGGTTGCCGATTTCGTGCCCTTCCTGCTGAAGGCGTACAATGAGCTCGGGGTGGTATTTGACCTGTTTGCCCACAACAAAAAACGTGGCATGAATACCCCGCTCCCGCAGGATCTCCATCAGGCGTTCCGTGTGGCTGCTCGGGCCGTCGTCAAACGTCAACGCGCAAAGATTGCTCCCCTTGCTCATTTTCAAGATGGCGCGACCGTCCACCACCGTCCCCGCGCCATCAGCGGAAGCGTTTCCGGGGAACAACGAGACCCCTGCGCACAGCAGCGCGGACGCACAGACACGAATCAATCGGGCGAGAATCATGACGCGGCCTCTAAAAAACGGCAAGCACGGCTTGTCAAAAAAGTTATACGCAAGATGCGGGGCAAGCTCTAGCACGGAGGCGCTTCCCCCGCAAGGCTTCATCATACAGGCTTCAAAAGAAAAGCACAGTCCCTGATTTCACTCAGGGAAAGAATATCTTCATCCTTTATCTTCGCGCCAAACATGCCGTTTCCACAAAGCACGTTTGCGTCTCCCGGCTGCCCGTCCCTCCCAACGCGCCAACGGCCAGCAGCCCTACGGATTCCCCTGCCTCAAAAACCTTTCCGCAAAGGGCTAGAGTCTTCTCCCCAAAAAAGGAGGCCGCGCAAACGGAATCCCGCCGCACAGCCCCCTTTCAGCCTCATGCCTATAGGACGCTCCATAAACAGGAGCCTTCCTCTCTTTTCTTTATTGTTTGCCTTCGATCTTCGCCCACGAATCCTTGAGCGTCACAGTCCTGTTGAAGACAGGCGCACCGGGCTTGCTGTCCGGATCGACACAGAAATACCCGAGGCGCTCGAACTGCACGCGGGACCCGGCGGGGAATTCCGCCAGAGCGGGTTCGACCTGCGCGGTCACGACACGCATGGAGTCGGGGTTCAGCAGATCCGTGAACTCCACGCCTTCGGGCGTATTGCCGGGCGTCGGGGACGTAAACAAGTGCTCGTACAGGCGCACTTCGGCGGATACGGCGTGGGGCACGGAAACCCAATGGATGGTGCCCTTGATCTTGCGTCCGTCGGGCGTGGCCCCGCCCTTCGATTCCGGATCATAGGTACAGCGAAGCTCCACGATGTTGCCGTCCGCGTCTTTGATCACGTCCTTGCACGTGACATAGTAGGCATAACGCAGGCGGACTTCCGAACCGGGGAAGAGGCGGTGGAACTTCTTCGGCGGATCTTCGCGGAAGTCGTCCCGCTCGATATAAAGCTCACGGCTGAACGGCACCTTGCGGCTGCCTTCCACGCTGCCGTCCTGACTGAAAGGCATGTCGAACCATTCCACCTGCCCTTCAGGATAGTTCTCGATGACGACCTTGATCGGATCGAGTACGGCCATCGTGCGCGGCGCGATCGCGTTCAGGTGCTCGCGCACGCAGAACTCGAGCAGGCTGTATTCAACCAGATTTTCCGCGCGGGCCACGCCGATGCGCGAGCAGAAGTCACGGATGGCTTCCGGGGTGTATCCCCGGCGTCGCATCCCGCAAATGGTGGGCATACGGGGATCGTCCCAGCCGCGCACGAACCCGCCCTTCACGAGCTGGATGAGCTTGCGCTTGGACAGCACGGTGTAGGTCAGGCCAAGGCGGGCGAACTCGATCTGCTGCGGGTGGTACACGTTCAGCGCGTCGAGCACCCAGTCGTACAGCTCGCGGTTGTTGACGAACTCCAGCGTGCAGATGGAGTGCGTAATGCCTTCCAGCGAGTCGGACAGGCAGTGCGTAAAGTCGTACATGGGATAGACGCACCACTTGTCGCCGGTCCGGTGGTGTTCGGCATGGCGGATGCGGTACAGCGTGGGGTCACGCATGACCACGTTGGGAGAGGCCATGTCGATCTTGGCGCGGAGCACATGCTCCCCGTCGGCGAACTCGCCGCCGCGCATCCGGTGGAACAGATCGAAGTTTTCCTCGATGGAACGGTTCCGGTATGGGCTTTCCGTGCCCGGCTGCGTCAGCGTGCCCCGGCTGGCGCGGATTTCCTCGGCGCTCTGGCTGTCCACATACGCCTTGCCGTCACGGATGAGCTGCTCGGCGAACGCATACAATTGATCGAAGTAGTTGGAAGCGTAATATTCCCGATCGTCCCATTCGCCGCCGAGCCAGTGCACGTCTTCACGGATGGAATCCACGTATTCGGTATCTTCCTTCACCGGATTGGTATCGTCGAAGCGCAGGTTGCACAGCCCGCCGTACTCTTGCGCCAACCCGAAGTTGATGCAGATGGATTTGGCGTGGCCGATGTGCAGATAGCCGTTCGGCTCAGGAGGGAACCGGGTGTGGACTTTCCTGCCGAAGCGCCCGGAGGCGTTGTCCTGATTGATGCGGACGTGCAGAAAATCCAGTCCGACGCTGTTTTCCGGTGTGGAGGAAGCCGTTTCCGTGGAGGAAGCATCCATGTTCATGAACAATCCTTTGCTGCCGCCTTCAGAGGGCGGCTGGCGTTTATGAAACCGCGAGGTTCCGTTTGAGAGCTAGTTTTTCGGGGGTACGATGCCGGGGGCTTCGCCCTGCTGCACGGGGGGCTGAATCATGGGCATACCGCCCTTTTCGGCTCCGGCGGGAGGCATGGCTTTGCCGCCCATGCCCGCTGGCATACCCATTCCGGCGGGAGGCATTCCCTTCTGGCCGCCCATATGGGATTTCATGAAGTTGTCCCATTCGCTGCGGCAGATGCCGCCGCTCTTGTCGGCGTCGATCGTGTCGAAGGCGGGGCGCTTCATGCCGGGGACGGCAGCCTGGAACTCTTCCCAATCCACCTGTCCGTTGCCATCCTTATCCATCTGTTCAAAACGATCGGGGGCGGCATACGCAGGCGCGGCACACAGGGTCAGCGCCGCCAGAAAAAGCAATTTTTTCATAGTGGTCTCCTCAGGATTCTCTCCTGACGGGTTAATGGCATGTTTTCACAGTGTAACCACTCTCTTTCCGGGGCGCAAGCACGGGAGAGGGAGGAAAAGCTGGAAGAATCGGGGGAGGGGGAGGAGAAACTTTCTGCAGAAAGTTTCTCCTCCCCCTCCTCAATGCCTCTCTGTCCTCAAATATCTTCGTTAGCGCTTCGCGTAGGCTTTGGGCCCTTCCATATAATAGTCACCGCCCTCGACATCGCCCACGACGATGACGGGGAAGTCCACGACCTCCATCGCCGCCAGCGCTTCCGGGCCGAGCTCGGCATAGGCCAGCACCGTATACGAACGGATGCAGCGGGACAGCAGCGCCCCGGCGCCGCCGGTAGCCGCGAAATAGACCGTCCCGTAACGCTGCATGGCGTCCTTGACCGCCTGCGAACGGTTGCCTTTGCCGATCATGCCGGAAAGCCCCTTTTCCATCAGGCGCGGCGCGTAGGCGTCCATACGGCCTGAGGTCGTCGGCCCGGCGGAACCGATGGCCTGCCCCGGCTTGGCCGGAGAGGGCCCCACATAATAAACAATCTGATCGCGCAGATCCACGGGCAGGGGCTCTCCCCTGTCCAGCGTCTCCACCATGCGCTTGTGGGCGGCGTCGCGGGCCGCGTAAATGGTTCCCGAAATGAGGACTCTGTCACCGATATGCAGTGAACGCACCTTGTCTTGAGTAAGGGGCGTCGTCAAACGGATGGGTTCGGACACGGAAATCTCCTGTTTGCCCCCGCGCCTGAGGCGGGGACTGGAAGTGATTACAGTTCCGCCTCGGCGTGGCGCGCAGCGTGGCAATTGATGTTCACCGCCACCGGGAGGCTGGCGATGTGCGTGGCGCAAAACTCCACGTTGACCTTGAAAGCCGTGGTCGTCCCGCCGAGCCCCTGCGGGCCCGTCCCGAGATCGTTCAGGAGGCCGAGGAGCTCTTCCTCAAAGGCCGCATACCGGGGATCGGGGTTGCGGGTGTCCACGTCGCGCATGGCGGCGCGTTTGGCGCACAGGCCCGCCAGCTCAAGCGTACCGCCGATGCCCACGCCGACCACCATCGGAGGACAGGGGCTCGAACCGGCGGCCTTCACCGTATCCACCACAAATTTCTTCACGCCTTCAATGCCGTCAGCGGGGACGAGCATCTTGAGGGCGCTCTTGTTTTCACTGCCCGCCCCTTTGGGCGCCAGCTTCAGGCGGATGCGATCGCCGGGCACAAGGCGCACATGCAGCACGGCGGGCGTGTTGTCCCCGGTGTTCTTGCGCTCGAACAGCGGCTCGGCCACGGAGGATTTCCGCAGATAGCCTTCCGTATACCCTTTGGCGACCCCGGCGTTGACGGCCTCTTCAAACGAACCGCCCACGACATGCACATCCTGCCCGACTTCGGCGAACACGACGGCAAGGCCGGTATCCTGACAAATAGGCGTGTTCTCCGAAGCCGCGATGTCGGCGTTCAGCAAAAGCTGACGCAACACGTCCTTGCCGGAAGGCGAGGCCTCCCTTTCTACAGACGACTCGATGGCCCGGTACATCACATCCGGCAAGCGGCAGCAGGCGGCGACGGCCAGCTCCGCGACGGTATCCGTTATGGCTGAAACATGAATTTCGCGCACGGCACTCTCCTCAAGCATAAAGACGTAACAAAACGAACCGCCTCGGACACGACACGGCGGGGGAATTCCCGCCTTGTTTGGGTTCTCACTGTTATCATGCGACTGTGCGGCGCACAAGCGCCGCCGAAAGAATAAAGATCAAACATTCTCCCCGGAACGGCGCGCTTTGCGATCTTGCCGTATGCTGGCTAAACGGGTATGATTCTTCGCTTGAGACAAAAACGGCGCCCAAGAAAGCGCTGATAGCAACCATAACCATCAGGATAGGCCCCATGAGCAACCATTTTGAAGGACTTGGCAAAACCTGGCTGACCCTTTTGAACGATCCCGAGAAGGAAGTTCCCGCCGTCGTCATGCAGGTGATGAAGGAAGGAAAGACCCGTGATTGTTGGCAGCGCAAGGACTCCAAGGAAGAAACCATGGTGCTGGCCTGGCCGGTAGAAACAGGATTCCGCGCGGGCGTCACCGTCCACGGGAACGCGGGCGAACAGCTCCGTCCCGTGTCGACCTATCCCCTGCTGGAAGGCGCGCCCAACGATATGACCGTGAACGAGACGTATCTCTGGCAAAACGAAACCGAAGGCGAAGTGTCCGCCACCTGCAACGAAGGAGCCAACCCGCTCTGGTTCTACTCGCCGTTTCTGTTCCGCGACCGTGAAAATCTCACCCCCGGCGTCCGCCATACCTTCCTTATCGCCGGGCTCGCCTACGGCCTGCGCCGCGCCCTCCTCGACGAAATGACCATTACCGAAGGTGTGGAATACGAGCGTTACGTGGCGGAATGGCTGGCCCAAAATCCGGGCAAGACCCGCCTCGACGTGCCGCAGCTCACCGTGGATCTCAGGGGCGCCCGCATCGTCGTCCCCGGCGATGTCGCCAGCGAATATCAGATCCGCGTCCCGGTCACGTCCGTAGAAGAAATGCACATCCAGAACGAAAAAATTTATATGCTGATCGTGGAGTTCGGCCTCAATACCCCGAACCCGCTCCGCTTCCCCCTCTACGCTCCCGAGCGCGTCTGCAAGATCGTCCCGCAAGCCGGGGATGAAATCGACGCCATCATCTGGCTTCAGGGCCGTATCATCGACTAGATCCCCAGCTGCCTGAGGAGGGCATTTCCCGGCCTCGGGCAGCGGCGCCCCTCCTCCGGAACGACGCAGAAAGGAGCCCCGCCGTGTCCATGCACGAAATCGAAGACTATATCGAAGAGGCCATACGGGTCGTATCCCGTTCCGATATGCCCGTTTCCGAAAAGCGGAGCATGATTTATTCGCTGCTCAGGCTGGAGGAGTACGGCGATTGCGGGTTCACCAACCTGCGGACGCTGAAAGAGATGATGGACTGCCAATACACCTTCGTCTTCGACAAGACGGAGATGTATGACTATAAGGCGAATCGGGGCTATTACGACGACCTTTCCAAGAAAGGCGGCTGTTCACAGGGCGCTCCCTATACGCTCGTCGCCCGTGATGCCGTGACCAACGAATGGGTGAAGCACGGCGACAAGGTTTGCATCGACAGCGGCTCCGACGCGTGGCGGGGCATGGTGGCCGCCGGGGCCATTGCCGGCGAGGGCGCGGCCCCCGTGGAACGGCTGGAAAATCTGGACGTGCTGCGAAAGGTGAAGAAGCTTTGGGGCCCGATGGACGACTACTTCATGCAGGCGCACGGCGGCCTCTTCCTCCTTTCCGGAGCCATTGACGATTTGCCGGAAGAGGAATTCCCCGAACACTTCGGCATGACCAAACAGGACTTTGAGGACGAATACGGCGACTAGCCGTTCTCCGTTTTCAGAACGGACCGCCACCGGACGGCCCAGTACAGCGACTTTTTGAAAGGAAACAGACAATGCGCAGCCAAAAAATGACCTTCGGTCTTGAAAAGGCCCCCCATCGCTCCCTGCTCTACGCGCTCGGCCTGACCCGCGAAGAGATGAAACGCCCGCTCATCGGCGTGGTGAACGCCGCCAACGAAGTGGTCCCCGGCCACCTGCATCTCGGCAAAATCGCCGAGGCCGTCAAGGCGGGCATCCGCATGGCGGGCGGCACGCCTATGGAGTTCCCGGCCATCGCCGTGTGCGACGGCCTGGCCATGAATCATGAAGGTATGCGCTTCTCCCTGACCTCGCGGGAAGTCATCACCGACTCCATCGAAATCATGGCTACGGCACATCCTTTCGACGCGCTGGTGTTCATCCCCAACTGCGACAAGATCGTCCCCGGTATGCTCATGGCCATGATGCGCCTGAACCTGCCCTCCATCATCATGAGCGGCGGCCCCATGCTGGCGGGACGGAACAACACCGACCTCATCAGCGTGTTTGAAGGCGTCGGCGCGGTCCGTAACGGCACCATGACCGAAGAAGAGCTGGAAGACCTGACCGAAAACGCCTGTCCCGGCTGCGGTTCCTGTTCCGGCATGTACACCGCCAACACCATGAACTGCCTGTGCGAAGCCATGGGCGTGGCCCTGCCCGGCAACGGCACGACGCCCGCCGTGTCCGCCGCCCGTATCCGCCTTGCCAAACAGGCGGGTATGCAGGTCATGGAACTTCTCGAAAAGAACATCCGCCCCCGCGACATCGTGACCGAACAATCCGTCCACAACGCTGTGGCGGCGGACATGGCTCTCGGCGGCTCCACCAACACGACCCTCCACCTGCCCGCCGTATTCGGGGAAGCCGAACTGAGCCTGTCTCTGGACATCTTCGACGACATCAGCCGCAAGACGCCCAATATCTGTAAGCTTTCTCCCGCCGGGACGCAGCACATCGAAGACCTGCACCGCGCGGGCGGCATCCCCGCCGTCATGGGAGCCCTGCTCGACAAGGGCCTCGTGCACGGCGAGGCGCTCACCGTCACCGGTAAGACGGTGGCTGAAAATATCAAGGAACTCAAGGCCCACATCATTGACCCCGACGTCATCCGTATCGACAAGCCCTACGCCAAGGAAGGCGGCATCGCCATCCTGCGCGGCAACCTCGCGCCCGACGGCGCCGTGGTGAAGCAGTCCGCCGTGGCTCCCGAAATGATGGTCCGCGACGTGACCGCCCGCGTGTTCAACAGCGAGGAAGAAGGCGTGGAAGCCATCCTCGGCGGCAAGATCAAAAAGGGCGACGTGGTGGTCATCCGGTATGAAGGCCCCCGCGGCGGCCCGGGTATGCGCGAAATGCTGACCCCGACGTCAGCCATCGTGGGCATGGGCCTCGGCGCGGATGTGGCGCTCATCACGGACGGCCGTTTTAGCGGCGGCAGCCGGGGTGCGGCCATCGGCCACGTATCCCCCGAAGCGGCGGACGGCGGGCTCATCGGGCTCGTGCAGGACGGCGACACCATCCATATCGACATCCCCGGCCGTAAGCTGGAACTGGTCGTCCCCGAAGCGGAAATCGAAGAACGCCGCAAACACTTCGTCCCCGTGGAAAAAGATGTAAAATCCCCGTTCTTGCGCCGTTACGCCAAGCTGGTGACCTCCGCATCCACCGGCGGTGCGTACAGGAAGATCTAAAGCTGTCTCCGAGCGGCTACCATTTACAAGCCATCCCCCAGCCTCCTTCATTCGGGAGGCTGGGGGAATTCTTTTAGGCTTCTGGCATTTTTCTGGCCCCTACGTGGAGAATAGGGTTCGGGGGAGCCTCAAGCCTACTCTTTCGCTCCTTTGCACCTTACCCCGAAAAAAACTCTCTTGCCGATTGGAGGAAATACGGGACTGGTGAGCTCATATGGTAACCGTTTTGTACCGTTCACTCCCCATTTACCAGAATGGGGCCGTTGGGGACCGAGAGTTTTCCTCTTATCAAAGGTTTTTTTGTTAAATTTTTATAAAATAAATACAACATATTAACTATACGTTTCAACTTTTTTCCATTTTCCCCTTTTTTCTCGTTGACAGCGGTGGATGATTTTTATAAATAGTTCTGGCTGTGCAGCTGCGGCGAGCAGAAAGCACGGTAAACGTCCCCATCGTCTAGCCGGCCCAGGACAGCGGCCTTTCACGCCGTCAACAGCGGTTCAAATCCGCTTGGGGACGCCAACAGACATCAAAGGCTGTCGTTTTTCTTACTACTAGGTAGGAAAGGCGACATGCCAAGAGTACCCTTCCTTTTTAAGGCGACAGAGAATATCCCGCACACACCGGGGTCTTCTCTGTCGCCTTTTTTGCCCCCAAATGGATCGGCTGTAAAGCCCTCGCCCTGCGTCGCCACCCACCCCGGAAGGCCTGCAATACGCAGACCACGCCCGAATATCCCCCTCTGCCTCGCCAGATACCTCGGCATCCGCCTGATGTACGCGCCTCCCTACAGGCATGTACCTCACGTCCCGGCACGGCCTCTGGTCATTCGCTCCTCCCTCTGCTTCCCCGGAGAAGTGCTCTACCGCGCCGACATGCACCGAAACCTGAGACGGCGTATCATCATGGACATTGCCCAACTCCTGTCCGGCCTTGCCCTCATCCCCCCGTTCTCATTTCTTGCCGGCAAGCTCATAGACGATCCCCTCTGGGCTCTGATCTCAATCATACCTCAGTCCTGCATCATCTTCGGTCTGACATATACGAGTCCCTTTCGCTCCTTCTACATGGGATTCGCCAACTGGTGGATAAGGAGGTTCCCTCATGCGTGACCTCTCTTTCTTCCTCCGTCTGCACGCCTATCCGCCGCTGGCCCGGTTCTCTAGAACGCCCCGGAAGCCCTACCTCCCGCTCGAAGTGCGCTACATCATCAGGCCCACCGGAGAGGTACTTCTGTACGTCTCGAACGCTCTCAACAGGAAAACCAGCTACGAGGATCTTTCCCTGTTCGGAAACCACAGATGGAACAGGCTCTTTCCCTCTACCGATATAACATTCGCATCAGCAAAGGAAAAAGCGGCAATACCGATCTCAGCAAAAAAGGAAAAAATATGAGAACCTATTTATCAGGATTTAAAATCAAACATCTTACACCAGCTTCAATTTCACTTTGCTTCCTTGCATTCACTCTATCTGAAACATTTATAAATTTATGGAATATAGGGTATATAATAAGGATATTGGCACCAGTCATATTGGGCTTCATTGTTGTGACATTTCTCATCAAAATATTACTCCTACGGGAATTAGAACCGCTCGATATAATAACGCTACTTATCCTGTTATCTACGAGTCTCTAAGCTGAAAACTTGACAAAGCGAAACGCCCTGCGTCGGGTGGCCGGGTGGCCCACCCCTGACGAGCAACCCGTCAGCAATATAAAAACACAGGAGTAGAAAATGCCCCGGAAAATCGGCTCGGCTACCGCTCCCCGAAAAGAAGAGCGGCTGAATCTGGATCAGCTCTGGAATACGACAGACCCCAAGATCAAGAAAACGCTTTTCCGTTTTCTTGATGAAGAACGTTCCAGAGGAGGCAAAACGAATCCCGATGAGCGGGCAATCATCCGCCTGGGACTCGAATACCGCCATGTCCGCCGATAAAGAGGAAATGCAATGTTTGAAGTAGAACGGTTTGAAGTAGAACGCCAATCAGAAGAAATCTATGACCTCATGAACTGGGCTCAGGAGGGCGTCGATCAAGGAACCCGATACCCCGGTATGAGCTACGAACAGGGCATTCTTGATGCCCTCATGTGGCTCGATGGTTCCTCCGATCACAACCCGATGGACGAGTAATAATCCACCGATAAAGGAATAAAGATGCTTCCAGCAACCACTCCCAAAACCTGCGCCCATATTCTGACCAAAGAAGAGGCCAGAGACGCTCTGAGCCGCGTCCTGCGTGTCTGCCGAGAATCCGGGTACCGAAACTTGGGTATTCCCAAAAGGATTTTCGAAAACCGGGAACTGGTTCGCTGCCTGTATGAGCAACACATGGCACTTGGCCAAGCCTTTACCACTTTTATAGGGGTGGCCGAATCTTCCAGAAGATTTTTTGACTCCATCGTGGACGCTCTCAAGGAAACATTCCCGGATGTCGGTCAATTTCCGGAAGGCGGTAACAAATCAGGCGCGCCCCTTCCTGAAGAAACCAGACTTGTCATGAAATGTCTGGATGGACTCATAGCAGTTTGCGGAACCAGTGGCGAGAAACTCACAAAACTCCAGACCGAAAACCGTGAGATCGCCTGTTTACTGAAAAGCAATCCCGCCTTTTCAGAAAGGCTTGGCTTCATCGAAAGCTGGCTGGAAGACCATGAGCTGTTCTTTGAGGATATGCGCCATGCTCTTAAAGACATTTTTAAAAAGGTTTCGGGTGATGCAGCTTTGCCAACCTATGGATGGGTGGGAAATGATCTTACGGAGTACCGGATACAGTTCAATAGTGAAAAGCTTTCCCCAAAGAGGAATCTTCCTTCTATAGATATTAATAAAACTGTTCTTGAAGTATGTAAAACCCTTCAAAAGGACTATCGACTCAATTATACTTGTCAACCAATTAGAGATAAAAATGGTCACTTTTTAGGTGTAATTTCATATCATAAATATATTGAAGGAATTTCCGATCCTTCAGACACACCTATTGTAGATAAATTTTTTAATAATATTTTATTTCGAATAGGAGTTATTTGTATAATAGGCTATCATATGTTTCATTTTATTCAAAAAGTTTGAAAAAATATCAGCTTTTCTTACTAGTGTTATCAAAATACATTTATTTCCTTTTCTATATGAACGTAGCAATACAACACCATATTCTTCATCTTTTATATACATTTCACATTGTATTCTTATTTTATATTCACTACCAGATTTTAAGATAAACCCATGGCCAATCGATGAATATTTATTATGTCTAGATAAAAATACATTATCCTCATCAAGATATAGACAAACAGGAGTTTTATTATAATTACAAATTGTTGCATCTATACAAACACAATCATCAGAGTTGTGCCACAAAGTATACACTTTCTGTTTAATTTTTACTTGATTATATACGGCAATACCTGCCGTAATACCTGTAAATATTGCTGTTAAAAAACCTGTAATTTCCATAGAGCATCCTAACAATTTGAATAATGACGTAAAAAAACTCAAAACGAATGGCAGGCATGGAGAAGCTGATAAAGCGAGTGTACGGCAAAACCGATCTCAGCAAAAAAGGAAAAACTATGAGAAAGACAATGCAGACCTATTTATCAGGATTTGAAATTGAAAGATTCTCACCAGTTTCGATGGCGCTTTGGGCCGCTGCAATGGTCTTGTCTTTGTACACACCACATGAGGAAAACCTTATATATTTATATGAGGCTCTTTTACATATTAAGGCAGTCCTCGTTTGCCTACTTCTTGGGATGCTTCTCATCAAGATATTGCTCCTGCGGAAATTAGACACGTTGTTCGATATAGTAACGCTGATTATCCTCATGAGTTCCCTCTACTCTACTATGAGCTGAAAAACTGACAAAGCGAAACGCCCTGCGTCGGGTGGTCGGGTGGCCGGGTGGCCCACCCCTGACGAGCAACCAGTCAGCAAAAGCAAAAGGAGTAGAAAATGTCCAGGAAGAAATCCACCTCGACTGCCGCTCCCAAAAAAGGAGAACGGCTGATTTTAGATCGGATAATGAACACAAGAGACCCACATATGAAAGAAACGTATTTCCGTCTTTTTGACGAAGAGTGGGAACGCTCCGGATACACCCCCCACACAATCCCGATCAGGGTGCGGGCGCTCATTCGTTATGGCCTCGTGTATCGCCACCTTTTGTCCGCACGCCAGCAACTCCTACTGGATCGTGAAGCCCGCGCTCTTGGCCTTGCGTAACTAAGGAATGAACCGATGAACTAACCAGGAAAAAAGAGAAGACCGGCATCTGCTACCAACAGACACCGGCCCCAAATCCCTCAACGGGAAAAGTCAACTCACCGTGAACTGACTTTATCCCGACTCGCTTCCGGCGTCAAGCTAGGGGGGCTTGGTTATTCTCTTTTTTCTGCAACCCACAAGGTAGCGGAAATATGAGAACTTTTACTCCAAAGAGTCTGTTTTTGCATGTCAGGGATAAATTTTTACCGACTTTCATCAGGAGAGATCCCTCCGTTTCCGGTAACGCCTCCTATCTCTATGAGATGCTTTTCGACTTTTGCGGCGACAAGGATCACTGCTACCCGACACAAAGCACGCTGGCGCTCCTGTGCAAAACGACGGTCCGTTCGGTCCAAAACTATATCGCAGAGCTGACGCGGACGGGCTACATCGCGGTCAGGAAAGACGAGAAGACGGGCCGTAATATCTACTACCTGCTGCTCTCAGAACACCTGCTCGCTCTGCTCAGAAAGCTCGGCATCCCCACGCACGACATGCAAACTTCCAGCAATGCTTCAGCACGAGGAGCACACGAAAAATTTTCGCATGATATAAGAGTAAATAAGAAACAAGATATTACCCCCCTTTCCCCCCTTCCGGTTCAGGAGGTCTCTTCATCTCCCTCTTGCCGCAACCGTACCGGGCATCCGGGGTCAGCTCCCTTACCCCAGAGGGTACAAGGGAGGGGGGATTTTTCATCTTTGTCTCGAACTGGTGCGTCACAGACAACCCATGTACTGCACCGCCCAACGGAGCACGAGTTCGAGCAATTGTGGGCCGCATGGCCCCAAACCGCTACCTGGGCCATGCCCCGCAACAGGCAGCTTGCCCTGCGCGTCTATCGCCGGATGCGACGCGCAAGGCAACTGCCGCCCATCGAAAAGCTCCTCGGCATCGTCGAGCAATACAAACTCACGGACAGCAGATGGCTCAACGGCTATCCTCCTGAGCTCTCTAACTGGCTCTACACCCGCCAGTTTGAAAAGGCTCCTCTCATGCGCCGCCCGAAGAAGACTTTTTTCGGGAAGCTCGTGCCTGCGGAACCGGTTCTTACTCCTGAAGAAAGACGACAAGCCGAAGTCTACCGTGCCCGCATCGAGGAACTGCAAAAGCGGTTCAATCAGCCTACCGTTTCGAGCTCTCCTACTCCCTCACAAGACGCGGACGCACTGATCGCGCTCTGGCCTGAGCCGGAACGCCAGCGCGTCCCCGTCACGACATACCTCAACTATTTGTCAGGCAAAGGACAAAAGCCAGATCTCGCTCGTCTGGTTTCCCTTGCCCGCGATTATCTGTCCGGAACGTCGTCACCCATGAGTCTTGTCGGCTGGCTGCGCAGTTGCCAAGCCTGCGCCGTCTGACGCCAAAGGAGAGATCGCCATGAGCAACCTGTTTCTTGATCTGGACTCCAGCGACACCTTCGATACCGCCCTGGAACGAATGGAAGAGTACGGCGTGGGCTCCATTTTGTTTACCGTGAAGGGCAATGGCAAGCCGATCCTGTTTCTCTGCCTGACGCAAAACCCCGATCTGGCGGCTCTGCTCGGCAAGACGGCTGAAGCCTACGATGACGAACAGGAAGACGCCTAGGATGCTCCTTACGGAGATCCTTCGATCTTTTAAATAATTCGATCTTCACAGGATGAAATTTTATGAACATACTTAAAAAATTTTTTAATTCTATAAAAGAAAATCTTCTTATTACATATATAATTATTGGAACAATAATTATGTTTTTAGCACTTATACATGTAATTTATATTATGGTATCATAGAATTGTTATCCCATATTTCAAAACAGAATATAAATATGATATTCCATATATAAAATTTAAAATAATATTAAATTAACAGACCACATTCCAGCTATAATAGCATTATTATAGTATTTAACAAACTTATGACTATAAATTCTATCACGACGAACCCATATATAAAATTTACATGTATATATACATAATATAATACATAAAGAAAATAAAATAGTCAAAACAAACCAAAACAGATTACCTGATAAAATTTCAAACCCCTTTAAAACATCATTTTTATCATAAGAAACAATTAATGTAACTAAGGAAACAATAGCAGCACCATTTAATGTAAACAGCAATTTATAAATATTTTTTGATTCTTCATATATATGTTGAAAAGGAATTAAATCATTTTGGCACATTTTATATTCCTTTTTATTGCTGGATCTTCCTGTCTTTCGGCATCCATGTACTGTGTTCCATGCCACTAATTTATATTTTTTAACTAATTTTTATTACAGGATATTCTTCATGGAAACAACGGAAACGACACGGACTCGCTGGGCTAGGAACCTGCAAACACATGCAGGAAAAATAGTGAACGACGCCCTGGCGGATGCATTGACCTGTGAAGTCATGCTGAACCCGGACGGACGCATCTGGCAAGAGCGATTCGGCGAGCCCATGAAGTGCATCGGCACTCTGGAGCCATACAAGGCGGAATCCCTTTTCCGGACGCTGGCCTCGCTTCTCGGAAAGACTGTCTCATACGAACAACCCCAGCTCGATGGAGAATATCCAGGCGGTTTTCGCTTCTCCGGAGCCCTGCCTCCCATCGTGTCCGCGCCGGCCTTCACAATCCGCAAACCGGCCTCCCGGGTCTTCACACTTGATGAATACGTTGAAGCCGGAATTCTGACGGAACGCCAGAAAGACGCCCTGTGCATGGTCGTATCCGAGCACCAGAACCTTCTCGTAGTCGGGGGAACCGGTTCCGGCAAGACGACTCTCGCAAACGCACTTATCGCGGAGATGGTGCGCCAGTTCCCGGATGAGCGGCATGTAATCATCGAAGACACACGCGAAATTCAGTGTACCGCACCCAACGCCGTCTTTTTCCACACTACAGATGATGTCTCAATGACCAAATGCCTCAAGCAGACCTTGAGGTTTCGCCCTACCCGCATCCATGTCGGCGAAGTTCGTGACGAAGCCGCTCTCGACCTTCTGGATGCCTGGAATACCGGCCACTCCGGCGGCATTTCAACCGTCCACGCAAACTCGGCGCTCCAGGGACTCTCCCGCGTCCGTGGACTCGTTTCCCGAAGCCCCTCGGCTCCACGCTGCGTCGAGGAGGTTATCGGCGAAGCCGTCCAGTTCCTTGTTTTCATTGAAAGGACTCCGTCAGGTCGCAGGATTCGGGAAATCCTCGCCGTGGACGGCTATTCAATACAGAAACAAGAATATCAGCTTAGTGAATTTACTGCATAAAAACCAATAATTGGAGGAAACATGAATCTCAAGCTCTTCCTTTCCCTGACGACCATGATCGCTCTGATGGTCGTTATTTGCGTCCCTGACGCTCTGGCTTCCGCAGGCTCAGGCGGCGGTCTGCCTTACGAATCATGGCTTCAGTCTCTTGAGGATTCCGTGACCGGTCCCGTCGCCTTTTCGATCTCGGGCATCGCCCTTGTCGTTTGTGGGCTCACTCTGGCCTTCGGCGGAGACCTTCCGGGGTTCTTCAGACAGTTCGTCTTCCTCATCCTGGTCATGGCCATCGTCCTCTGCGCAGCCAACATCAAGGCGCAGTTCTTCGGCAAAGGGGCGCTGATCGCCCACGGTCATGAAACAGTCAGGATGGTGTGACATGGCTCTCAGAACCGTTCCCATCCACCAGTCGCTCACCCGTCCGACGCTTCTTCTCGGCTGCGACCGTGAACTGATCATCTCTTCGGGAGTCGTAGCCTTTGCTTTGGTCATCTCCGCGCAACAGTGGGTTGCTTTCTGGACGGGACTGACGCTGTGGGTCTTTTCTCTTTTCGTCCTCCGGCTGATGGCGAAGGCCGACCCGCTCATGCGCTTCGTCTACCTGCGGCATATCCGCTATGCGGCCTATTACCCCGCAAGGTCCACGCCCTTCCGTGAGAACACCAGGAATTACAAATGATTTTTTTAATCGTTGCCATCTCGCTTCTCGGCCTGCTGCTGTTTGCTCTGCTCATCCGGGGCATCAAACAGGCCAATGAAGCCCGGACGCTCAAGCGACATCGCTCGAAGCAAGCCGGCGTCGCGGACCTGCTCAACTACGGCTCCATGATCGACGACGGCATCATCCTGTGCAAGAACGGCTCGCTGATGGCCGCCTATGTCTATACGGGAAATGACAAAGAAAGCCATACCGAACGGCAACAGGAATTCGACGCCGAACTCCTTAATGCCGCTCTTACGGAATTGGGCAATGGCTGGATGATCCATGTTGATGCCGTCCGTTCTCCCGCCCCAAAGTATCCTTCCCCGGATCTTTCCCATTTTCCCGATCCCATATCGAGGGCCATAGACACAGAACGCCGTCACTTTTTTGAAGAAAGAGGGGTCATGTATGAGGGGTACTCCGTCCTGACCGTCACATGGTTCCCGCCGATGCTGGCGCAGGCGAAGTTCGTCGATCTCATGTTCGATGACGCTCAGGCCCCGACATCCGCCAAGGAACGCGGGCAAAAGATTCTGACGGGCTTCAAAAAGGATCTAAAGAGCCTTGAAAACCGTCTTTCCACCGTCCTTTCGCTCACCCGGCTTCACGCTCACGCCTACCAAAATGAAGGCAGCACTACCGAATATTATGATGAGTTCCTCTCCCATTTGCAGCGTTGCATCACCGGAGAATCGCAACCCGTCCGTCTCCCTTCCTGTCCCGTCTATCTGGACATGCTCCTCGGCGGGCAAGAACTGTGGGGAGGTATCGTCCCCAGAATAGGCCGCAAGCACATCCAGGTCGTCGCCATAGAAGGATTTCCCATGGAGTCATACCCTGGAATGCTTTCGCTGCTGACGGATTTCGATATGGAGTACCGCTGGTCGAACCGCTTTATCTTCCTTGACTCGCCCGCAGCCACTTCGCACATGAATGTGTTTGTCAGAAAATGGCAGCAAAAGCAGCAGGGACTGTTTGATTATCTCCTCGAAAAGCCCAATCCCAGACTGGATCAGGATGCCGTCAACATGACGGAAGACGCGGAAGACGCCATTACACGGATCAAAAGCCGTAGAGTTGGAGCCGGCTATTACACCAGCGTCGTCGTGCTGATGGACGAAGACAGACAGGCCGTGGAAGCAGCCGCTCTGCGCCTGGACAAGGCCATACGCAACCTCGGATTCGCCTCCAGAACCGAAAGCATCAACACTTTGGATGCGTTCTTCGGCTCCCTCCCAGGTCACGGCAATGAAAATGTCCGCCGTCCTCTGATAACGACCCAGAATCTCGCGGACATGCTTCCCACAAACACGATCTGGACAGGAAGCGATTATGCCCCATGCCCTCTCTATCCTGAAGGCTCCCCCGCGCTCATGTACTGCGTCACGACCGGCAACAGTCCATTCCGCCTTAATCTCCATGTGCGCGATCTCGGCCATACCCTCATGATCGGCCCCACAGGCGCGGGCAAATCCACGGCTCTCGCCCTGCTCATTGCCCAGCTACGCCGGTACAAAGGAATGCAGATCTTTGCCTTTGACAAGGGATATTCCCTGTACCCTCTGACAAAGGCCTGCGGGGGGCTGCATTTCGCGATTGCCTCAGATTCGGACAAACTCCAATTTTGTCCTCTTCAGTTTCTGGATACGCGCTCAGACATCGCCTGGGCGCAGGAATGGATCGAAACCATCCTTTCCCTGAACGGAGTCGAAACCGGTCCCGGCGAGAGAAATAAGATCGCAAAAACCCTGACTCTCATGTCCCAGGACAGAGAGAACCGACGGCTGTCCGATTTCGTCGGTCTTATCGACGTACCCCGTATCAAAGAAGCCATGCAGGCCTACACCATTGATGGTCCCATGGGAGAATTGCTTGATGCGGAAAGCGACGGTCTTGCCCTGTCTCCCTTTACCGTCTTCGAAAACGAGGAATTGATGAACATGGGAGACAAATGGGCTCTCCCCATCCTTCTCTATCTGTTCCGCAGGATTGAAATGGCTCTTAAAGGCCAACCAGCCTGGATCTTTCTGGATGAGGCATGGATACTGCTCGGTCATCCCGTGTTCCGCGAAAAGATACGGGAATGGTTCAAAGTCAACCGAAAGAAAAATTGCTCCATTTTCATGGCCACGCAGAGCCTTTCGGATGCCTTCAACTCCTCCATCCTCGATGTGATCGTCGAATCGACGGCCACCAAGATCTATCTGCCGAACATCTACGCCAGAAACGAGGGGTTCGCCGAATTTTACACGAAAATGGGGCTGAACAGCCGCCAGATCGAAATCATCTCCTCGGCTGTCCCCAAAAATGAATACTACCTGGTTTCCGAGCAAGGAAGCCGGCTCTTCAGTTTTGCGATAGGCCCGCTTGCCATGTCCTTCGTCGGCGTCTCGGATCGCGAATCCGTGCAACACATCATGCAGCTTGAAAAACAGTACGGCGAGCAATGGATTGATCAGTGGCTCCGTGAACGGGGCCTGTCACTAAACGATTATGCGAGTGCGTCATGAAGAAAAAACCGGAAGACTCTCCTTACCTGAACGCCCGGTACAACCACAACTCGCGGGAAAGCGCCATGTTTTTCTCACGGTTGATGTGGCAGATCGTGGGGATCGTCTCCATGCTCACTGTGCTAGGTTGTGTTGCTGGCATCATCTACGTCGCCATACAAGCAAAATACATTCCCTTCGTGATCAAAGTGGACAAACTCGGTCAACCGCTTGCCGTTTCCGTTGCCGACAAGGCCGCCCCCGTCGATTCCCGCGTCATCCAAGCTACGCTCGCTTCCTTCATCAACGATGCCCGCATGGTTACGCCGGACGTCACAGTCCAGCGCAATGCCGTTTTCAGAATCTACGCCCATCTGAATGCTGAAGATGCCGCGACCGTCAAGATGAACGAATACATGAACGATGAGGCCAACAATCCTTTCCGGCGTGCCGAAAAAGAACTCGTTTCCATAGAAATCACTTCGGTTCTCCAGCAGTCAGACGAAACATGGCAGATCGACTGGAGAGAGACCGTGACGGATCGCCAGGGAGTCAGAGTTTCTGACTTTCGTATGAGAGCCCTGCTCATGGTTCATGTCGTTCCTCCAACAAACCGCACGTCCGAAGAGCAGATCAGGAAGAACCCCCTGGGCATCTTCATCCGCGACTTCAACTGGTCAAAGCAACTTTAACTCCTCTGAAGGAAGGAACTGCATGAAACGAACTCTTGTTACTGGAGTCTGCCTCCTTTTGCTCACGGGCTGTGCAGGGTTCCCGTTCCACGGCAGCCGCGAGGTCTCCGGCGTCCAAACTGCCGACGCCCTGAGCGAAACATGGCCGGCAGACGCCGAACGTTTCGCCTCTCAGGCGGCACTTGAACTTTCACGTCGCTACCCAGCCGGTCAGACAGGCCTTTCCCTCGTGACTGTGCCGGGTCAGTTCGGCACGTCGCTCGAAGACCAGCTCCGTGGCCACGGCTTCGCCATTTTCCCCTCAGACTCTTCTTCCGGCCTCCGGATCGGCTACGTCCTCGACGAAATTATCGGCGAGATCACCCCTACCGGGTATCTCCAGATCAGAACCTCGGACGGCACGGCCTTCAGCATGATCCGCAAGCTCATGGGCGGTCTTCCCTCCACGACTGCGGCTCCAGCAGCTTCCGTCTCAGCTCCGGAAGAGCCGGTTCCGGGCACACCGGTGGTGACGCCTCCCGCGCGTACTCCGGAACCGGCTCCCGCAGTAAAGGAGGTGCCTCTCCCAGAAGCACCGCAGACGCCGGTTCCCCAGACACCCACGGCCCACAAAGAGAAGACCTCCGGAGATTCCCGGATGATGCCGATCATCACCGCCGTCCGGACCGTGATCCCCGTCAAATGGCAGTACAGCATCCAGGGGACGGAACTGCGCCAGAAGCAGGTTCCATACCCGAAAAATATCCCATGGCGAAAAGCTCTCATGGACATGGCCACGGCCACCGACTCCACAGTCGACATCAACGCCAAGGCCAGGCTCGTCACCTTTACGCCAAAAGGAACGCCGTCCGCTCCGGCTCTGGCAAACTCGACGGCCCCCTCCCAGCCTGAATCTCCCCTCGTGGCTACGGCCCTGGCCGATGCCGCAGCGACATCAAAGTCTGCTCCGGCCACGACCAATACGCCTGCCCCCCCGGCAACGCCGAAAGTTGAGGCCACGTCCATCCCGGCCTCTCCAGCCGTCACCATCGTTGCCGAGCCTGTCTCCCTTCCCGAATGGCACCTCTCGCAGGGAAGCCTGCGCACGCAGCTGGATGTCTGGGCAAGCCGTGCTTCCTGGCAGCTCATTTGGAACGCGGACACGGATCTCGACATGCAGGCCAGCGCCAGCTTCCGAGGCAACTTCGTTGCCGCCGTTACTCAGCTTTTTGAAGGCCTCCACGCCGCCGGATTCCCACTCCGGGCAACGTTCTATCCCCCAAACAACGTTCTGGAAGTGAGTGACAGATAATGAAAAGATACCTTTCCCTTCTCCTTGCCGCATTCGTCTTCCTCTCCGGCTGTGCCGTCAAGGACGGTGGAGCACCCACGGTCCAGCAGGTCGAGGCAAAACGAGATCAACTGGCCGAGCTCTCCAGCTCGAAGACCGTGTCCATTGCCGAACATCCGTATCTCGGTGCGAAACCCATCGTCCGGCAAACGGACGGCGAAGACATCCCCGTCCTCAACGCCAGCGTCACCCTCAAACAGAAGGGGACGCTCTCCGAGATCGCGGCCTCGCTCAGCACTATCGCCCCATTATCGGCCCAGGTCTCCGATACCGATGCCGACGATCCCCAGCCGACAAAACAGGGATCATCCTCGTCTGATCTGCCGGCCCTGGATGATCTGGGCCTGCCGCCTCTGACCAACGTATCCGGGCTGATCGACGTATCCTATACCGGCTCTTTGCGCGGCCTTCTGGACACCATCTCCAGCCTGTCCGGATACGGTTGGGATTACGATGCCAAGACGAACAGGATCACATTCAGCGCCATGCAGGTGCGCACGTACACCGTCATGGCCGCGCCGGGCGTGATCACCTATGACAGTCAGGTCTCCAACAAGAGCAAGGAACGCACAAGCGGCTCCTCCATCAGCGGCTCCAGTATCAACTCCACGGTCTCCTCCGGAGACACCTCTTCCCAGACCTCCCAAGTCCACACCTCAAAAATAGAGATGGACATCTGGAAAGAGATCGAAACCGCCGTCAAGGGACTCCTGAGCAAAAGGGGCACCGTCTCCATCAATCAGGCTGCGGGTACGGTCACGGTCAGGGACTCCTATACGCGCCTGCGTGACGTGACCGCCTACATCGACTCGATCAACGCCCGACTCTCCCGCCAGGTTGCAATTACCGTGCGTGTCTGGGCGCTCGAACTCACCGACGCCTCCAGCGCCGGGCTGAACCTTCAGGCCCTCTTCGAAAACAACGATGTTTCCGTCGTCGCTGGCAGTCTCGGTGATCTGGGGAGTGCGTCAACCGCTGCCGTGAGCGTGGTCAAGGGCAAGCTCAAGGGCTCCAGCGGTACGATCAAAGCTCTCAAAGAATGGGGGCGTGCTACCCAGCTCTCCAGTGCCGGCGGCCTGCTCATGTCGAACCAGCCTTTACCCGTACAGGCGATCAAACGTCATGCCTACCTCGCGGGCATGACCCTGGCCACCAGCGAGTACAACCAGACTTCGGAGATCACCCCCGGCGAAGTCACAACCGGTTTCGCCATGACCATCATTCCGCATATCCTGCCGGATCGCCGGGTAATTCTCCAATACACGGTCACTCTGTCGGCCCTTGACTCCATGGAAAAGATCGACCGGGAACAGGTCTATGTCCAGCTTCCGCAGGTAAGTACCCGCTCATTTGCGCAGCGCAGCAAAATGAAGATGGGACAGACATTGGTTTTGGCTGGCTTTGAGCAGTCAACCCAGAACCTTGGCAATTCCCTCGGTGTTCTCAACACGAGTCGCGATGCCGATTTTTCGAAAACCCTGCTCGTCGTGACCATCGAACTGGAAAGTGCGGAGAACGTGTGATGATGCGCCGTGTAGTCATCAATGGACAGTCCTGCATAGCGGGCCTGACATGGAACCTCACCGAAAAGCGCAGCAAGGCGGAAATCGTCTCCGAAGCTGACGGCTCCTCCGATCCCTATGATCGCATCATCATGCTCGAACTTCAGTACGGCCTTGCACGGACGCACGGGAAGCAGGCATGGCGGAAAGCGTCCTCCCTTGCTGCGATTCTGAATGGGGGAACCGATATATCCGAGATCTGCATCCTTTCGCTTGTGGACGCGGACACCTCCGAGCCGTTCTGGTGGGTCTTCGGTGTTCAGAGAGGCATCCTCTCCGCCCGGGCGGATCGTTGCTTCACAATGAAAGATGAGGCCGAAGCACTGGCTCTCTCGCTCCAGGATACGCTGGGCATCGACACGGTGCGCACCCTGTCTCCGGAGGAAAGCACGACGCGCATCACGGAAGCCCTTGCAAAACTCTCCCGTTCGGAAGCCCAGGCCGTGCGGCTCCTACCCCTGCATCAGCTGACCAGAGCAACGGTCATCAAGGCGCTTGCCGTGATTGCACTGCTGGTCGCCGCAGGTTGGGGATTGCACTCATACCTCGAATACCGGGACCGCCTTGTACGAATTGAACGTTCCAGAGTCTCTGCGGAGCAAAAACAGGCACGGATACGTGACGCCCAGGAACATCCCGAACGGCATTTTCCACGCCAATGGATGACCGCACCAGATCCGGACGCCGTCATCATCCAGTGCGCTCCCGCCATGCTGCGTCATCCTCTCGCGGCGAACGGTTGGAGGCTTTCCAGCCTGAGCTGTTCAGGGACGGCACTGGCCGCTACATGGGAACATACGGACTTCTCCGAATACACGCTGCTGCCTTTCAACGGCGTGCTCGATGAACAGCAGCCCCGGCTCGCCGTCTCGCACACGCCGATTCGTGAAAGCCTGCCTAAAGCGGAGCGTGATCTCAGCAGTCTGCTTTCCAGAGAAGAAACGGCTCGCAGGCTTTACGCCTTCACCCAGCATTTTTCCCTCAAGACCCGACTGTCGTGGGGAAAACGGACTGTGAAGAAAGTCGAAAAACAGGATGTCGTCTGCCCCTGGATTTCATCTTCCTGGGAACTCTCCAATCTTCCGGCGTATCTGATCGCGGATTACCGGAGTCTGGCCCAGGCACTGAACATTCCCGGTTTGCTCATCAAGGAAATCTCATATGCCAACGAGTCATGGAAAATAAGGGGAGAACTCTATGCCAAATAGAAAACTGCTCTTCGGAGTCGCCATCGTTCTTGTCCTCGCTCTGGCCGCGACGGCTGGAAGCCTCTACATGAGCTCCACTCCAGCCCCCAAGAACACGAAACGAGTCCAGCCGGCTCAGGTGCCGCCCGCTCAGGCTTCTCAGCCCAGGGAACAGGGCACGGAACAGGCATCCGCCGGAATCCCGGTCGAGCCCATTACCGAATTCCGCCCCGGAACCGTGTATTCCGGCACGCTCGGCGAAGTCACCGGCATTCAGGCCGGGCGCGACATCAACAAGGCCGCCTACGAGTACAAACAGTACCAGGTCAAGCTGAAGGAACTGGACGACAAGCTGGCCGAAAAACCGGCCATCGTCCCATCCCTGTCCCTGCCGCCCGTCACGCAGGGAACCGCCAAGGGGAGCACCCCTGAAAGTAAACCGTCTCGACTCGTCGTGCTTTCCGTGAAGGGAGCCTCGACACTCACGGCCACCCTCCGTTCCAGTGCCGGCACCTATACCGTCAAAGTCGGCGATACTGTCCCCGGCTTCGGCACCGTGTCCTCCATTTCACGGGACAAGGTTATCGTCAACAACTCTTCACTCCCCTGGTTATAGATATGGACTATGTACCCACCATTCCGGAATCCCTGGCCAGTCGGCTGCGCTGGTTCGACGGGTTTCATGTTTCCGCAGAGCTCAAAGGGAATCCCATACTTGACAATCTGCTTGCCCGCTATTCCGAGCAGACAGGCTCTCTCATTGTGCCCTGCGAATGGTATTCCCCTTCTGAATTCGAACAAAAATTCGGCATCCGGTACAGCAAGTTCGCCAGCGACGGGAATCGGGATCGTCCATGGGTCGAAACTTATGTCATGGACTTGCTGAACCGGGCTCTCCAAAAAAAGGTTTCCGATATTCACATCACCTATATGGGGCCTTATGCCCAGGTCTACTTCCGGCGCATGGGCCTTCTCCAGGAAGATGAACCCCTGAACGGCGAAGAAGGAAAGGCGCTCATTCGTGGCATCTTTCAGGGCGTCTTCTCGCAGGCCGAAAGCGGCTTCACCGAGTTCGAGCGGTATGATGGGCGCATCGCGGACAGAAAGTTCCTGCCTGAAGGACTCTTCGCCGTTCGTCTGCATTCCGAGCCCATTCAGAGTCCGCTCATTTCCTCGCCCGGTATCACCCTCGCCATGCGTCTGCTCTACGACGCAACGTCCGCCACGGGACCGGTAACGCAACGTCTGGCATCTCTCGGCTTCACTCCGGAACAACAAAATCTCGTCAATTCCTTCACGGAACGATCCGGTCTCACCATCGTCTCCGGTCCCACCGGACACGGCAAGACCACCGTCCTCAAAAACATCATGGAGGCCCTGGCTCAGTATGTTCCGACAAAAAACTATTACTCTCTGGAAGACCCCCCGGAGTATACCATCCTCGGCGTCCGCCAGCTCAATGTAGTCACCAAGGCAATCTCCGACGCTGAGCGCGAACGCGCTTTGCTCGAAGCGTTGGCCGGACTCATGCGCTCGGACCCCGACGTGATTCTGCTCGGCGAAATCCGATACCTGGAAGCGGCCAGGGCAGCGATCAACGCTGCGCTCACAGGCCACGGCGTCTGGTCAACGGTCCACGCGAACTCCGCCATCGGCATTGTCGCGCGTCTCCATGAGATGGGTGTTCCTCTTGAATCCATCTGCACTGACGGCGTGCTCAACGGCCTCATGTACCAGCGTCTGATGCCCATCCTCTGCCCAGAATGCAAGAAGCCGCTGCATGAACATCCCGCCGCACTATCGCCCGATCTCTGGAATCGCCTGGAAGCTGTCTACACTCACGGGGAAATCGACAATATCCATATCCGTGGCGAAGGCTGCCCCCATTGTGACGGCCTCGGGCTCGTCGGCCAGCAGGTCGCCGCAGAGGTCGTTCCCGCCACGGACAGGGAGCTTATCGGCCTGCTGCGTGAAAACCGCCTCTATGAAGCCCAACAACACTGGATCAAGGACATGGACGGCATGACCCATGTCTCTCATGCCCTGGCCCGCATCGCCTCCGGAGAGGTCGATCCCGCCATTGCCGAAGAACGACTGGGACTCACGCTCGACCATGACCTTGCCTTCTCCATGAAGCCTGAAGCTCGTTCCCGCACCTTCCAGCGCCGCCGTCCGGCGCTCTGGAGGCCCCGCAGACACCTTTGGAGGGCCGCATGAACGCCCTTCAAATTACTGTGCCTTCCTTCTTGCGGGAATGGCTGGCCAAGTCCTCCTTCGACGCCCGGACTCGGGAACGCTGCTGGAAAAAGTTGGCCAGGCAGCTGCGGCACACGCATCTCTCCCTTGAACACTGCTTCAGGATTCTTCAGGAACGCGCAAAAAAGGAAAAGAACCCGACGCATCTCATCTATGGCCGCATCGTTCAGTCCCTGCTCAACGGCGATACGATAGGGAAGGCGCTCTCACGCTATGCGACGCCGGAAGAGGTCATGCTCATCGACAGCGGTCAGACCGGGGGCGAGGCAACGCTTTCTGAAGGTTTTGAGAAAGCTGCCGATCTGTTGGAAAAGAAACGGAAGATCACAGGAATGATCGTCAAGGAAGTGGCTTATCCCATTCTGCTCTTCTGCGGCGTCATCGGGTTCCTGTTCACCGTTTCAAACCTCCTCGTTCCGCAAATGGCGCTGCTCTCCGATCCGCAAAAGTGGACCGGTTCGGCATGGCTGCTCTACAAGCTCTCCAGTTTCATCACCTCCTGGTACGGCGCGGCAGCAGCCCTCCTGCTTGTGGGCGGAATTGTCCTCGTCTGGTTCAGTTTCAAACACTGGACCGGCATGGGACGCTCGTTCGCGGACAAAATACCTCCATGGTCCGTCTACAGAATTCTCGTCGGGGTCTCCTGGCTCTATGCCACGGCGATTTTGCTCCAGACCCGCGTCAAGCTCGTCGTCATCCTGCAACGCGCCATTGAAAGCCCCGATACCAGCCCATACCTGCGCAGCCGTCTGCGCCCGGTCTACCGATTCACCATGCAGGGACTGTCGCTCGGCGACGCTCTCTGCTCCACGCCTGCGCGCTGGCCTGATCCCATCCTTGCCGACGATCTGCGCACCTATGCCGCCCTGCCCGGATTCAACGAGCAGCTCGGACAGATCGCTGAAGAAATGATGGCCGAAAGCATGGAACGTATCCAGCGCGGAGCAAGCCTTCTGGGGGTATTCAGCATTCTTTTGATCATTTTGACCATCATCTTCCTCGTCCTTGGCGTCTTCTCCATCCAGCAACATGTAACACAGGGAATCGGATTATGAACAATCGGAAGAATCAGCGGGGATTTACCCTGGGGGAAGTCCTCAGTGCGATCATCATCGGCTCCATCATCTTCGGTGCCGTCGCTCTGGTCATTTCCAACGCGATTGAAACCTCCCGCGTCTCCAATCAGCAGGAAAACCTTTCCTATTTGCGCATGAATATCCATGAAACCTACAGCCACGTCCACAGCTTCGCCTCGATTTCCAATGATGAACTTCTGGCAGCCAACGCCGTTCCCCAGGGAATGGTCGTCAACGACTCCATCGTCAACAGCTGGCACGGCGACGTGACGCTCGCCAGTGCCAACGACGGAAGAGCCTTCACCATCCAGCTCGACGACATCCCCGAAAGCGCCTGCATCAAGCTCGGTGCACAGCGCAACATGTGGGATTCCCTCTCCATCAACGGCACTGACATCGAAAGAGAGACCGTCGTCACTACGGAGCACTGCACTGACGAGGATAGCAATACGCTCACCTTCCAAGCCCATTAATTCCAAACGGGCGGGGCGGACTCCGCCCCGCCCAAAGGACATGGACAATGTTTCCACTCGTCATCTGCACGTTCTTCATCGGCATCCTTGCCTCGCTGCACATGCTGCTTCCGGATGTCTCAAAAATCAGGACTGAAGCCATCGACGACAGCGTGGCCGTCAACTTCTGTATCTACCGAACCGCCGTCACCCAATATCTGGAAGACTCCGAGCATGTTCAGGTCATTCCCAACGCCAGTCTCGATCTCCCCCCAGGCTACGTCTATCTGCAACAATGGCAGGCCAGAATCATAGACGACTACTGCTACGTCTACGGCACGACCGAGGATGACCAACCCTGGCTGATCCGAAAAAAGCTCGGAAACTCGCTCCTCGTCGGTGAAAACAGAAACGGACGGCTCTACCCCAGCGGAGTTGCCGTTCCCGCAACCATCCCCACCGGGACCATCGTCAGCATCGTGAGCGCGCAATGAAACAGCAGAATCAACAAGGCTTCACCCTCCTCGAAATGCTCGGAGCCCTGATCATCATCGGCATGATGCTCTACACCCTCACCGATGTCTGGCAACAGGGCTCCCGCATGGCCGAGCAGGCGCAGGCCGCATGGCACATCAAAACCATAAACGACGCCACGGAACGCTACATCAAGCAGAACTACGAAACCCTGCTTTCCTCTTCCTCGGCCTCTTCAGGACCTCAAATCACCATTGCGGATCTGCTTGACGCCGATCTTCTTCCGGACGGATTTCAGGACTCCAACGTATGGGGCCAGTCCTACGAAATTTATATCCGCCGTCCCCAGGACAACACCCTGAGTTCCGTCATTCTCACCACTGGTGGCCGGGAACATGAGGAAGGCGATCCGTTCGCGACACTCTCCGTCCCCGGAGCTGCCCTCCGGGTTGGAGGAGCCGGCGGTTTTGTCCCCACAGGGGATCTGGCCGGGCAGTCCGCCGATACGCTCCACGGAACCGCAGGTGGTTACATCCTTGACCTGGCCTCCATCGGGATAGCTTCCCCAGGCCCCGGACACATCGGCATGTATTCCGCTTTCGATGACTACGATCTTGGTACGGACTACCTCTATCGTACCGAAGTTCCCGGTCATCCGGAGTATAATCAAATGCAGACCGAGCTCGATATGACCGGTCACGACATCAAGAACGTCGGCTCCATTCAGTACGTCTCCCGCACCATCTCGGACGATGACTCGTGTTCCGATGAAGACGAAGGGAAGATGTTCCTTGATGAACTCCAGGGCATGTATCTCTGCCGGAATAACCAGCTCGTCCTCCTCGCTGATACCGGCAACTCCACGCAATTTAAGACTTCCACCTTCGTCAACAACGGCGACAAGGTTGCCAAACCCTCATGCGCTCCCGGCACCGGCACAGTTCCTCAAATCTACGTCGCCCCGGCAATCGTCTCTTCTGGAGAGCAGTCCCCCAGCATGGCGTCCATCCAGGCATGGGCGACATCCGTATCCGATACCGAATGGCAGGTACATCTCAGGGTTCTTAACACCAGCTCTTCCGACGCATGGATCTATCCTGACTCGAACTACGGGCGGGTGATGGTCTTTACTACCTGCGCAAAGAATTAAAACACCATGAATAAAAATGGAGGAGAATATATTATGAAATTTTTATCTTATTTCAAAAACAAGCATACAATATACAACCGCATATTCAACACACTTAAAACATACTATATTGGATTCAATAACCTTGAATTATTAGGAAAGTTAGGAATCATAGCCTTTTGGGGAGGAGGACTTTTAATAATTTTAGCATATATACGCTATTACATCAATAATAATTCATAATCATTAGAATCCCAACTCCAAACGATATCCACGCTACCAGTACACACCATGAACATACTTTATAGGTTTTTTCCAATTCATCTGTAACTCCAAATATAAATTTTTTGAAAAAATATTCTTCTTTGACCTGACGTATTGTTAATTTTTGAATGTTAACTTGTCTAAAAAAAGTCCAAAAAATTGCAAATAATGAAATACAGGAACCTAAAATAAAAAATAAACTAATCATTTTTTCTGCATTGATACTTCCATTTAATATGGCAAAGGCAAATGCAGAATTTACGGTAAGCCAAATATTTAAGGTAAATTTAATGGTATCCATATTGTATTTTTGTTGTTCAAAAATAAACGATGGAATTTCCGAAATGCGCTTCTGGATTGCTTCGATTTCTTTCTGTTCTTCAAACATTTTTAACCCCTTATAAGATATCCAATATGATTGCGAACATTACCGAATACAAAAAAAGTATTGATCTAATCAAATAAGATGAGAGTCAATATGAAACTCATTCTCTTCCTTCTGGCATTCCTGTTCCTCACGGCCCCGGCTCTTGCCGATGTGTTTGACGCGCCATGCTCACGCTATCGCGTCCCCAAGCGTCTCGTCCTTGCCATAGCCAAGACGGAATCCGGCCTTGATCCTTGGTGCGTCAACATTGCCGGAAAGACATACCGACCCGGCTCCCGCGCCGGCGCTCTGGCCATCATCCGCCAGGCTCGCGCTCGTGGCCTCTCGCATGATATCGGCCTCATGCAGATCAACAACTGGTGGCTCAAACATCTGAATATTTCACCTGAAATAGCACTTGAACCTCGGAATAACGCCGCACTTGGCGTGTGGATTTTGGCGCGTGAAATCCAGCGCCACGGCTACAACTGGACCGCTGTCGGCGCATACCACTCCCCCACACCCGCACGTCAGCGCATGTACGCCCGGGTCGTTGCACGTAAATACAAAAATATTCGGTAGATACATTTTGTGGACAGACAAGGATTCCGCAAACCAAGACACCTTAAGAAATCTGAACCACCTTTTGATTGAAAGTAACAAAGGATGACCAAATGACCTGCAAAAAGCTCTATGCCGTTGCTGCCCTGTGCCTCCTCCCCGTTTCAGCCCTTGCAGCTCCCAAGACCACTCCCGGTGAGCTCCCCGATCTCCCGCTCGAAAGCCTGTACTTCGGCGGAGAAAACCCGGTTCTTACGCCAGCGGAACAAAAGGCCCTCAAAATAGCCCGTGACTGGCAAGCTCGTTCAGCCACCCAGCTCACCCCGGTTCCCGGCCCTGATGGAGCGATCCGCTTCCTCCACGGCTCCGTCCAGCCCTCCATTGTCTGTGCAGTTATGCAAGTTACAGACATCGAACTTGAACCCGGAGAACAGATCAACAATATCTCAATCGGTGACTCTGCCCGCTGGCTTGTCGAACCCGCCGTCACGGGTGCCGGCGTCGCCGAAGTACAGCATATTATCCTCAAGCCTATGGACGTGGGTCTGGAAACCAGCCTCATCGTCACTACGAACCGGCGTACCTACCACTTCCGGCTCAAAAGCCACCGGACACAGTACATGCCCAAGGTCTCCTTCATCTACCCGGACGCGGTTCAGGCCCGCTTCCTGGCTCTGAAGGAACGCCAGACGGAAGAAAAGGAAAAGCTAACAATCCCGGAAACCCAGGAATATCTGGGCAACCTCGACTTCGCCTACCGTGTTTCCGGTTCCGCCCCCTGGAAACCCGTCCGCGTCTACAACGATGGCGTGAAGACGATCATTCAGATGCCGCCGAAGATGAAGCAAACGGAAGCCCCCTCCCTCCTCGTACTCAACGGCGACGAGGAAGTCATGGTCAACTACCGTCTCCAAGGGGATCGTTTCATCGTCGATCAGCTCTTCGACAAGGCCATTCTCATCGCCGGTGTAGGCTCCAAGCAAACTAAGATTACCATCACAAGGGGGAACTGATGGCTATTCTCCAAAAGCTGAAGAGCTGGCTTCCCCAGACCGATCTTGCTCCAGATCCGCTGAGCGCCGAAACCGTTCCGAATTCAAAACGTCTGAACAGGCTTCCATTGCTGATTTTTGGCGCTGCCTGCTCGCTGGTGCTCGGCGTCTTCATCTATGTCGGCTATCAGCGATCTCTTCCCCGTGAACGGCCTCAAAAAACGGAAAATCCTAAAGCAAGCGTATCTTCGCAGCAGTTTGCCGAAGAGATTGCAAGCAAGGCCCGGCCCGGCAGCTTCATTGCCACCATTCCTCAGCAACAGGCAAGTAATACCCAGCCCGAAAAGAGCCCCGGTGCAGAGTCCGGCAAGGAAACACAGATTCCTGCGCAACAAGACTCACATAACGTGGACATGCCGACTGTTCTCGTCGATCCCTACCTTGAAGATCGCCTCCGTATCCGGGAAAGACGTTTCCAGGCTCTGGAAGCCGCACTGAAGAGCAAAATGGGAGTGCAGGTCTCGGAGCTCCGTGCTCGTTCCACAACCCGTGACCTTAATGCGGAGATCTCCCAGGCCCGTCAGCGCCTTGCCGCCATGACCGATCCCTCCTCCGCCTATCAGGCGCGTCTTGCCCAGCTCAGGGGCGAAAGCGTCTCCGGAGCCGACGAACTCTACCGGTCTACAGCCACGGGCAAAAACGACGTGCGCAGGCTCGAACGGACAGATTCATGGAGTCTTGACTCCCAGGTTGAAGCTCCCGCTTCCCCTTACATGATCCGTGCCGGCTTCGTGATCCCCGCAATCATGATCTCCGGAATCAATTCCGATCTCCCCGGACAAGTCATGGCACAGGTCAGTCAAAACGTCTGGGATACAGCAACAGGCCGCTTTCTCCTTATCCCCCAGGGCACCCGGCTCATCGGCGCATACTCCAGCGACGTGGCCTACGGTCAGGAGCGCGTCCTTATGGCATGGCAACGCCTGATCTTCCCCGATGGCAAAACGTTCGATATTCGCGCCATGCCCGGAGCCGACAGCGCCGGCTACGCCGGTTTTACGGACCAGATCAACAATCACTGGTTCAGGACTATATCCTCGGCCATACTCATGTCCGGTGTCATCGCCGCCGTCGATTTGAGTCAGGATGACAATAACTCCAGCGATAGTTCCGACCGCCAGCGTGCTGGCGACGCCCTCTCCGAAGCCCTCGGCCAGACCCTTGGCCAAGTCCTCGGCCAAATCATCTCCAAGAACCTTAACATATCCCCTACACTGGAAATCCGGCCCGGCTATCGTTTCAACGTGATCGCCGTCAAGGACATGACTCTCCCCGGTCCCTATCAAGCGTTCAATTATTGAGGTGCTCCATGAACAATCTTTCCATCGTCCTTGCCACACGTTCCGGCGTCATCCACTTCACCGATCTCGCCAACACGCTCGCATACCTAAATAACAACGCCCAAAACATGGAAACTTCTCTCTATGTCATGGGAGACGAAAAGGAACTCTTTGATCCCTTTTTCCTGTTTTCCTTCCAGTTCTCCCAAAAAAGTTCAGTCCACTTTAAGGACTGGCTCGAACTCGCTACGGATATTGCAGCTTCAACTCCAGAAATGCAGGTGCATATCCATCCAGCCGCAACCAGTCTTTCAGAAAGACATTCCAGTCTTTCTGTGGAAGGTTATCGTTCCCCAACACGTCTTCCCTATTCGATCAATGAGAAAGGCTTTGCCGAAATACTGAAGGCAACAAACTCTTCTTTGAAAATTTAAAAGGAACCAAGGTTCTTCCATGAAACATTACCTCGTCATCTTCTCGCTTCTTATGACGCTCTCCCCTCTCTCTGCAAGAGCCGGAGGCATTCCCGTCTTCGACGCCGCGAACCTCCAGCAGACCACACTCTCGGCTATTGAAGCCGTCAACCAAACATTGAAGCAAATCGAGGAATACGCCCTCCAGCTTCAGCAATATGAAGATCAAATCAAAAACAGCATAGCTCCCGCAGCATATGTCTGGGACCAGGCACAGCGAACAATGAACAAGATCATCGCCCTTCAGGATCAGCTCGACTACTACACGAATCAGGCCGGCGACCTGGACACCTACATGCGCAAGTTCGGGAGCGTCACCTCCTATCGCAACAGCCCATACTTCAAGGCATCAACGCCAGAAAACAAAAAAGCCCTTCTCGAATCGGAAGAGCTTGGCTCGGAAGCGCAAAAACACGCCAATGACAATGTAGTCCGCACGCTCGAACAGCAACAGGCAGCCTTGAAAGAAGACGCGGCCAATCTGGAAAACATCCAGTCCAAGGCACAAACAGCTCAAGGCCGCCTGGAAGCAATTCAGTATGCCAACCAGCTCTCAAGCCACCAGGCAAACCAGCTGCTCCAGCTACGTGCCCTGCTGACGTCAAAAATCGCTGCGGAAAACGCCAGAGAACAAACAATTACCGCCCGTGAAGCACGTCAACAGGCGGCGGATGAACTGTTTACCGAAAGCAGGCATGAAAAAAGTTCGGGAATAGTCTGGTAAAACTACCAGACTCTCCCAGAGCTCTTCTCGTGTCTGCTTTCCGTGAATTTTCTGTCTGCCTCACGTCTGGCAGCATCGTCCTTCATCTGCTTTTCAAGCATGAGGAGTTTTTCTTCGGCAACAGCAGCCCGCTTCTCGGCAGCAACGGCACGTTCCTCAGCAAGTTGAGCTCGCTTTTCAGCCTCCTGATCCGTACATCCCGCCAAGCCGGAAACTAAGAGCAGGGAAAGAGCCAATATTCCTAACTTTACAGGGGCAAACATGCGTTATTCTCCTTTACTTTTTATAGGTATCATCTGCCTAATATTACCTGAAGAAGCCTTAGCAGAATTGACAGATAAAGACGTACTGGATTCTGTTCTTGCCAAATATCAAGAAGCTGTGACGCAATGGGCAGACTCTATTCAAGCCCATGCAACAACACTGTTCATGTATCTCGTTGGTATCAGCATAGTATGGCAATTCATTCCGTTGATTTTCCGGCGTTCTTCAATTGCTGAATTCTTCGGAGAGATGTTCCGCTTCCTGACTTTCAGTGGCTTTTTCTTATGGTTGCTCAGAAATGGCCCATCCATTGCTAATGCTATCATTGAATCAATGCGCACTATTGGAAACCAAGCCTCAGCACAGATGGGGGTAAGCCCATCAAATATAGTGGAGATAGGCTTTGATATCTTCCATAAGGCCGTACAAAACTTTTCAGCTCTTTCGCCTCTAAATACCGGAGGCTGCTTAATCATATCCGGGCTCGTCCTTTTGATTCTCGCCCTCGTCGCCATCAACATGCTTCTGCAACTCTGTGCTGCATGGATTATGGCCTACGCCGGCATCTTCTTCCTCGGCTTCGGAGGCAGCCGTTGGACCTCGGATATAGCCCTCAACTACTTCAAAACGGTTCTTGGGATCGGCGTACAGTTGATGACCATGACGCTCATCGTCGGGGTCGGTACAGGCTTTCTCAACGAATTTTACGCCAAAATGTCGGCGGCCAGCAACATGGAAGAGCTCGGTATCCTTCTTGTCTCCGCTCTAACATTATTCATGCTCACGGACAAGCTGCCGGCGATGGTCGCGGGAATCATCAACGGAGCGAGCGTCGGCGGCATGGGCGTCGGCTCTTTTGGTGCTGGTGCCGCCATTGGCGCTGCCGCAGCCGGTATGGGATTTGCCGCGTCTTCAATGGCGGGCTCGGCAAAAACGATGGCCAAGGCAGCCACAGGCATGGCCGGACTCATGAAAGCCGCCAAGGAAGCCAAATCGGGACTGGCTGAAAAACAGGCAGAAGCAATCGGCAAAAAGCACGGGGGACGCATGACCCCCGCATCAGCCGCTGCTCTGATGAATGCGAAGCCGCCGTCCGCGCTTGCCGTCGCCAAAGAAATGGCGGGCACAGCAGCCAAAACGGCATGGAACAATGCGGTGAAAAACAGTGCGGGAGGCAAACTCGCCGAAAACCTTAAAAAGAAAGACTAGGTATTCTACTATGATACGGACGTACCACATCCCTGATCTTCTGTTCTTCTCCGGTGTAATCGGCCATGTCCAACTCATAGGAGGTCTGGCAGTTGAGCCAAAACTGCGGCGTGTTGCCAAAAAACGCGGCAAGGCGAATTGCCGTATCGGCTGTAATTCCACGGCGACCGGAAACAATCGCCTGCACACGGCTCTGCGGCATTCCCGTGGACAAAGCAAGCTGAGTCTGGCTCAGTCCGATGGGCTTAAGGAATTCCTCCAGCAAAATCTCCCCCGGATGTACGGGAGGCATACGATCAAACATGGTATCTCCTAGTGGTAATCAACAATTTCAACGTCATAAGCGTGTTCATCATGCCAAACGAAACAGATGCGCCATTGGCTGTTTATCCGAATGCTGTATTGCCCCTTGCGGTCCCCTTTCAGGGCTTCGAGTCGGTTGGCCGGTGGAATCAGGAGATCCTGAAGGCAGGTAGCGGCATTGAGCAGCTTTAGCTTTCGGTATGCCTGACGTGCTAAGTCAGGTGAAAATGCAGGAACGCGATACCCATTAAAGAGCGTCTCAGCCCGTTTGTCCTTGAACGATTTAATCATACGAATAAAGTAACACGTTAACCGGGTTTTAACAAGTATAAGTGGAGGTCCTGTGAAAAAGTTCATCCTTCTTCTGGCGTTATTCACACTCCTGCCCATGCAGGCTCTGGCCGCCGACCATGAACTCCCCCAGATCGACACTGGCCAGTACGAACTCTCCGGAGACACGAAACTGGCCTGCGAAGCGATCCTCTGCCTGTCATCCGGCACACGCCCCGGAGAGTGCGGCCCGGCGCTCTCCCGATACTTCGGGATCAGCAAAAAGAAATGGAAGGATACCGTGAAGGCCCGCCGGAACTTCCTGAATCAGTGCCCGACGGTCGGAGAAGACGCGAGTATGCCAAGCCTTGTGGAAGCCATTCTTCAAGGTGCGGGCCGTTGCACGGCTGATTTGCTCAACCGCCAGCTCCGGCAACGGGAAGTTGTCCGAGAGTGTATCCCCGACGATGTCTGGAGGAAAATGAGCTGGTATCAGAAGGAAAATACGCCACGCTGCCGTGACAAATACATCTGGGTTGTCGATGACACCCTGCCCTCATACTGCCGGGCCTACGCTGGCCATGAGTACACCTGGAAAGTCGGCGTCACCTATGTCGGGGAACGGCTCAACGGCGGACATTGGGTTAATGAGTAGGGAGCGGATGCAATGACTGACAATCAGATCAGGGAACTCTTCGATACCGTGCCTTTCTTTGTTGACAACCCCATAGAGGTTCTCCGCTCGTCACGCTTCATCCGCTCAATGAGCCATTGTGACTCAGCCTCGGTCAACACAGGCCTAATCTACGGAACGGCCAACCCCGTCTACCAGGGCATGACCTGGCGGGAATTTCTGAGCCACGGCAAAAAGATGAAGAAAAATCTCGACAGATTTACAGTGAACCCAGAGTATTATCTAAGTCATGAACGTTCCGGCACGCCACCGTTCTTTTGTTTTCAGGACGGCAAGGGCTATGTCGCCGAAGATGGCAATCATCGCGCTTGTATCGCGAAATTCTTCCTCTATGCCCAGCCTTCCCCACTGCTGCACGGCGTCCATCTCGTCGAAGTCCAGACCGATGCGCGTATGGAAAACCTCTTCTCGCGCCTTAAAAGACTTCTCCCCCCGTACTGTGCCGTCCTGCCGGTTCACTCGCGGGAAACGGCACGCGAGGACGGCCCGGGATGGAGCATAGCCTTTTTTGACAACAGCCTGCGTATCGAGAACGTCCGCCGCAAAGGATACGCCGCCGAATTCAAGGCGGATGAAATCGAGGAAGGTCTTCTTCCCGCCCTGTGCAACCCCTTCAAAAGACGCTTTGGCCCCTACCGCAATCTTCTAAACTAGGAGTATCCGATGAAACCCATAAGACGGCTTTTCATTGATACCGGCATGAGACAGTCCATCGAACTCTTCCTCAAAGAAGTTTCTTTTTGTGCCATGCGCGCAAGTTGCTGCTCATACGGCGAGGTAACGATCTATATCCCTCATTTTCTCCTTACACCTTCGGCCTCCGCAGGAATCCTCGAGAGGTATTATGGGAAAAAAATTATTATTGAATTGCAATTTGAACGCATGCTGACGCAAATTCTGATTACAGTCGGCACCTTTACCGACTTCACCAATCCCGTACATACAACAGATCGTTTCAAAGTAAACTCTTATTATGAAAGGAAACATCTGAGAACAGAAAACTATACTGTATCGCTAACTGTAGCGTATAAGTTTATCCTAGGTATCATCCCTCATCTACATTCACGTACATTGAATGTAATCACCGTTTCGCCAGATGCTGCTTCCAACTTGATCCATTCCTTTGAGATCCCCGGTGATCCCAGCGGCTCATATACAAGAGTTCTTTTGGCAAACATGTAAATACAACAAAGTTCCTGGCTCTTCTCTGCACGCACTAGAGCATCATAGGGATGATATTTGGGAATTTTACCATTTTTTCGAGGGAAAAATATGGATGCCTCAAGACTTAGCTTATCAGGAGTAAATTTCAGGACAGGTTGATTAAACATAGCTCTAAACCCATCAGGCCATTCCTCAATACGTGCACACCCATAATATATATGAGGGTATGTATGCCATGACTCCATAAATTTGATATGCTTAAAGGCCATACCATATTTCATTATAATTCCTTCTATTGTTACAGAAGGAAGATAGCGTTGTCTTGGAGTAAGATTCTCAAAGGCATCAACAAGTACTTTTAAAGAGCGAGTTTTATTTTGTCCATGAAGAATATTATTTTTTATTGATGCAATGGTTTCCCTTTTATTTTTACTATACTGTTTACGAGTTTCGTCATGCTGAAATTTATTTTTTTCAACCTCACGTCGTGGTTGAAATACATCAGGTACTTTTTCAGAATCAGGTATATTAAGAAAAAGATTTCTATGAGCATTAATCTCATATTCTTCTTTATTCTGAAGCATTTTATGAAGAATTTTTTCATACAAACCAAGCGAGCAATCCTCACTATGTTGATCATGCCCATTTCTACGAAAATGCATCGGCCTGATGCTCACTTCCTTGTCGTAGTTCACCCCAATGATTTCCGGATGAAAGGTTTCCCGACATGCTTCGTCCGGGCACTCAAAGTGTAACCTCCTGCGCTCAGATGGGGGCAATGAAAAATAATAATCGTTGGCCTCTAAAATATCCACATCATAACCCAACTCTACGCAATAGGCCCTATCAATACTGGAATCACTCATGCAACCTTTCTCCTTGGCGTTAAATTGTAATTCTTCAATAACTAAAATCAGCTACGAGGTAAAACATGCGTCTTTTTGTCGCTGAAAAACCCTCACTCGGCAGGGCCATAGCCGCCGAACTCGGCGTCACCAAGAACAACCCTACTTTCCAGATCTGTGGCTCCGATACTGTGACGTGGTGCTTTGGCCATATCCTCGAACAGTACGATCCGCAAGACTATGACGATAACCTCCGGACATGGCGCATGCGCGATCTCCCCATTATCCCCAATGAATGGAAACTTCGCCCCAAAAAAGAAGCCTACACACAGCTTCAGGTGATCAACCATCTGCTTAGTGAGGCCTCCTCCGTAGTCCACGCTGGAGACCCGGACAGGGAAGGCCAACTCCTCGTCGATGAAGTCCTCGAACACTTCCACTACACCGGCCCTGTCCAGCGTATCTGGCTTGCCTCCCTTGACTCTCGCTCCATCCAGAAGGCCCTGAGTACACTCAAGGATAACAGCAACTACGCCAACCTCCGGGATGCCGCCCGTGCCCGCTCTCAGGCGGATTGGCTCATAGGCATGAATGCCAGCCGCGCCATGACCATCTTTGGTCGGGAAACCGGCCATACCGATGGAGTCCTCTCTCTTGGCCGCGTCCAGACGCCGACGCTCGCGCTCGTCGTCCAGCGGGATCGGGAGATCAAGGCCTTCGTGCCCGTGGACTACCTTATCCTCCAGGCAAGCCTCCAAAATGATGCCGGCAGCTTCTCGGCCACCTTCAAACCTGCCGAAACCCAACCGGGTCTTGATCCGGAAGGCCGCCTTGTCGACGCATCCATAGCCCAGGACATCGTCGATTCCGTGCGCGGCCAAACCGGCACCATCACCTCCGTCACACGAGAGAAAAAGAAAAAAGCCGTACCGCTTCCACATTGCCTCTCTTCGCTCCAGAAAGCAGCCTCATCAAAGTTCGGCATGACTGCACAGCAGGTGCTCGATACCGCTCAGTCGCTCTATGAAAAGAAGTTGACGACGTATCCGCGTACCGATTGCCGCTATCTGCCAGAAGAACAGTTCGGTGACGCCGCCCGGCTCATTACTGCCCTCTCCGGTGTTTCCGGTCTTGAAGGCGTCACTGCCAAGGCCGATTCCGCATTGCGAGGCCCTGTCTGGGATACAAAGAAGATTACGGCCCACCACGCGATTATCCCCACCGGCGAAGAGTCCCGGAGCCTCACGGCGCAGGAAACGAATCTGTACCTGATGATCGCAGTCCAATACTTCCTCCAGTTCTACCCCCCGATGAGCTACGAAGCCCAGAAGATCGTTGTCTCCATCAATGATACGACATGGGAAGCGCGTGGACGGCTTATCCTTGAACCTGGATGGACCGGCGTCGCCGCAGAAGAAGATGAGGACGCCAAAAAGAAGGAACCGGAACAGTCTCTGCCTCCGGTCAGCTCTGATACTCCCGTCACCTGCGCCGATGTTGAAACCCTCAAAAAGAAAACCACACCGCCTTCCAGGTTTTCGGAAGGCTCGTTGATCGAGGCGATGGCCAGCGTTCATCGCTTCATATCCGACGCTACGGCGAAATCTGTCCTGAAAGAAAACGAAGGGCTCGGCACCGAAGCCACCCGCGCCGGCATTATAGAGACGCTTAAAGGGCGGAAGTTTATTGCTCCAAGCGGCAAGTCCCTTGTCTCAACGCCGCTTGGCCAGTCTCTCATCGACATGACTCCGGGTGTGCTCAAAGACCCGGTGATGACGGCACAATGGGAACAGAGGCTCGAACAAATCGCCCGTGGTGAACTCACGCGTGACGCCTTCATGCAGGACCAGATCGCGATCTTGCCCACACTCCTCAATTCGGTTCTTTCCCTGCCTGTCACCCTCCTTCCCACCGCTTGCCCATGTCCGAAGTGCGGCAAGGCCATGCGCAAGCGTCCGGACAAGAAATACGGGGGATTCTTCTGGGCCTGCTCCGATCCCGACTGCCATACCTTTCTTCCGGACAACAACGGCAAACCCGGCGCTCCCCGTGAAAAGGCCGTCCCTTCGGAATTTCCCTGCCCCGTCTGCAACCAGCCTCTTTACCGCAAAGAAAAAGAGGGGAACACGTATTGGGCCTGCTACAACCGTGAGGGCCATGCAAACGGCGAAAATGTTTTTCTTCCCGACGATAATGGGAAGCCCGGCAAGCCAAAATCACGGGCACCGCGAATTGTGACGGAATTCGTCTGCCCCGACTGCGGCAAGCCGCTTCTTCTCAAAAACGGAACAAGCAAAACAGGAAAGGCCTGGGAACGTTTTGACTGCTCCGGCTTTCCCTCCTGCAAAGCCAGTTTCTGGGGAAGTAACGGTAAGCCCGATTTCGATAAAAGAGCCGGAACGAAATAGCAGGCCAACACCTTCAAACAACTTTACCAGGGATAAAACATGGCTGACGCGATGCTTGAAAATCGAGCGACGGTATGTGCAGGGAACAAGGAAATTCTTTGCCCAAGATGCGATGAACCGTTTGTCTTCGGCATGAAGGACAACTTTCATGAGTTTTCCATCGGCCTGACAACAATTCTGGAATGTACCGCCATTGCCGAACATCTCGGCTATCTTCCCCAATTTCCCCAGGAATGGTGGGAGGCCACCCTAGAACGGTACCCATTTCTGGCGTATGTGCGCAACAACCTTAACCAGAGGGAGTGAACCATGGATGTTACCAGCTGAGAACAGACCTTATTCCGCTTAATACTCATCCATAGGAGCATAACGATGAGCCTCATGAAATCTTCTTTCCCTTTGACCGTCTACCGTGCCGAATCCTCAACGCTTGCCTCCATCACCAGCGACCGGATCAGACAGTTCACCTTCCACTCCATCGACAACCTCCCCGACGAAAAGGGGTATGGCTTCGTTAATGCGGACGACATGTTTGACCTCGACTGGCACACGTCCGAAAAGGGGCATTACGTAACCTTCGGCTTCCGCGTCGACGTCAGAAAGATCCCCTCGATCATCCTCAAAAAACATCTGAACGAAATGTTGAAGGAAGAACGCGAACGGCTGGCCGCCCAAGGCAGGAAGTTCATTTCAAAAGACAGAAAAAGCGAACTCCGTGAGCTTTGCAAAAGCCGCCTCCTTGCAAAAATGGAACCCCGCCCTTCCATGTCCGGAGTCGCCATAGACATGACAACTGGTCTTGTTTATGTCGCAAGCACGTCCAAACCCGTGCTTGAGCTCTTCGAACAGTATTTCAAGACGGCCTTCGGCGGCGAACTCGAACGTTTGTACCCCGCTGCCGTGGTCGCCTCCGGTTCCGATCATCCCCTCGAAGACTTCATGCGTGAACTCTATACGGAAAGCATGATGCTTTCGCTCAACGGGAAAGACTATCACATCGCGGAACAGGGAAAAGCCACGCTCTCGGGGACTGACGGGCCTTCCGTTTCCGTAACCGACGCGCCGGACAGCGCCCGTGCCGGCCTCGAATCCGGCCTCCTCTTCAAAAGCCTCAAACTGAGGATATCCACCATGCCCGAGGATGAACTCGTCTCCGTCTTCACCCTCAACTCCGACTTTACCTTTTCCGGCTTGAAGCCCCCACGTATGCGCAAGGAAAAAGATGCCGATCCCGATGCCGACTTTCTATTCAAGATAAGCTTCATCGAAGAAACAGTCTCGGTCATGCACGCCCTCTTCAGACAATTCTGCGGAGAAAGGAAATGACGGTCTTTGGAGCAGCCATACTCGGGCTTATTCTGGGGAGCTTCTACAACGTCTGCATTTTCCGGTACATATCCGGAGAATCGGTCGTCTTCCCTCCTTCGCACTGCCCGCATTGCCTGCACCGGTTGAAATGGTATGAACTCATCCCCGTGGTCAGCTATCTCTGCCTGCGGGGACGCTGCTCATACTGCGGCGTCTGGATCAGCCTCCAGTACCCCCTAATCGAGCTGCTCTCCGGAGTCGTGGCCGGAGCCCTTGCATGGCGCTTCGGCCTCGGCCCTAGCTTCGCCGTCTATCTTATAGCTGCCGGTGTGTTAATCGTGGCTTCCGGCATCGACGCCCGCATAGGCATCCTGCCAGACGTGCTGCTCCTGCCTGCCACACTCATCGCCATTCCCGCAGGCGCTCTTCCTCTCGGACATGGGTGGCTGACCACACTCTCCGGCTGTCTGCTGGGCGGAGGCTCCTTCTGGCTTCTGTCTGTCCTCTACAGACGTTTTCGCGGCCGCGACGGTCTCGGTCTGGGAGACGCCAAGCTCATGGCCCTGCTCGGCGCTCTGGCTGGCCCTCTGGCTCTCCCCTCAATCATGTTCATGGGTGCCCTACTCGCGCTCACTTTCGTCCTCATAAGCCGACATCCCCCCAAGACTCCCCTGCCGTTCGGCCCCTGGCTCTCCATCAGTTTTTTTCTTCACACTCTCTTGCCAAGGATAATACTATGAAACGTTTTTATCTCTCCCTCTTTCTTCTTTTGGCGTTGCTCGTCTTTTCCAGTCCTGTACTCGCCGCCGACAGTACCAGCTTTGACCCCACAACGGTCATGGTGCAAAGCGTAGGTGCTTCGATCCCCGTTGGAACGGTGATTACCTGGCCTTCCAACTCATGGCCTTCTGATAGAGATAACTGGCTGGAATGTAACGGGCAATCCATATCCAGCGCAGTATATCCGGAACTGGTCGCGCTCATAGGGTGGAACGTCCCGAATTATCAGGGAGTGTTCCTCCGGGGATACGGTGGCCAAACCAGCTATCACTATGGCGCGGTTGGCCATTGGAGCGCGGGGCTAGGCGAGCTGCAAGGGGATGGAATACGAGAAATATGGGGAGAGCTTTCCTATCTGCCCCGAAGCCGCGATGGAGAAGTGGGCCAGTCCGGTTCACTGGCCTTTTGGAACGAAGGGCGGAATCAATGGATGAATGACGCGGGTAAGGCGCCATCAGGTGCAATGAACTTTTATGCGTCTCGCTCAACTCCGGTTGTTGGTGAAGTCCGCCCGGTGAACCGGGCAGTTCGCTACCTTATCCGGGCCAGGTGACTTGCCAAATCTCTCCGAACTCCTTATTCTCCAAAACAGAAAGGGCCAAGGTGCGCTAACACCTCGGCCCCCGGCATGGGATGGTTCTTTAAGGGCCTCCCCTCCGGTAATGGGTTGATCCAGTTACCCGATGGAGACCCCCAACGGTGCGGCAAACACTGTTGGGGGTCGCTTCATTCCATCGGGCTTGCCTTCTAGCTCAGGATTTTACCCATGAGCCAGCTTGCCAGACGGGAGAACGCGCCCCACAGGGCCGCTTTCGTCACCAGCCTGAGCAGATGGTACATCCGCCGTTTGCTTGGCAACTTGCCTCCTTTCCATCCCTGCCTGTCTGCGGAGAGGAGGCCCCGTATTGCCCCTTGCGGGACTTCGCCACCCTACGGACATACTCCCCGGAAATCAAGGCACGGCAAGCCCTTTTTGCCTTCCTACCAGTGTATCCGGAACTGGTCGGGGTTGTCGGCAGCCGAGTGCCTGATTACCGGGGGCGCTTCCTACGCGGAGTATCCTCTGGACACAGCGTAGGGCAGACGGTGGCCAACTCGATCAAGAGCCATAACCACACTCAGCCAACGCATACTCACAGCTTTTCTGGGCAGCTTGTTTCCACGGCCCTTACCGGGACGGCTACTGGACAGAAATATTCATCATCCGTAAATTTAACCGTTTCTGGGACGGCTGCCGGACAAAGATACAGTGATAGTGGAATATTGTGGACAACAAACTATTATGATGCAACTGGTGTTACAAATGGTTCCGGCCCGATTAGATCAAGCCATATCAGTTCAAATACAACAACAAAAACAGCAAGTTCAAGCTCCATCTCTGGTACAGCCAAGGGTACCGTCTCCGGTACAGCTCAGGCGAGCTCCGTTTCTGGTAATCTACTGAGTCGAACAGTATCGGGAACTATTGGCGCAGGAGGTGGTGATCCTACGGACTATACTGGAGGGTCCGAAACGGCTCCAGATCATATTTACGTCCGCTGTCTCATCCGAGCCAAGCCATAAATATAAAGACAACGCAAGAAAGAACTCTTTTTTTTGCGTTGTCTTTATATTTTAACTGGTTATTTTCTTACCACCAGTCTATCCGGAACTGGTCGGGGTTGTCGGGTGGAACGTCCCGAATTATCAGGGAGTGTTCCTCCGGGGATAGGGTGGCCAGACTAGGGTCAGGATTCATTATTTTCAAGGGAGGAAAACAGGGTATGCAGGAAGCACGGAGGTATCCCATGCGTACCCTGTTTTATCTTTCCGAAAGTCAGTTGGAGCGAAAGCTGTTCTTTCCCCGTTCTCACGGTACCCCCCGTGTGGATGACAGGGGGTCTCAGCGGCATCATCTACGTCATCAAACACGGACTTCAGTGGAAGGATGCACCTGATGAGTACGGTCCGCACAAAACGTTGTACAATCGTTTTATCGGGTGGAACAGGCTCGGTATTTTTACTATAATTTTCAATGAGTTAATAAATAAAATACCTTTTGATGGCTCCCTGATGCTCGACTCCACCCATCTCAAGGTTCGCCGCACGGCGGCAAGCCTGCTCAAAAAGGGGATTCTCCACGTCTTATAGGACGAACAAAAGGTGGCCTGAATTCCAAACTCCATATTGTTTATGACGGGCATGGGCGTCCTGTCCTGCTTTTGCTGACTGAAGGACAGGTCAGCGACTACAAGGGTGCAGCCATCCTCCAGCATCTCCTCCCCGATAACAGCACGTTTTTGGCAGACAGAGGCTACGACGCAACGTGGTTGCGTGAATCTCTGAAAGCCAGAAGAGGGATGACTGTCTGCATGCCACCCTGAAAAACCAGAAATGAAGCATTTCCCTTTGACAACACGCTGTATAATCAACGACATCTTATTGAAAATACATTCAGCAGGCTGAAGGACCGGCGACGTATCGCGACCCGGTATGACCGCTGTGCCATACCTTTTTCTCAGCCATCTGCCTTGCTGTTACCGTTATCTTTTATCTTAATTAATGAGTCCTGACCCTACCATTCTTTGCAATTTTACTCTTTTGTTTTAACATATTATCATTTCAATACCAGTATATCCGGAACTGGTCGGGGTTGTCGGCAGCCGAGTGCCTGATTACCGGGGGCGTTTCCTACGCGGAGTATCCTCTGGACACAGCGTAGGGCAGACGGTGGCCAACTCGATCAAGAGCCACAACCATACGCAGCCGACGCACACACATTCGTTTTCCGGCCAGCTCGTCTCCACGGCTCTTACTGGTACGGCTAGGGGACAATCCTTTTCTGCTTCTGCCAGCCTTAGCGTCTCCGGTTCCGCTTCAGGGCAGACGATTACCAGCGGTGGTGCTGGGGGGCAGAATTTTTCCTATCAGGGGAGTACATCAAGCAGCGGGGGATACTTTGTTCTTTCGCAAGATGTGGGGCATTCCATGCCTTCCTACTACGCCACAAAAGCCAACGGATATGCACAGGGAGGAGGTATTTACCTCAGACGAACCGGTAGTGACGGAAATATTGATACGGTGTATGTCCCAATAGGAACCTCTTCTTCAACGCCTATGGCCGGTACAACTTCCGGTGGAGCAATCTGGGGCAGCACGGGTGGCGGGAGTATTTCCGGTACGGCCAACGGAACAGTCGCGGGAACAGCCAATGCTAGTTCCGTCTCTGGAACGCTTCAGAATGGAGCTGTATCGGGCTCTATTGGGCAAGGCGGTGGTAATCCGACGGATTATACCGGAGACGCTGAGACAGCTCCAGATCACATCTACGTCCGCTGTCTCATTCGGGCGAAACCATAAATCTATATATATGTAAATATGTAATTATATATTTTGTATAAGATAAAGCAACGCCAAGGAAGAACTTATTTGGCGTTGCTTTATCTTATTATCTACCTGTATTTCAATGTTATCTTGACCTAATGAGATACCGAACAGCCCGGTTCACCGGGCGTACTTCACCAACCACAGGAGTGACACGCGATACATCAAAACTGTAGCGTATCTGGTCGTATCTATTGCCCTCTTGTACTCCTGCATTCCCCGAAGGCCAAAAGGCTCCACTCGATCCTCCCTGATTATTGTGTCCAGACCAATCACCGCCTACAAAGGTTCCCCAAATCGTCCTGATTCCATCTCCCTGAAGCTGGCCAAGCGCTGCACTGGAATGCGCCACGGTGCCGTAATGTGTACTCGTCTGTGAACCTTGGCCGCGCAGGAATATCCCCCGGTAGTCCGGTACGGTCGAGCCGACAATCCCGACCAGTTCCGGATAGACTGGAATGTCCGCTCAAAAATCTAAACAACACAGGGGTATATCTACGGCTTGATATGACATGCAACCCCGTGTAGATTTCCCGTCGGGACTTCCCTGTTCAGTCACCAGCGGGGGAATACAAGGAGGTTCCATGCCACCATGTACGGATTCATCCGTATGCTGGCAAAGGCCGCTGTTTGGGCTGCCCTTGTCCGGCTGTTTAATTGGCTGATGGACGAGTTCCTGAGCTAGAAACAGCCCACTGGACAAAGCAACGCCCCTAACAGTGGACTAGACTGTTAGGGGCTGTTCAGTGGGAATTATGTGTTCCTGCTAGGGGAGTCCCGAAAAAGACCCCGCACAATGGGACGGTAGGTGTTACAGCACTTGCCGTCCCTCTTGCGTTTTAAGATAAGGCGATTCGGAAAGTTTGGCAAGTCATCTGGCCCGGATGAGGTAGCGAACTGCCCGGTTCACCGGGCGCGTCTCTACCGCTGTATAACCGGATTCCCAAGCGTTGGCGAGATCGAACCGGAGTTTCCTTGGGAAGCTGTGACCGGAGTTACTTTTTTTAATTGTAACATCGTATTCTGATTGATTTGGTATGGAAAATACTCCTGTCGCCCAGCAGTTTTCAAAACTTTTCCAAAAATGCAATACGCTCTCAGTTGTTGGATGCTTTATGGCATCTCCTTGTTTCTCTCCCAAACTGGCGCTGTTTCCACCAACTCCCCGCAAAAAGTATCCCCGATAGTCAGGGACAGTCGCACCCACCAACGCGGCCAGTTCCGGATATACTGGAAGAGGACATGAAAAATTAGTCATTTCACCATAATAAAATGGCACATGCTATACTCGTCGCTATTGGAATGACGCATGTGGCGTCATCTCCTGACAAAAGAAATGCCCTAAATGAAACTCATTCAGGGCAACTGATATCCGACTTATTTCAAATGCTCTCCCGATAGTTTTTTCTTTCTGGAATTATACGCCCTCAAAACATTTTTCTGTAACTTTTCCATGAGATTACCACAAATCAACTTTTGATCGGGAGCATAACCACACAACTTTTTGTATTCATCCATGGAGATGCCATGGGACAACAAATGCCTTGCCGTCAGGTTCTGAACTTTCCTACCGCACAGGCAGCACTCTACGAACTCTTTTCCAATCGCTTCTTCCGGCTTCGCCACCAAATTTCGTCTCGTGTATTTCTTCTTGGGTTGAGCTGGAGGCATATCGGTTTCTGGTTCCGATACCGCATCTTGAGTTGTCTCAATCTTTGCAGACTCGGCAATATCCTCAACCATATCTCTTTCGGCAAGTTTACCATTGGCCTCAATAAGACCAGCCTTGAAAATTGTAAATTGCTCAAGGATAAAATTGAAAGGTTGTTCAGGATACCTTTCCATAATCAGTTTCAACAATTCTGAATCCTTAATCATAATACCCTCTCTTCATACCAAGAACGTTTTGTCTCTATAGCATCAAAACTTGTTTTTCAAATATCTTTATGTGAATACGTTAACTCTGTCCAGTCATACCAATCGTACCTATTCAAAAAATAAAAGGAAGCACATCATGGCTACAGTCCGGTATTCAATACGCAAGAAAAAATGGATCGTAACATGGAAATCACATGGAACATCCCTCCGACACGAATGCGACTCGGAACAGGCAGCCCTGACGTTCTCCCAAATACAAGAAACCATTTTCCACAAGGAACTTCTTCTCAGGACTCCAAAGAGGCAAAGGAAGTCCATCTCCGTAAGGGAACTGTTCGATCTGCACTTCCTTCGTTGCTCCAAATCTTCAATTACCATCAAACAGGATATGTACCACGCCAAACCTCTGCTCGACTTCTTTTCCCGCCGATCCTCTCTGTCCATCACCCGAGCCGACATCTCGGCATTCTGCTCAATCCAGAAACAGGCCGGCAAGGCGCAGTCCACGATCCACAGACGAACCTCGCTGTTGCGCTCGATCATGAACTGGGGATGGCGCGAGGGACTCCTTCCCGAACAGATCGAACGATGGTCGATTCCCAAAGGGAAAAACAGGCGAACGCCTCCTCCAACGATTTCGGAACTGTCGGCTCTTCTTCATGCGGCTTCTCCCCATATCCGGAGGGTCATCCTGCTCGGCATCTACACGGGCGCTCGCGTAGGTCCAAGCGAACTTTTTTCTCTGACCTGGGACGACGTGGACCTGGCTCATGGCGTAATCAGTATGCCCAGCGCCAACAAAGGCGGCAGACTTGCGAAAAGAGATGTCCCGATCCGGAAGGAACTCCTGCCGCTACTTGCACAATGGCAACGCCAGGACGGAGACTGCCCTTACGTCATTTCCTGGGCGGGGAAACCCGTCCGCAAGATTGGTTCGGCCTGGAAAACAGCGATTCGCAAGGCGGGTATCCGCCCTTTTAGACCATATGACTTACGCCATGCCTATGCCACCTATGCCATCCGTTCCGGAGCCGATCTCAAAACCAGTGCGGAAATCATGGGCCATGAATCGGCAAGAATGATCCTTGATGTGTACGAGCATGTCGACTGGGCACAAAAAGTCAAAGCCATCGAAGCCATGCCGGACTTCTTCGGGTCATCCTTGAGCCTCCCGCAGAGCCTCCCGCAGAACCTCCCGCACAAGCGGAATGTTCCAAAGAACAAGATAAACGACGACGGCGCACGCCAGAGAGTAGGGAATGCCGTATCCGTATTCCACGACGGGGAAGACCTTTCCTATTCGAAAATCGAACAGCAGCACGATCATCCAGCGAATGAATACGCTGAACATGAAGGAGAAACCGAACAGCACTATCCGCCAGTCCTTCAGCAACACGCCAAGATAACAAGCGGGAACAAGAACAATCTTTCCCAGCAGGCAAAACAGGAAAAGCTGAAACAGAAAGTCCAGAACAGCCAAAACGCCCGGATGTTCCCCCAGCCAAAATATCCCGCAGATGAACAGGACTATCCCTCCAAGTCCAGAACCGATATACATACGACCCCTCCGTATACGGGGGCACCCTTCCGGGATACCCCCGGTTAAACCTCAAGCTATCCGCAGCTCCTTAAGTTTCCCGTTGGGACATCTGTCCCTGATGATCCGCATCATCTCCTGGAACGAACAGGTTCTTGGCGTCTTCTCGCCCGGCAGCAGAAACGTACAGGATTTGACAGTCTTTCCCTTTTGCCGATAAGTATCTTCACAACTCCGCATCTCTTATCCTCATATCGCCGGGTGCGGGTTCAGCCCCCTGCCGCTCCGGTTACGACAGGGGGCACTTGTTTTAATCAATGGCCGCACGAATTACTTCGGCTTCAGGGTGAAGCCGCATGAACTCGTAAAGCTGAATGTACTTGTCGCTGAAATAAGGGCCTGCCTGTTCCGCAAAGACGTTGAGCGCGTAAAGCGTGGCCACGATGCCGGCAGCATCGGGAGACATTTCTCCATCGAAGTAGTTTCCGGGCCATACCAGGCGCATCTTGCTCCCATTCTCGGGAGCGATGTAAAAGCCGCCGTTGCTCAGCTCGTAAAACTCCCAGAATCCTCCATCATAGTCTCCGCACAACCTCCTCATCCAGCCAAACACATGCCGTTCAAAGCTCAGCATGTACTTGGGTCCGACATGACGGCTCCAGAAGTTCAGGCGGTCCTCATCGGGAACCCTCGTTGCCGTAATGACTTCAAATTCAAAAGACTCCATTGTTGTCCTCCCAGACTGCGAGTTTCTTTCCTGGAGTTGAGACCTGCCTTTCAGACAGAACCCCTCCGAGGCCTTTCACCAAAAGGAGAAGGCCTCGGAGGGGTTCTGCTTCAAAGGCGTCTCAACGCCGGAAAAAAGAAGATTTGAGGAAAGCGGGCTTGCTTCCGTGACTGAACGACCAACGGGAGTGAAGGCGCGGAAGTTGCGCGTATTCGCGCAACCCTTTCCTTCCCCTCCTCTGCTCCCAAGGGTCGGGTCTGCTTCCGTGACAGAGCGAGTCTTCGAGCGATGGCGCGGAAGATGCGCCCACTGGCGCACCCTCATTTATATAAATATATATTCATATAAATATTAAAATAATGATATTTATATTTACATAAATATATAAATACGATATGCTATACTGACTTACAAGGAGAATTGCCATGTATATATGCGCCATAGGCAATCAAAAAGGGGGCGTGGGGAAAACTACGACCACTCATAATCTGGGCGTCTTTCTCGCTCGAAAGGGCAAACGGGTGCTGCTGGTTGACCTCGATGCACAAGGCAATCTCAGCGATGCCTGCGGTCTTGAGCCTCAAAAGATTGAGAAGACTGTCTTCGATGTGCTGTCCGGTGCTTTAAGCATTGCCGAAGCCAGGAGACCGTTAGAAGACAAACTCGACCTTCTTCCTGCCAATATCCGGCTTGCGGAAGCGGAGATGGCCTTTGCCGGGCGCATAGGCCGGGAGAACCTCTTGAAGAAAGCCCTGGTATCGGTCGCCGCCAACTATGACTATATCCTCCTGGATTGCCCTCCCTCTCTAGGCCTGATCACGGTCAACGCGCTGAATGCGGCCAACGGCCTCCTCATTCCCGTTCAGGTCGAGTATTATGCGCTGGCGGGACTGGCTCTCATCCGGCAAACAGTGAGCATGGTGCGGGAACTCAATCCGGGCTTGGCTATCCTCGGCCTTGTGCTGACGTTTTTTGATTCACGGAAAACGCTCAACAAAGATGTGGCCGCAGCCCTCTCGGATGAATGGGGAGAAGCCATCTTATCCTCTCGCATCAGGGACAATGTGAGTCTTGCGGAAGCGCCGAGCAACGGGCAAGATGTTTATCGGTACAGGAAGAACAGCTATGGCGCGAAGGATTACGCCGCCCTTGCTGAAGAATTCTTGAAGCGAACGGAGGGATAAGATGGGGCTCGGAGAAAGAGGAAAAGATAAAGTAAAAGAAGCTGCCGCCCCGGAGTTATTCCGAAAGACGGAGCCTCTTACAGATATACATAATAATATAGATACAAAAATATATAAACCTGTAAAAGCAGATACACATAAATCTGTACCCGAAAGAAATGATCAGCGGAAATTATTCAATTTTTCCTTTTCACTTTCGGAGCGCCTCCGCAAATGCGCCTATGAAACACGGCGTAAGGAAGTGGAAATCGTCCGGGAAGCCTTGGATGAATGGCTAAAAAAACACGATTACTAGGGAGGTCGGATGTTGCAGACAAAACACTTCAAGCGGTGCATTCAAACCTTGGATGCGTCGTTCGCCCTCCTCAAACAGGCCGAAGCGGGCAGTGTGGAGTACGAGGTCTATCGCAACGCCACCATCAAAGGCTTTGAGCTTGTTCTTGAGACAGGAGGCAAACTTCTAGGAAAATACCTCAAACAGTTTTTCATATCCCCCTCTGAAGTGGACCGGCTCTATTTTAAAGATGTATTACGCCACGCCGCCAAGCATGGCCTGCTCACCCCGGATGAGGCCAGCCGCTGGTTCACCTACCGGGACAACAGGAACCTTACGGCACACGATTATGGGGAAACTCTCGCGGAAGAAGCCCTCAAGCAAGTGGAAAACTTCATAGAAGACGCACGGGTACTTGCACAACGACTGGACGAAAGAGATGAAACCGCATGAACTTTTTCTTGATCCCGAGATAAAAAAAGACGTATGTGCTCTTCTTCGCACCTTCGTTCCTGCTGCGCAAGTCTGGGCGTATGGCAGCCGTATTTCAGGAAAAGCGCATGAAGGAAGCGATCTTGATCTTGTTCTGCGCAATCCCTCCGCGCTTGATAACCCCAGCTCGGAAATCGACCGGCTTAGAACGGCATTCCGGGAAAGTGACATTCCCATTCTGATCGACGTTCACGACTGGGCTCTCCTGCCGGAAGAATTTCAAAAAGAAATAGCTACCCGTTATGTCCTTTTGCAATAATCGCGGGAAAACGCCTAAAAGGGAGGGGAGCACCCACAGTGCGCCCCTCCCTTTTAAAACCTATGCAAGGTCCCGGAATATGGACAGTGATGCGTTACCCACGTTTCGCTTTCCAGCGATTCCATCCCCATGCACCAATTAAAACGATAAGTCCAGCCAGTACAGCCGACGCCCACTGTTTTCCACTCCAGTGCAGAGGATTCCATATTCCATCCATGAGGCCTGTTGCCAGGTAGACGCCTATGGCATAGGCCGGAAACTGGCCCACGAATTTCTTCATCATGGCTATCGCTCGCTTCTTCAGTTTCTAACACTAGATCTCCTGATCCAGTGCTGCTTCGATGGCATCTTCCTCATCAAGGGCATCCTCTCTGAACGCCCCGCACAATTCAGCCTCATCAGGATCAAATTCCACCTCGTGCCCCGGCACATCCAGTTCCGCACACTTTGCATCCAGTACCTCCCGTGCCGCCGTATCCTCGTCTGGGCGCTGATACTGTTCCCTGATCCACTTTTCCGCCTGTTCCTGAGTCACTTCGCGTTCTTCCATCATCGTTCCATTCCTTCGGAGCGGGACCGCTCCTGTTGCTTATTCCGTTCCAGTTCCTTGACCTTTTCCGTGATCGCCTTCTCTATCGCCGGCTTGAGCTGCCGCTCGACCGCCGCCATTCCGAATTTGCTTTTCGTCCCTAAATCATTGAAGTCCGTAAACCCCGCACAATCCTTTTCCCGTTCTCCGGGTGCGAAAATGGGGAAGACAGCCTTCCCCCCCACGGCCTCGGCTGCCATTTCGGCCTTTTCCCGCCCTACATTCCGACGTACCCTGGGATTATCCAAAAGATGCTGATCATCATCGCCGGCGACGATCACCGCCTTGTCAGGATACTTGTCGTGCAGGGCCTTCGCAACAGCCATCAGATTCCCAGAGTCGAACGCGGCCACGACCGGAGCGGCAATGCCATCAGAGATGCTTCCCGCCGTAGCGTAGCCCTCGGCGATAACTATGGCCGGGGCATTGCGCAGGGCGTCCATGCCTCCTCCAGCTACTGTGAAGCACCCCTCCTTACGGCCATTCTTCGCAAACCGCTTCGTCCCGTCCTCCTGAATGTACTGCATGGTCCAGAGCTTCCCATCGACATCAAACGCCGGAATGCAGGTGGTCTTCCCGTCCTCACCAAGGAAGACGCCCTTTCTCGCTCCCAGCCCCTTCTTATTAAGATAGGGCGTGTCCACATTCTCCCGCATGGACGAAAGCTGTCCCGCAACTCGCTGCGCTGTGTTCTCCTGCTCCTGCAACTGTGCCGCTGCCCGCTCAGCTTGTTTGCGCTCACATGTCGCCTTGAACGCTGCCCGATCCTGGGTACTCAGAACGGCTCCTTGCGATTTCCAGCGGATTTCCTCGCCCGTCCGGTTATTTTTGGCATAACCTGCTGGCCGGCCATCCATATGGCCAACATAGAATCCTGACTGCGCTCCCTCGCGATCTCCCTCTACCTTGATCCTATGCGCTTTGCCGTCCATGACCGGATGCTCCCCTTCGATGACGCATCCAAGGCTCCGCAGTGTTTCGCCAAATTCTTCTCGTGGCGACATGGGAGGCATCTGCTGGGATTTGACGTTCTCCGGAAGCCATCTCTTCAGCTTTTCCATGTCACCCTTTGGGCCGACATACCAACTGCGGGCATCCTTGTCCCATTCCGCGCCGGCCTTTTTCGCCGCCCAGTGCTCCTGATACGCTACCGCAAGGTAGATGCGTTCCTCCGTCACAGGGTCCTGCGCCTTCCGTTCCTGCATGGATTCATCTCTCCCGAGCCATTTTCCAAACGGCTCCACGTCCTTTCCCTCAGGGACATACCAGCTTTTCTCTCTCCGATCCCACTTTGCGCCAAGGTCGCTGGCCGCATCCTTTTCCCTGTACGGAACATTCAGATATATCCGCTCCCGAACCTTCTCCGGAGATGACACTTCCCTCGATACCGTCCCTTCCTTCCGGGATACGGCATCTTGCACCTTGTCGTCCATGAACGGCGTGGCATCGGCAAAGGATTCCCGCTCGGTCTGTCTTTCCAGGCGCTGTTCCTGTGTCAACTCTAAATCCATGATGAAATCGCAAATTTTTTCAGCGTCAGCCGCCGCTCTGAAGATTTCACGAGGATCGTCCTGGAGCACCTTGATCCAGCTCTGGACATACGCGGCATGGGAATCGACGCTCACCCCAATACCTAACTCGGCAGAAAGCATCATGCTGCCGATCTCAGCCCGCAGCTCTTCCTTCGCATAGGAAATACTCCCAAACGGCCCGGACTCTCTGTTCAGCCTGGTCTCGTGTCCGGTCCAGTGGCCAAGCTCATGCAGCGCGGTCGAGTAGTAGCCCACTTCATCCGAAAACTGCGCCTTCAGCGGCAAATAGATGGCATCCTCTCCCGGCCTGTAGAACGCGCCGGCCTGTTTTCGGTTGACGATCTTCGCTCCAGAAGCCTCAAGGAGCTTCTCCGCTCTGGTCACATCCGCCCACCCCTGCGGCTTCTCAGGTGTGAGCAGCGGCTCCAGGCCTTCAATCTGGTCCGCATTGAACACGTAGCTGATGAAACTGCGCGGGCGCTCCAGTTGCACCTTTTCCTTGACCGCATTTCCGTCCGCATCCCTGACCGGCTTGCCGTCGTCGCCACGTACCGTTCGCTCCTCCTCGAACTTCCAGTAAATAATCGGCGTCCCCTTTTCGCCTTTCCTGACCTGTGCTCCGACGGATTGCGCCTGCCGATAGGTCATCCAGCGCGGATCGCCGTGGCCCTGCATCATGAGGTACAACATGTTGCCGCCGCGATACGGCTTGCCCGTCGTCGGATTCATGGGGCGTGAGCCGTACCCCCCGGCATCCCAGGGCTGTTGCCACGGTGCCGTGCCCTCCTTCAGCTTCTCGATCAGTTGTTCGGCCACTCGCGTATAGTGATCTTCTGACTTGGCCATAAACTACTCCCATGTGATAAGGGGTTTTAAAGGCGTACATATCGCATCGGCGCTCACAACGCCGAAATAGCGACTGTCGAAAGACAGGGGATGTTCGGACATGACCAGAGCCTCTTCATGCAGCTCGACGCTGCCATCCACGCGGGACGGGATGGATGGCTGTCTTGCGCTGTTCTCCAGAGGAATGCCGTTCACCCGCACGCGCTCATCGGAAAATGTAACATGGTCGCCGTCTAGGGCTGCAACCCGTTTGATCAGGTATCCGTACCGATGGGGACAGACGCCATAGGAAACAAGCCCGTGGTCTCGGCCATACCTGTTCACTTCGTTGTCTTCCGGACAGACGAGAACCAGATCTCCCCGATGTACGGGGCCATGCGTCTTCATGTAGATGCCTGGGGGAAAACTCTTCGTGGTGTTGATGACAAAAAAACTGGCCGTCACTTGGGCGAAAGCGAGAACCAGAATCGCGCTGCTACAAAGCAAAGGAAGTTTCGGCATCTTCGGCCTCTACTGTCTTTTGGACCGCCTTCTCCTTTTTGGGCACCATCGTAACATCCGTCCGCACGGGCGGATCAACGCATGAACGCTTCTGGAGCACGGGATCGAGGAAGTAAGGTATCTGAATGCCGCGTATTGCTGGAATTCCCGCGTAAAACAGCAGCATGTCCCCTCCCTCGATCATCACATCGCCTTTCATTTTCGGACCGCGCATACGCAGACATTCGTCCTCGGTCATCAATGGACGCGATACGTCTCTGTAGGTCTTTGTCATATTTGACTGGAACAGGCTCAACCGGCTGCCACTCATCGCAATTTCCGCATAGGATACCGTCGTCTGCCCTGTCAGTTGGGAAAGATACTTGGCTGTCTCAAGTTTCTGCGGCGTGAACGCCACCTGAATGTGGCAGTTCGAAGTAATGGCCTCGTTCTCCCCATATCCCTCTTCCCTGCTTCTGAGCTGCGCCAGATCCTGAGCGATCAGGTAGAACCGTATTCCATAGCCCGCCAGGAAGGCTAAGGACTTCTGGATGACTTCGAGTTTTCCGAAACTCGGAAACTCGTCGATGAGCATGAGCAGCTTGTGCGTATTGGGAGACTTGGCGCGACGTGACTCGCCAATCTTCTCATACGTCATGCCTGACGCGAGCTTGCGGCAGATCATCGCCAAAAGCAGACGAAACAGCGGCTTGACGCGCTCCTTATCGGTCTCTTCCGTAATAATATAGAGCGTCACCGGATCGGCATAATTCATCAGATCTTTGATGCAGAACTCGGAAACCGACGTATTTTTACTGATGATGTCGTCCCTGTAGAGGGCAACCGTATTGCGCGTCGTGCTCAGCACCGAGCCCCGCTCCTTCGTCGGCGTATTGATAATGTCCTGTGCACACTTGACTACAAGAGGATGGGACTCCATCTGTCCGGTGCTCTCGTTCTTCCGGTGCTTGTGCTCCTGCATTGCCTTCCAAAATTCGTCTTCGAGCAAACTCGATTCCGGAGTAGACAGAAGTGCATCAACGGCTCCCAGAGATGCGTCAAATTCCCGGTTCTCTTCCCGTAAATACAGCACATGGGTTATGAGACCTGTCAGCAACGAACGACATAAGTTCGTGAAGTGTGCGGAAGAATCCCCCCCGTCCAGTCCCTTGCCGTTTGGATCAGCAAGCAGCGTGGCAAGATTCTGGATGTCTCCCGTCTCATACTTCGTCTTGAGCCTGACCTCATCCAGAGGGTTCCATTTGACTGACTCCGGAGAAGCCGGTTCAAAGCGCAGCACCTTCTGGCCTGCGTATTTCTGCCGCCAGCCGGCGGTCAACGCCCAAAGCTCCCCCTTCATGTCGGTGACGACGCAGCTCCTCATCCACGTAAGCAGCGTAGGAATGACGAGACATACGCCCTTGCCCGAACGTGTAGGAGCAAAACACAGGACATGCTGGTTTCCGTCATGTCGCAGGTAACGCTTTTCCCGTTTTCCCCTCCAGCCCCCCACAAATACGCCTTCGTCGGTCATCAGTCCCGCATGTTTCACCTCCTCTTCCTCGGCCCATCTTGCCGAACCGTGCAGGTACGGATTCCGCTGTCCGGTATTCGCGGCAACAAGACGAACAAACAGGCTCATAAGCAAAAGGACACCAGAAACGAACAACCCAACCGAGCCCGCTCCTATGAACATCCCCGGTGCGGCATCATACGCCATGCTTCCCCATACGAGTATGCCCCAAGGGGGATAGATGCCATTGACTTGAGGGCCAAGGAATTCGCCGTATCCATACTGATGGGCAAAAACCTGCGTCGCCACGCTCAGGCCGGCAAATAATGAGAACAGGACGAATAACCGCTGTTTCCAACTTCCGCCTCTCTGCTCCTGCATGACGGCAGGTTCCGCATTCCGCTTTTTCATGCCGCGCCTCCTAACGCTCCATGCCGCTGTCCATGTCTCGTACTTTCGACTGGCTTTTCGTGACTGCCTGCGTTTTGCGCCCGGTAACTCCGAAAAGTCCCTTCAATTCAGCATCGCCGTGAACGGCAACCTTATCGAGGTGCTTTTCCGCAAAATGTTTGAGCTCCCGAATTTCCCGGGGAGTCGGGTTATTCGGTATGAGGATTCGCCCATCCCGCTCCCGGATATTCCCTGAAAAAATGCGCGTTCCCTTGCGCGTGACGACTTCCGGCATCCCCAGCGGTTCCTTTTCAATACCGCTGAGATAACCGCCCTCTTCCCTCCCCGAAGTTTTCCGGGAACATAAAAGGGCCAGAGCTTCCGACGATTGCGGATTCCGTTTGTCGCGGCTTGTTTCACGCAACCAGTCCATCCACTGATCCTTTCTTGCCTGTTGCCGCAACTTCTTTCGGCTCAGATAATAAAGGATCATCTTGTTCACACGCCCGCTCGTCATCTGATTGATCAGGAAGTTTCTGAGCCTGAAGTCTTGCAGGGCACTGTCAAACATTTTCTGTCTATCTTCCTGTATTTGCTGCCTGTTACCGGAAGACTCGGCCTTTTCCTTCTGAAAGGCACGCCATAATTTTTCATGACCTCTCGCAAGGGGTTTTCTTCGATAAACCTTGGCTGTCATAACGAGATTTTCATGATATTCTTCGAAAGATCCAAGACGCATTTCAAGATTTTTTTTGGATAATCCCCTATCCACGGAACTGGCTTTCACATGAATCTTATCGGACACGAAGACAAAACCGTTGCCCCGCGCCCGTAGAGAAAGCCCATTCTCCAGACACACATGATGGAACTCCTTCCAGCTTTTGGCATTCTGCAAATCAGACAGACAATTGCGCTGTATCCAGCCAGTCAGGGACTCCAGGCCTCCTGCCTTCTCCATACTGGTCGCCACGCTTGGGCGTCCCCTGTTCCGGGAAGTATGGTTATCGACCTCAAGCCCATACTCCTTTTCAAGCTGCGAGCATGTTCTGGCCAGCGTCTTATAGTCATAGTACGGTTCATGAATCCTTAATGTTTCTGGATGGATCTTGTTGATAGCAACATGCAGATGGAGGTTTTCCGTATCGCCGTGCAAAACGGAAATACGCTGATGCTCGCCATAGCCAAGATTCTCACAAAAACGCTTTTCAATAGCGGTAATCGTGTCACGATCCGGACGCTCTCCCTCGCGGAAACTGATGATAAGGTGATATGTTTTATCGCTCTTTGCCTGTCTGTTTTCCGCCTGTACGGCCATCATCTCCAGGGCCGCACCCTCTACATCCGGGCTGTAGCATCCCGTTATCGTCACGTCCTGGACACGAGAACTGCTCTTCTTGTCCTCCAGGTACTTCGCCAGCCGGACGACTCGGCTTTTGGATGCGTTCCGCATGGGAATTCGGCGGGCTATCATATGTTATTTCTCAATATCTGTTCACAGACATAGGTCAATTTGGACATGGTTACTTCGATTTCACCCAGCATTTCGACGGTCTTTTTCTTGATTTGCTCCCCGGTATACCCGATAAGCCGCTCGTCATTTTTCAAGATCATCTTGAGAAGCCCTCCCGCCCTTGCCATGTCCGCTCGCGTTTTCAGCATCTCTTTTACCGCCTGCTGATCTACGCGGCTCTTCACCGGAAAATTGAGACCAACGCTTCTCAGATATTCCGAGGCGCTCACGCCTGCCGTCTCCGCCTGGCGTTCAATCAGTCTTCTTTCTTCAACGCTGCAATAGACTTTGATCGGCTGTAATTTCCGTCTCGGTGTTTCCATCGAAAGCCTCGCAGAGCAGGATGGTTGTTTCCCGTTGAGCACTCCGTGCGAATAAGGGGAACGTAGCGGGGGCGTAGGCCCACGCTACACATCCTGCCCTTTTTTCCTCGTCATATATTCTCCTTCCTTTTCCGGCAAACTCCCAAAAAAGGACAAAAAAAGAAAAAAACGGACAAGAACAGACAAAAACGGAAGAAAACTGATTTTACAGGAAAAAAACAGAAAAAAGAGGACAGGAACGGAAGGAAACGGACAAAAGCGGACAAAAAACGGACGAAAAAGGAAAAAAACGGAAAGGATACTTTTTTTGAAAATATATAAAAAATTTTCTTCCTACGCTACTTGCATCAATTTTTCCTCTTTTGTATCCTCATTTTGGGTCGAATCAGGAGCATAAAATGGAAAATACACTAATCCAAAAACTCGAGACTGATGCACAAAAGAGATCCATATCCGGAGAAGTTGTTGGATTAAAAGCCTTATTTCTTTCCCAGAAAGAGCAGATCGAAGAAGCTCTCAGCAGCGGCTGGAAACGCAGCGAAGTATGGGCCATTCTTAAAGAAAATGGCAACTATCCAGGTACATATAGTGCCTTTCTGAAGCATTGTTCAAAATTCATTTCTCCAGCCCCCAAAGGCCATTTCAATCCTCAAAAAAAACGCCAGCAAAAAAAAGACACGCCAGCTCCGGAAAACCCGCAAAACGCGCCCCAGACACAGGCATCCCAAAAGAATCAGGAGAATCAGGATACGCCAAGAAAAGGACCATACGATTCCGGCGACCACAACCTCCCTACCTTCACTCGTAACCTCGATGAGGAAATCTCATTCCTTTAAGGAGCATCCCCCATGCCGCATGTCCACTTTTTTTTGAATCCCAAGGGCGGAACAGGAAAATCTTTGTTCAGCTACGTCTTCGCCCAATACCTCATGAGCAAAAACATCAAAACCCAATGCATCGACTGCGATCCGGTCACACCTACCCTCAATAAATACACGGCGCTTGACGTACTCTATATGGACATCATGGAGGGAAACGACATCCAGAAAACAAAATTCGACAACTTTGCCCAAATATTCATGCAGTCGCAGGAAGATTGCCACTTCGTCGTTGACAACGGTACTTCAAGCTACGTCGCACTGTCTGAGTATCTGATCTCAAATGACTTTATTTCCGTACTTAAAGAATTGGGCTTTGATGTCTCATTCCATGTCATCATTGTAGGCGGCGACAATATGGAAGAAACCATTCGTGGAATGAACGACATTATCAGGCGTTTTGGAGACAGGGCTCATATCATTCTCTGGCTTAATCCCTTCTTCGGCAAGATTGAAAAGGATGGAATACTGTTCGAGCTGTCACCCATGTTCGAAAGATGCAAGGAACGTCTCTATGGAATTCTCCGTTTTCCTGACTTTCCGAAAGATACCTTCGGCATTTCATTCGCAAAAATTCAGAAGGACAGGCTTTGCTTCCATCAGGTGTGTGATGTAAATCCCGCTCCAAGTGGGTATGATATTATGACCGTCCATCGCGTCAAACTCATACGAAAGCAATTGTTCGAAATGCTGGACGCCGTGAGGATCGTCTAACAATGGAAAGTATTGAAGAATATATTGCCAAGGTATCAAAAGAAAATGAGATAATCCTTGACAAAAAAGATCCTCTTTGCGCCTTGCATACTATCCTTCAACAATTTGAAAAGGATTTGCTGCAAGACCATGCACTGCTCATACAAAATGCAACCATACAGTTCAGAAAACTTCATGAAGAACATCAGGAAGCCTATCAGACATGGGATCAGGAAAGCAAAGAACGTGTCAACAAGATCATGAACGCCACCTTCAGCAAATCAGAAGAATATCTTAAAGAATGTTTGAATATTTTGAAAAACAACGCCAAAGAAGAACAGGAAAAGACCAAACAGCTCTTTCAGACGGCCATCAACGACGCCATTGCCGCTTCCGTTCCCAGAATCAGCGCCCCATTGCGTGATCCTCTGGTCAAGGCTTTGATAGGAACCAACGCCATACTCGGTGTGGGCTATATTGCCATTCTCTCTTTTCTACTGTGAGGATAATTATGGATTACAATATGATATTCAGCTTGCATGTGGCCCGGCTTCTCGAAGAGACCGGCATGAAAAAGCAGGAACTCGCCGAAAAGGCGGGGGTCTCCAGCGCCGTGATCACCGATCTCGTCCGCGCCAAAAGCAATCCTACCATCAAAACCATGCAAAAGATCTCAGAGGTCTTTTCGATTCCCCTCCCCATGATGCTCAAGCCTTATGAATCCTACGAATGGCAGGCATGGGTTGAACTCTGGGGAACCGGTCACGCTAAAATGACCTCCGCGAAACTCCCCAGAGGCTATCGTTCCCTCAGCAATGTTGTCCTTCCGTCCCATAAAATCTCCATCGTCAAGGAATGGATGGCACTGGATGCGGAACAGCGCGAAAAAACGGAACAGCAAGAAAATACTCAGGAAGGAGACGAACATGACGGAAACTGAAATCCCCACCACCGAAACTCAGGAAGTCCTCGAACCCACCATTGAGGACATGATTCAGGCCGAAGATGGCGTGCCCTTCACCACCTCTTTGGCTATTGCTCAGGCATTCGGCAAGGAGCACAAGGATGTCTTAAGGGCCATTTCCAATATGGAATGTTCCCCTGAATTCGTAGAGCGCAATTTTGCGCTATACGAATATTCCAGGGACTTAGGTATAGGTGTACGCGAATATCCCGCCTACCGTCTCACTCGCGACGGCTTCGCCTTCCTGGCCATGGGCTTCACCGGCAAAAAGGCCGCCGCATGGAAGGAACGCTTCCTTGAAGCCTTCAACGCCATGGAAGCCGCCCTTCTCAAACAGCAGCGCCAAAAGGAAGCTGAGCGACTGGAGCGCCAGCGCCAAAAAGAACTGACTGAGCAGAAAAATCTGGAACAACAGGAACAGCCCGCCCCCAGACCTTGGGAGAAGCCTGAAGAATTCCGATCCGCACGAAAACTCACCAGGAACCAGACAGAAGCTTTGATGGGACTCCTCAACATGGAATGTCTTCTCCAGGATCGTCAGCCTGAAGACGCTCTCAAGGAACTGCTCGCCTTCTTCCATATCGCCAGTCTGGAAGACATGTGCCAGTCCGACTACAGGAATGCCGTCTTTTCCGTGGCGAAGCGGATGTTTCTCTCCTCAAAAAATACGGAAAAAGGACAGAATTCGCCTCGGTATACTGCCGCCATAAACGGCCTCGCCAGCTTTTGGAACCATTCATCCGACTTCACCAGAGGAGACATCCAGACCTACATCAAAAACAAGTGCGGCATTTCCCTCCAAGAGGGCATTGCCTCCGATCTGGATGGTTTGAAAGTTCTTTTTGCCCTGTGGGGAGGCATCTCCCATTATGGAATTAAAATTTGAGTTCCCCCCTTGCCAATGGCGGATCAGGCATTATTTACAGCTTAATGAATGACGGAATCATCCACTGTCTTTCATTTCCCCTTTTCTGTTTCCTTTTCTCCTTAATCCGGCATGAGTCCCCTTTCATGCCGGATTCTTTTTAGGGCGTGTCTGCAAACCTCTTATCGAAGCCAGATAAGTGAAGCAGCCAGACATGCAAAGGCCGCAAAAACTTCTGCCAGCTTGTCATAACGAGTTGCAATTTTACGATATTCTTTGATCTTGTTGAAAAACGTCTCAATAAGATGACGTTCCTTGTAGAGATGCCTGTCAATGGTACGGGGATGATGGTTCGTTCTTCTGGAGGGAATAACTGCTTCACATCCCTGCTGGTGAAGCGCATCGATGAGACTCCTGCTGTCATAGCCCTTATCGGCCAGAATTGTTGTGTTATGATACTGGATTAGAAGGTTACTGGCTTGAGGATACTCGGAGTATTGTCCTGCCGTGACAGTAAAAGCCAGCAAATTACCGAGAGCATCCACCACCGCATGAATTTTGGAAGTAAAGCCGCCACGACTTCGGCCGAGAGCCTGATTGATTCCAGAGGTATGTCGAGCTCCGGCACTATGCTTGTGAGCATGAACGTATGTCCCATCAATCATGATGTGGTTCATGTCAGCCTGTAAGGTAAGAAGCTTAAGGATAGCAGTCAGATATCCTCTTTTCTGCCAACGCCTGAATCGGGAATATACGGTTTTCCACGAACCATATTTCTCTGGCAAAGCTCGCCATGGAGAGCCGGTTCGCAGCATCCAATGTACAGCATTGAGAAAGTTTCTGACGTCACCAGTCGGTCTCCCTCCACGAGGAGAACCTTCTGTTGGCAGTATGGGCTCAAGCCTGAGCCAGAGGTCTTCAGGGATGTCATAGTAGCACATTTCCCTGTCGTAACACGATGAAAACCTTACCTAACCTGACTTCCCCCTTTTCGTGAAGAGGGTTTGCAGACACACCCTAGTCAAGAGCCAAAGTTAAAAATTCAAGCGGAGCCGTCTCCCCTTACGGGAGGACGGCCCCTTTTTAAGGCCCTCAAGGGAGACAGACAGCTACGGGGTAGTCGAAGGCGGCGTAGTCCCAGCTGTCGTAGCCACGGTCCAGGTCGACGCCCCTGGCGTCGCTGCCGTAGCCGTCCGCCTCGCCGGTCCAGTAGCAGAACCAGCCGAAGCCATTGCCATCATCCGGCCAGCCAGCAGCCAGATAGGCATAATTGCCGGTACTACTTACAGCCTTCAACTGCTCCTCAGTGGGGAGATTGGTCGAACGCTGATAACCAGCGGTGTTCAGATCCCCGGTGCCTCCGCAGGCTGAAACAGCATCCAGCCAGGTCATAGTCCCCTTGGGCACTCCGGCAAACACGCTCAGAGGACCTGCACCAAAGGTAAACTCCTTCGTTCCAGAGAACTTCTGACCGTACATGCTAACCTCGGCCTCCATCGTCACCTTACGCTGTCCCATGATGTCCGTAAGCTGGATTTGAGCACCAGTACTGCCGGAAAGCGTGGATGTCGTAGAGCTGGTCAGTTCATCGCCAGCCGAAGAGCCGGGGGCGTTGGTTCCCCAAGCAAGGCCGGTCTTCTTAGTCTTATGGGAGTCCATCACCGCCTTGTTGGGACTGTTGTCCACCGTACCCAAATTCCAGGTCACTTGGGACGGAGTGGACGTGTATGTGTACGGCTCCCCGTCCGCCAACATCTGCGCCGTAAACGTCGCTGTTGTAGATTTCCCGGAAACGAACTCCCCACCTCCGGTGACGTTGGTTATACCGAGCGTAACCTCCTTGACGTGAAGGCTCATGTCCGCAGTGCCTCCATCGTCTACAGTCACGGCTATGGGGAGGTCTCCAGAACCAGTGGCTGTAAGTGTGGCCGTAAACTGACCGTTGGCTCCGGTGGTCTGCGTATCCGTGGGCAGATTGAAGTTGGAGTTGTTCGTGAAGGTCGCCTTCAGACCGGGCACCTTCGTATCGTAGGACGTGACCAGCGTGAACGTCACATTGCCGGGTTCATACTGAATCAACGTATCACTCGTACTCAGCTTATACTGCGCAGGGGTGACGTTAAGCCTCGTGTTGGCCGACCCCTCATTCGTATCCACATTCACGGATACCTGTTGCGCCGTGCGGGCTTTCACCGTCAGCGTACTTACCGTGAAGCTGCCGTCGGCCTGGGTGGTGTATGGCCCTGTCAGACCGCTGATGTTGCTGTTGGATGCGAACGTCACCTGCACATTGGACGCGGGATGGCCATTTGTGGTGGTCAGCTTGAAGGTTACTGTCTGGTTGGGTTCGTGCTGAATCGGATTGGTGCTGCTGGTGATGGCAAGCTGGTATTGGGCCTTGGCGACAGTGACACTCCCCTGTACCGACTTGTTGTTCACAGTAGCAGTGACCGTCTGAGCGCCGGAGAGCGTGGGCGTCAGATTGCCCAGCGTGAACTTCCCGTCCGAGTCAGTGCGCAGGTTCGCGGCGGAGGACATCCCAAGAACGCTGTTGGCGGCTATGCTCACCTGCGTATCGGGCACGGGCGAACCTTTCGCCTGCGTCGTAATCCGGAACTCGGCGCTTCCTCCGGGTTCATGCCGGGTCAGCGTTTGAGAAACCGTTGTCAGGATAAAACTCGCCTCCGCGACGGTGAGCTTCGTGTCGGCCTTGCCCAGCCTATCAACGGTAACTTCCACAGTTTTCTGTCCGGCGGTGGCGGATTTCAGTCCTGTGACCGTAACCTGACCGCTGCTGTTGGTCGTTTTCGTGACCGCACTCAGGCCGAGATCGGCGTTGGCCGTAAAGACCACCGAAAGGCCGGAAACGATCTGTCCGTTGCGTTTTACCGTGAAGGTCACATCCCCGGAGTCGTACTGGCTCAGGCTATCGCTTGTCTCCAGCGAATAGCTCGGAGGATCGACCTGAAGTTGGGTGGTCAGCGTCTTCCCGTCCACAGTGACCTGTACGGTTTGCGCTCCCGTAGCCGTGGGCGTGAGGTTGAGTGTAATCTGACCGCTGGCGTCGGTGTTCCTCGTTCCCGCGCTCAGGCCGAGATCAGGATTGGCCGCAAAGGTCACGGCAAGGCCGGACACAGTCTTGTTATTGCGTTTTATGGTGAAGGTCACGTCCGTGCCCACATGTTGAATCAGCGTCTGCGGGCTGACGGACAGGTCGTAGGTCGCGGAGGTGACGGTGATGGACGAAGTCTCCGTCTGGCCGTCCACGGTGAAGGTCACGGTCTGCTGACCATCCTTGACGGGCGTCAGGCTGACGTCCTGAATCTGACCGCTGCCGTCGGTCGTTTTCGTGACCGCAGTCAGGCCGAGATCGGCGTTGGCCACAAAGGTCACGCTCACGTTGGGTACGGACGTTCCCTTGGTGGTTTTGAGCGTGAACGTCACGTTTTGCTGCTCATGCTGGAGCAGAGAGGACGGATTCGCCTCCAGCTTGAAGCCGCCCTGAGAGACGGTGAAATCCACGGAGGGAGTCTGTCCATCCACGGTGACGGCCACGGTCTGCTGACCGTTCTCTATGGCCGTCAGGCTGACGTTCTGAATCTGACCGCTGGCGTCGGTCGTCTGCGTTTGGGAAGACAGGCCCAGCTTGTCGTTGGCCGTAAAGCTCACGCTCACGCCGGGTACGGGCGTTCCCTTGGTGGTTTTGAGCGTGAACGTCACGTCCGTGGGTTCATACCGGGTCAGACTTGCGGGGTCGGCGTACAGCCCGTAGGTCGCGCCAGTGACGCTGATGAACGCCTGTGCCTGTTTTCCATCCACGAGGACTTCCGCAGTGGCCTGGGTCCCTAGTGTGGTGGCGACGGGTTTGATCGTGAACGTGCCGTTGGCGTCCGTTCTGGTCGTATCCGTAACGTTCGCGCCGCCGAGGCCGCTGATGGTATACGAGACATCAGCATTTTTTATCGGCGTGCCTTTGGGATAAGTCTTCAAAGTAAAGGTAAGGGGCTTTTCACCTTCCCACTGCTCCAGCCTGTCGCTGGTGGTCAGTTCATAGACGGCGCGTGTCACGTCGATGGTTCCGGATACCCTCTCGTTGTCCACGATGACATCCACAACGGCCACGGTCTCCAGCGTGGTGGCGACGGGGTCGGTCGTAAACGTGCCGTCGGTGTTCGTTCTGGCCGTGCCCGTAACGTTCGCGCCGCCGAGGCCGCTGATGGTATACGAGACATCAGCATCTCTTACCGGCGTGTTGTTGGGAGATGTCTTCAAGGTAAAGGTAAGGGGCCTGGCATCTTCCCGCTGCTCCAGCTTGTCGGTCGTAGTCAGCGAGTAGCTGGCGGACGTGACAGTAATGGTCGTGGTGGCCTGTTTTCCATCCACAGTGACGGTAACGTTCGCCGCAGTGCTGAGCTTGGTCGCAACACCGTTGACCGTAAACGTGCCGTCGTTGCCCGTTTGGGTCGTGTTCGCAATGTCAGCGCCGCCGAGGTTGCTGATGGTGTAGCTTACCTTAGCGTCGGGCACCGGCGTGTTGTTGCCGGTCATCAGGGTGAAGGTCACGGACTTGGCCACTTCCCACTGTTGCAGGGTATCGCTTGTGCTCAGTTGGTAGGTGGCTGGCGTGACGGCAAACTCGACGCTTTCCGTCTGGCCGTCCATGGTGACTTGCACGGTCTGCGTGCCGGACTCTATGGCCGTAAGGCTGACGTCCCTGATTTGCCCGTTGGCGTCGGTAGTCGTCGTTCCGGGCAGACCTGTGAAATTGGTAGTGTTCGCGAAGGTTACGCTCGCGTTGGGTATGGGTGTTCCGTTGTCCGTTTTGATCGTGAAGGTCACGTTTTGCTGCTCATGCTGGAGCAGAGCGGTCGGATTCGCCTCCAGATTGAAGCCGCCCTGAGAGACGGTGAGCTGCACGGAGAGAGTCTGACCATCCACGCTGGCCTGCACGGTCTTCGGCTGAAGATCCATGGAGCGGAGGTTGGGAATCGTTATTTCCCCGTTGGCGTTGGTGGTCTCCGTCGATGTGCTCAATTCAAGGGCGGAGTTGCCCGTGAAGGCTACGCTTTTATTGGGCACTGCCGCACCGCCGGAAGTCGTGAGTTTGAAGGTCACGTTCTGACCTTCATACCGCACCAGCGTATCGGGCGTTGCGGTCAGATTGTACGTGGCTTCGTTGACGGCGAGCGTTGCGTTGACCTTCTGCCCGTTTACCGTGACTTCCACGGACTGGGAACCGGCGGTCAGAGCCGTCAGCCCGGATACCGTGAACTCCCCGCCAGCATTCGTCTGTGTGCTTTGGGGCAGACTGTTGAAATTGGCGTTGGCCGTGAACGTTACGGAAGTGTTGGGCACTGCCGCACCGCCGGAAGTCGTGAGTTTGAAAGTCACGTTCTGACCTTCATACCGCACCAGCGTATCGGGCGTCGCAGTCAGATTGTACGTGGCCTCGTTGACGGTAAGCGTTGCGTTGACCTTCTGCCCGTCCACGGTGACTTCCACGGACTGGGAACCGGCGGTCAGAGCCGTCAGCCCGGATACCGTGAACTCCCCGCCAGCATTCGTCTGTGTGCTTTGGGGCAGACTGTTGAAATTGGCGTTGGCCGTGAACGTTACGGAAGTGTTGGGCACTGCCGCACCGCCGGAAGTCGTGAGTTTGAAAGTCACGTTCTGACCTTCATACCGCACCAGCGTATCGGGCGTCGCAGTCAGATTGTACGTGGCCTCGTTGACGGTGAGCGTTGCGTTGACCTTCTGCCCGTCCACGGTGACTTCCACGGACTGGGAACCGGCGGTCAGAGCCATCAGCCCGGATACCGTGAACTCCCCGCCAGTATTCGTCTGCACCGTCGTGGGCAGGTTGTTGAAACTGGAGTTGGCCGTGAACGTTACGGAAACGTTGGGTACTGCCGCACCGTTGGCGGTCGTGAGTTTGAAAGTCACGTTCTGACCTTCATACCGCACCAGCGTATCGGGCGTTGCGGTCAGATTGTACGTGGCCGCCGTGACGTTGAACGCTTTTTTCGCCGTGCCCTCGTTGTTTATCGATACTTCAACCTCCTGTTGCCCGGAGAGGATGGGGGTCAGGCCCGTGACCTTGAACTGCCCGCTGGCGTCGGTGGCCTGCGCGTCCGCAGGCAGGCTGGCAAAGCCTTCGCCCTTCGTGAACAGTACGCTCAGACCGGGTACGGTCTCGCTGTTGCGCGTCAGGGTAAAGGTGACGTCATGTTGTTCATGCTGGTTCAGAGCTGTCTTGTCGGCGGTCAGCACATAGGTCGCCGCCGTGACGGTGAATTGCGTCTTGGCCGTGGTCTTGCCGTTCACTTTGGCCGAGAGCGACTGTTCCCCGGAGAGAACGGCGGTCAGACCCGGTACGGTGAAATTCCCGCTGCCGTCCGTGGTATATGTTCCCGACAGTCCCGTGAAGGCGGCGCTGGAATCGAAGGCTACGCTTGCCCCGGACATGGGTGAACCGTCCTTACGGGTGACGGTGAAGGTCACACTCTGCGCCTTGTGCTGGGTCAGGGTGTTCGGGCTGGCCTTCATGTCGAGGGCCGTAAGCTCCGCATCCAGATTGAAGTTGCCGGTAGTTTCCCCGGCCTGAATGGTGGCGGGCACGGGGGTGGCCGTTACCGTATCCAGCGCCAGCGTGAACTCGCCGTTGCCGCCGGTGATGAATGTGGCGAAGTCCGTCCCGTTGGGGAAGGTGGCGTCGGTTACGCTGGCATGAACCATCTGGCCGGACACGGTTCTGTCGAAGCCGTTCACCAGACGGAAGTTGAAACGGTTGGTTCCGGCCTTGCCCACATATTCGATGCGGAAGGCGTTCTTGGCCCGGTATTCGAGAATAATCTTGTTTTCACGGTCCACGAACTCATGCCGGGAACCTCCCACGGTACGCAGTTCTGCCACCTTGGTGGGAGATGTCTGCTCCTCCAGAGACATGCCGAAATGGTAATTGAAGGTCAGCCCGAACTCGGTGTCCGTGCGGCCGTGTTCGGTACTCTTCTGGCGCAGGAAGCCGGAAACCAGCGGAACCGGCGTGTATTCGATGCCGTAGGACCAGACGCGGGGATTCTTTTCCAGATCGCTCGCGCCGTACACACCCACGTTGTCGCCGTACCAGCGGGAATAGGAACCCGTCAGCGCCACGTTGCGGTAGAAGGGCAGATACGCCTTGATGCGTGCATCCCATCCTTCGGCCGGACGTTCTTCCACAAGAGAACTGTCGAAGTCATAGGAGCCTTTCCAGTCCGACAGGGGGAAGTAGTAGTTGGAGGACAGGCGCAGCCAGTCGTATTGCAGTTCCGCGCCGACACCACCCCGCTGATGCGAACGGGTGAAGTCGTAGTCGAAGAAGGCGTTGTAGCCGACCATCATCGTGCCCGCATCGTAATCGGGAGAGCCGATTTCCCCGGAGGCGAAGGGGAACCAGCGCTGCCCCAGACCGAAGTTGCCGATCCAGCGGGTCTTTTCGTCGTCGGTCATGCTGCGTGCGCCGATCTGGGTGAAGACGGTGGTATAGGTGCCGTCATACCAGGGGAACAGGGCGTCGCCCTCACCGGCCACGTCGCCGTCGCTGTCGAGACGATAGTTCAGGCGTGCGCGTCCGCCGTCCACAAGGCCGGACAGAACCGATTCACCCCACGAGTTCACGATGCCGGAACCGTAGTTCAGGCCGCGATTCAGCAGCAGTTCATTGGGGTCAAGATTGTCGAACTCCCGCGAGGACTGCCCGGAAATCTTTCCCCCGGAAGAGGAAAGGTCTTCAAGCCGCGCAGCATCGTCATACAGGCCGAGAGCGTTTTTCTGCCCCGGCACGGCGGCGCGCATATGTGCCGGAGCGCGGCGCTTGCCGTCCGGCTCGGCCTTGCGCACCGTGCCGTCCTGATGGAAGCCCCTGCCCTCATCCCTGGAGCCGTCCACGCCTTCCCGTGGGGCAAGACCAGGCAGGCCCACAAGGGACGCCCCCTGATTGAAGAGGACTTCCGTGGCGGAACGGGGAGCGGAGTCCTGTAGGGTTCCGGCAGAAGTCTTTTCCTGTATGTCAGTCATGCCGGAACCGGCAACAAGACTGCCGGACGGCGGTGCGGAAGGCTTTTTCTCCGCCTTCGAGGTCGGTTTTCCCTTCCCTTCCGAGGCGGCCAGTTCCGCCTGCTGCTTCGCGTATTCCTCGTGCATCCTTGCCGAGGCCGCCGCGCGCTCGGGGCTGTTCAGCCGTCGCAGTACCATTTCGTTGGGATCTGAAACGGTTCCCGAGAGCAACGGCGCGGGAAACGCCAGAGTAAAAATCAGCATCCAGACCAGAACAATACGAATTTTGCCGTATAAGCCAGATTTCATCGCCACGCCTCCTCAAGGCAACAAAAAAGGCCACGAGGCGACTCCCTCATGGTGTAAGAAAGATTCGAACCTCCACCGGTTCGCATAAAACCCGGAACAAACGAAAAGGGCGTGTCCACCCAAGAGGAACACGCTTGATGGCGGCAGACGGCGGGCCGCAGTTGAAGATGGAGAAGGCGACGCTTTCTTCCTTCTTCCGTATTCGGCCCCGTACCTTTTTCCCTCTTGCATCCTCGACCAAAACCTCAAAACGTGTCGCTCCAGCTCGTCAAAGCCATTTCCTCAGAGCACTTGTTTCATGTTTCCGGCATGAGAACGTTCATGTCCGGAACAGCTCACCGTATGTTCATAAGCCGTCTCGATACGACTTCTTATGATTTTCATAGTGGCGATAATCCAAAAAATAGATAAATATATCTCTATCTTTTGTCATAAAGACGAATGTTGTTTCATCCTTGTCCATAAATCGGTCAGCAAATCCGGAGAACAAATCTCCAGAATATGGCTGATGATTTTGCGCAATGTATCCTGTCAGTTCCGTATATAATGCATCGTTATTAAGAGGATATCCGGCATGATTTTTGATTCTAAAAAAATCTGGTAAGCTCGTCCCATGAAACAGACAGACTTTCGCGATGTGCCTGATGAACTGTGGGAACGTATCGAGACTCTTCTTGCCCCATTCAAACGAAAAAGAAGTGGCGGTAGCAAGCCGCTTTCACAGCGCACGATTCTTGCCGGGATTCTCTACAAATGCCGGAGCGGATGCCAATGGGCCATGCTTCCCGCCTGCTATGGCTCAAAAAGCACTGTCCACGAACACTTCCAACGCTGGAACAAAGCCGGTGTCATGGCGGAGATTTTTCGCATATTTCTTGCGGAATATGGGGAAAAGGTCGGCGTAGATGCCCAATGGCAAGCTATGGACGGCACCTTGCTGCAAGCGCCGACGCGCTCTCAAAAAATCAGCGGCTGAGGGCCTCGGACGCAACCCGACGGATAGAGGGCGAAGTGGCGGCAAGATCCATCTCCATGTGGACGGTCAGGGTATTCCTCTGGGAGTGACGGCTGTAGGCGCCAATGTGCATGACAGCCGCCTGATAGGAGCAACGCTGAAAAAATCTCGGGAAATGGGCGGCTGGTTCCTGGGGGCTGAAGTTCGACACCTCTGTCTGGACAAGGGGTATGATTATCCGCGAGTCAGCGAGGAAGTTTATGTTAACGGATTTGAGGAACATATCCGCAGCCGGGGGGAAGAAGTCCGTGAAGGCCGGAGGAATCCAGCCCGCCGCTGGGTAGTGGAACGGACATTTGCCTGGCTGAAGGGTTTTCGGAGCTTACGCACTCGCTACTGTTGTTACCTCGTCAATTTTATGGGACTACTTTACCTTGCTTTTGCCTGTATCCTTTGGAAAAAACTGGTATAGCAAGGTGTATGCCGGACATTCTCTAAGAATGCTTGCGGGTCAGAAAAAAACCTACAATTCCAGCTAGCAAAGCCAATCCAACGATACATCCAATAGCAGCGTTGAAACTCATTTTACACTCCATATTTTGATTGCTACAGCAACAGAAAAACAGACCATGCTCCCAATAATCCCACCAACCATGTGTGAAGGTTGAAATAAACCAACGACAAGGCATCCAACACTCAATTTATCAAGCCACCCCGCAATAAAATTGGCAGCTTCAATCTTTTGTTTTTCAGTCATATTGTTCCTGTTATTACCTTAACCATTTTCCCTGCCCCCGTCCAGAGCAAGGGCCGTCCCGGTTCCGGAACGGCCTCCCTTCACTCAGGCATAGGATGAACCTTCCTGTGCCTCTCCGTTCCACAGCCTCGCAATGGCGTAGCTTGTGATCCGACACGCAGGAACGTCGAAACAATCAATAATCCGTCTCCTGAACGCCTTTCCCTTCCCGCTCCCCGGAATCGGCGTGGCCTCATACCGCATGAAACCCTTGAGCTGCACCTTTCGTTCGATGGGAATCAGCGTTACGGTCTTCGCCGTCACCTTCACCACCTCGTAAAAATCGACGTTCGTCTGCTCATATCCCCAACTGCTTACCAACATATCGCCCTGCTTCATGGAACCCTCCAACTTGTTTATGGCATTTATTTTTTGGCAGCCCAGCGACTCGTCACCGCCTTTGCTCTGCCCCGCCCCTCTCCGAGCTTTTTTCCTCTGGAGTTGAGACCTGCCTTTTCAGACAGAACCCCTCCGAGGTCTTTCACCAAAAGGAGAAGGCCTCGGAGGGGTTCTGCTTCAAAGGCGTCTTAACGCCGGAAAAAAGTATTCGGGAAAAACGGGCTTGCTTGCGTGCCTGAACGACCACAGGGAGTGAAGGCGCGGAAGTTGCGCGTACTCGCGCAACCCCTTCCTTCTCCTGCCTTTCATCATTTCAAAGGTCGGGTCTGCTTCCGTGACAGAGCGAGTCTTCGAGCGATGGCACGGAAGATGCGCCCACTGGCGCACCCTTCCTTTATTTGAAGTGCCGGTTGAATTTACCTGATGGCTATATTTTTATATCAAAATCAGGCAGCTTATCTATCGAGTGCATATAATCCGGCGAAAGATGAGCATATCTTTGTGTCATTATCGTTGTTTTATGTCCAAGCATTTTTCCTACACTATACAGGGGAACACCCTGCATCACCAACCAACTTGCAAAGGTGTGACGGAGAGTATAAAAAACGACTTTATATAACGGATCGGTTATATCTTCATTGAATTTACATAGTTTGACTGCTCTGCGAAACGGAGCCCCAGCCTGTGTAAAGGGTTCCCCGTTTTTCTTACAAAAAAGCAATGCTTCACGCGATCCCGGCAAATATTTATGACACAATGAAGCAACAACAGGTTTCATTTTTATGTATCTTGAATCTCCATTCTTGCTTTCAGCTATGTATATTACTTTATTTTTTAGTGAAATATGGCATCGCCTTAAATTAAAAAGTTCGTTTGGCCGAAGCCCCGTATTCAATGCTATGACAGTTAAATCACGCCAAAGCATACTGGAGAAGAGTTTTCTATTTGATAAACAGGTTACCAGCAGGTTGGCTTCTTCTACTGTTAAAAAACGATACCTCTGGTTTTTTACTTTAGGCATTGGAAATGATGGCAATTTTGTATCGCTGAGTTCATATTCTTTTGCGGTATACAGGACACGTCTGAGCAAGCTCAGACAGTGGTAGATGGTTTGTGGGCTCAAATTCTTTTTTTCGAGATGGCAGCGGAGCCGAGCGAGATCGAGTTTTTTTATAGAGCTAATTTCTCTCTGTTCGAGGTGAGAGAGGTGAAGCTCCCACCTACGGAGTTCGGTTCTTACTCCCTTTTTTGAGTCATCACAAAGAGTTAAAGAATTATAAAGTTGCCAAGCGTCTTTCAGTATTGCCATTTCTTACCTCATGCGGTATATAGAGAAAAATTCGCATGTAGGTAAAAAAAAAGTCTTTGAGAATCAAAGACTAGTAGCTAGAAAGACATACGGCCTTTCACGCCGTCAACAGCGGTTCAAATCCGCTTGGGGACGCCAACAGACATCTGAAGGCGCATCACATACCTCCAAAATTGAGGTTTTGTGGTGCGCCTTTTGTATTATAAGCACCCCGCCCTTGTAAAGCCCTCCCTCCCGGCCCTCAAACCACTCCGCCCCCTTCAGGT
>NZ_JNJP01000009.1 GCF_000701705.1 Bilophila wadsworthia ATCC 49260 | reverse complement strand
ATCGGGCATTCTCCAAATGATGCTGTACGAGCATGGCGATTTGATTTTCAAGGCCGGACACCGACGTTTTCATACCGTCCATCCGGGTGCCTATCGCTTTCATGTCACCCCGCAACTCTTCAAGAGAAAGCTGTATGGCGTGCATGGTCTTGCCGTCGGGAACCGTTTCCATCCGGCGCTCGAGCTCTTCGACGCGATCTCCGAGTTCGGCCACGGTCTTTTGCGTGTCGTGGTGTTCCGCTCTGGTCGCAAAACGTCGGGACAGGTGATAGACGCCCCATCCGTAGACGAGTGTGGCGAGTATTCCGAGCACCGGCCACCAGCGGTCAAGCTCAGTCAGTATGTCGGTCACGGGAGCCTCCATCATTATAGAAGGTAATGAGCGCCCGATACCCGGCTTCGAGCTTCCGGCAATACCCGCCAAAATCCCGAACATGCGCGAGCACGTCTTCCGGCGTCGCTAGTGCGTCTTGCCGTACCCCGGCGTGAGCGGTTCCGGCGGAACCGGGAGCGTCGTCAGCGCCGCCGGGGGCGGAGCCTTCGTTTCCGGCGCTATAATAGGAACCGGCAAGGCCGAGGGCCTCGTTGTACAGGCGCACCCACTCACGAGACAGGCCAGCACAATCACGGCGAGCCTTTTCTGAAACATCCCTGATCCTCTTGTTGATGCTGGCGCGCTCGGCGTCCAGTTCGGCGGTTTTCGCGGCGAGCTCTCGGGCGAACTTCTCGCCCCGCGCCGTTTCCGCCGCCAGACGCTCGCGGGCGTTCTTTTCGGCGGCGGCCACGGCTTCGGCGCGGGCGCGCTCCTGCTCGGCGTGGGCGGCGTTGATTGAAGCGACACGAGCTTCATAGACGCGGCTGGTCACATAGTCGCCCCGTGCATACCCGGCCAGAAAAGCAAGTAGGCATACTATCAGGGGGATAGCCGCATCCATAAGCCAATCGACAATCTTACTCGGCACAGCTCACCCCCGGACCCCAGCCCGCCCGGACATACGCCGCCTGCCTCTCGAAAATGTAGGCGACATAGCGGCGGTTTTCCCGGATCGCGCTTGCCCTGCGCCCCGCGTTCACGGTTTCGACGCTTCCAAAGTAGCGATCTGGATCGAGCCCCTTCTTTGCGGCGAGGTTCCGATCCCGGTTCACCCAGCCCGCGCCGCCGTTGTAAGCTGACAGCGCAAAAGCCATGCGATCGCAGGGGATAAGGCTTTTCCCGGCGCTCATGGCGCTCATGCGATCCCAAAGGTATTTATCGTAGACGACGCAGGCCCGAAGGCTCCAAGCTGGTTTGAACGGCTGGGGATTGCCGACTTCCGGCGCAACGGTGGGAAGCCACCGGGCCGTCGACGGGATGAACTGCGCCAGCCCTTGCGCGTTCGCCGCCGACACAGTGTCGTTTCGCCACCATGATTCCGTATGAATTTGGGCTGCGAAGATGGATACCGGGGCGTTCAGCCCCCACGCGGCGCGGGCCTCCCGGATGAGCGTCGCCCGGTACTGGAGCGCCGCGCGGGGGATGGCCACGGTCTTTTCCGGGACGGCGGCATGGGCGAAGGTGGCGAATAAGGCCAGAAACACGGCTCCGACGACGGCGCACCCGACGGAAAAGGCCAACCCAACAGCAAAAGCCTCAATAATTTCAGGGAGGCGCTCTTTGATACGGCATCGCATGGCTACAACCCTAGACACATGCCGAGGATCACCATGCCCACCATGATCCCACGCCGGATTGTTGCTACGACGAAGGCGCGGAGATACCCGGCGCATATCTCAAAGTCGACCTCGTCGTCCCCACCGTCGGCGTCGGGATTGCGGAGCCAGTCGGTTTTCAGATACCCGGACGGTCGGGCATAGGGGAAAATGGCCCGGTCGATCCACACGCCGATGCACGCGGCGAAAGACACCAGTGCGGCCTTGTACGCGATAACCGGGAGTTGCTGGGGAGAAATGACGGCAAGGAACGCAAGGATCAGGACGGTGACGAGGCCGCACAGAGCCAGCCAGCGGCGGGCGGAAAAAAGGCGTTTGAACATAAAAAAACCTCCTGTGACGGCACACTGTCACAGGAGGTTTTGAATGTTTCCCCGGAAGAAGTTCCGTCAAAAGAAGGAAAGTTGGCGGGGGCCGGACTTGTGGCTCCGAGCCACAAGTCGGACGTATCGCTCGGTTACGCCGAGTTCAAGCGCGATCTGCTCGTGCGGCTGCCCCGTCTCAAGCTTCCGGGCAATGGCGGCCTTGTACGGCTCGCCACGGCGTCCGTTGGGGACTGTGATCCGAAGCCCGCCGTACTCGGCAACCAGCGCGGACAGGGCGAATACGCCGAGGATGCGCCCAAGCTGGCACGCCGGATCAGCCCGTCTCGGCACATATACAGGAACGCCGCCATACGAACGGCACAGTGTCTCCGCCGCCGTGTGCCCGATTACTTCCTCAAGCTCCGGGCGGCTTACCCATGTTTCGGCCATGTGCATATCCTCCACGGTGATAAGGGGACCGAGTAGAACATACACAAAAATTTTATGATTTGGGAAAAATTACACTTTTTGACCGATCTGCCGGGAAATGTGTAATTGGAAAACCGGAAAACAGACAAAAAAAGCCGCCCGAAGGCGGCATGAGGTACAAAATTATTCAGTTCTTTCTCGTGATGCGTTTTCATCTTCCTGCTTGCTGGCTGAATCCAAGGCGGCTGTTTGGAAAGACATAGAACCTTCACGTGGCTTGCCTATTCCCTGTACAAAACCCTCCTTAAACACTCCCCCCTGAAAAGTAGCCGTCAACTGCAAGGGGATCGGTGGCAACGCCTCTTCTGATTTGCGTCGAGCACACCTGTGGTAAAAGTCTTCCAACGCAGCCTCTTCTAGCCAAACTAAAGAAAACGTGCGTTTCTTGTCGGCAAAGGTGATGGTCACTCTATCCTTTTCTCGATCTATTAGGGAAACAACATAATCTCCATCTATAAAATAGCGCCGTTCTTCTGCGACCTCTTCAACGGGTTTCACATTTTTAAAAAGGCTTTTCGCTGTCGACGCGGATACTTTTATATCATCTATGGCAATTTTATCTTCTTTTTGCATCTTACTAGCCAGATAAGCTACGGGAGCGGCCGTCTGTTCGGCCAGATCAAAAGCGCGATCAATGGCATGCATGGCGTCTTTACGAATAGATTCATCTTGTAAACGTTCCTGAGCTTTTAACTCTATTTCGGCTCTTTTTTCTTCTTTGAATTTTTCAAAGGCTATTTCAGCAGATATTTTAGCAGTCTGGGCTTGAGTGTCGCAATAATGCCAAAATCCAATACCGGCTGGAACAGCCAAAATAGCCGCTATCGAAATAATGGCCCATTTTTTGTCTTTGGATTCCATATTAGCCCACATATCTTTAAAAAAAGCCTTGATACAGCTACAGCCGGGCTCGATAGAAACGGTTACCCTGAGCCCCGTTTTGTCCATAACCGACGTGTTATATTTGACTTTGTGTTCCGAGTACTCACCATACGCCGCTATGAGTGCTTTCTGAAGCCTTATAACAAATTCGGCTACCTTGTAGTCAAGCCTGCCATCCCACTGCTTGCCCACCAGCTTGATTGAAAAAATAGTTTGTTCGGAAAATTCAATAGATTCCCAAGAAAAATCTTTTTCCCAGCTGGCAATATAGGCGTCAATGGCCGTATCAAAATCTCTGACAACCAATGTATCCATTCACGTCCTCCCCGTAAATGAGTACACACGGCATGTGTGCACTTTGTCTACCATAAAATTTTTCTGTTGTAAGACTGACACATGTCAGCATCCCGCCCGGCGCTCACCGCGCTGGCCCCTCAACTCTTCCACGCCTTCATCACGTTAAACGCTGTCCCACCTTGCCTTATCGTGATTATCGGTAGCCCTCTTTTCCATCTTTCGCAGTTCCTCGTTTTCGCGTTCAAGCTCGCGGATACGGGAAAGGTGTCGCTCGGCTTGGACACGGAGATCGGCGTTTTCCCGGATCAAGGCATTGTTTTCGTCTACTGCCCTCAAATATCGGTCAAGGATGTCCGTATCCCCTGTTTGTCCGACACGTCGGACATTTTTGTTTTCTTGTAAATTAATATTTTCAGTATGTTGTATTTTTTTCTCTTCTTTATTTGTCCGACCGTCGGACATTTTCCCCTCTGATAAATTCTTTTTTAAGCCTGCCTGAAATTGGGGAGAAACCTTTCCTAAATCATGTATGGAAGCTAATAATTGTGCGCTATTACTAGATATATCGTTAGCATCGCATGATTGTTCGTCTCGGTACATCGGGCCTGTGCCATTTAACAGCCAGTCACGGCATAATTTTTGATCCAATATCAACCTTTCAAGGAAAACGGGATCTGCTTCGCGTAGTCCATCTTCATACCTCTTCAGGGTAACAGGACTTATGCCTAGCCGTTTAGAAAAGACTGCACGAGAGATGCCTTGCCGGATCATTTTTATTCGTTGACCTAAATTTTTCATAGCCTGCTCGTATGTTTTTTTGATCCGTTGGTTGACTTTTTGATCCTATGGATCTATTTTTGATCCAACGAACCACGAAAAACCACAACTTCCAAAACCACCCCTACACGGAACCGAGAAGGGGCGCAAGAAAGGGAAGGGTTATGAACCAGACAAACACTCGAAGGACGGACATTCCGCTGACGCTCCGGGAAAGCGTGAAGGACGCCTTTGCCGAGCGCGGACTCAGCATTTCCCAGTGGGCTCGCAAGCACAATCTCGCCCCGCAGTACGTCTATGATTTGTTGAATGGCCGGACGAACGGGGCGCGGGGTGAATCCCACCGGGCAGCCGTGCTCCTCGGCCTCAAGGAAGGCGTCATCGAAGAGCGGGCGGCGTCATGATGCACCCCGTCAGTTGGAACATGGCGAGGCTCATGCGGCGCATCAGGCGCAGGGACATGAAGATCGGAAAACTGAAACGGGAGCTTCGCAAGCTCCGGAGGAGACAACGCAAGATGGAAGAGGAACGCAAGGCCGTCATCACCGTAGCGGAAAACGGAGGGATAGACGTAGAGATCGAGTTTTTCCCTGACGCCGGACGTGTTGGCATCTGCGGAGAACTCGCCGCGATCGGATTTGGGGCCATCGTACAGGCATACGGTCGGTTTAAAGACGAAGAACAGGCCGAAGAATAAGGAGAAAATCATATGACCCATAAAGACGGCTACACGCTCTGCAACTTCTGCGGAAGCCATGAATCACGGGGTGACGTTTCTGGTCGCCGGACAACAGGACACCCATATCTGCGACTGCTGCGCGTGGGACTGCGCCATGCTGATCTATGAAAAGATGAAGGACCGGTACAACGGGGAACAGACCGACACCGTTATGGAAAAGCCCCAATACCCGAACTTTCCCTACTTTAAGGAACTCCCCGAAAACGAACAATCCGCCTTGGAGGATGAAGATGAATAACCTCACCGCAACCACCCTCGCGGCTCATTTCCCCGCCGTGGCTCCGGCAATCTTCCGGGCGCTCGAAAACGAAAAGCCCCTCACCGCTGACACGGTGAAGGGCAATGAAGGAAAAAACGAAAACACTGTTCATTCCGCTTGGCCTGTTACCATACTCGACACCCCGGCGCAACTCCCGCCCTTGGCTGCAAGGATCGACGGCTTGGCCTCCCAGATCGCGCAGATCGTCGACGGAACCGTCAGCATGGGCGTGGAAATGCAGCTCATCATTCTTGCCTTCAACCTCGCCGCCGTCGCCGAACAGGTGGCGCATATGGAAAACAATCTGGAGGTGCCCGCATGACCGAAAAGAAGAAGCTCACGCAGCTCGGGCGGGCGTTCCTGCTCATCGAGACCTTGGCCCCGCACGTCGTGACCGGACTTTCCGTAACTGATCTTTCCGTCACCACAGGCATTTCCGCTCCGAACGTCTGCCGAGACATGGACGCCCTTGCCGCCGAAGGCATGGCGCAAAAGCTCGAAAGCGGGCGCTGGGCGCTTACGTCAAGGCCGCTCAAAGCCTACCGAGCCTACGACATAGCCCTCCGCAACCAGCAGCAGCGGCAGGACGACTTCAAACGCAACATCGAAACCGGGGCCTACAGGCTTCTCGGATAGGAGACACTTCTATGACCGACACCGTTATTTCCACCCCCGCCGTCTCCAAACAGCCCGATCCAGAAAAAGAGCTTCAAGACGTCCGGAGCAGCACCGTCTCCGTCCGTGCGGAAGACTACGTTCTCGATCTTAGATTTCAGCAGCAAGTTGGGCGCGTACAAGGGTTTCGAGCGGCTGCCTCCGGCCTTAATCTCGGAGTCATTCACTGGTTTTCTACTATGAAAGCCAGTGGTGATTACAAAGGCCGAACCTTTGAAATAAACGGAGAAATCCATTCCCCGAAAACATTTGATGAGTTGTGCGACGCAATGGGTTTCTCCCGCCAGAGTATCTATGAAGCCCTCCAAAACTACGCCACGTTCGGCGAGGAACGCCTGACGGAAATCCGCAACCTTGGCCTTACCGTGCGGGACACCCGTAAAATCCGCAAGGCCATCAAGGATGTGGACGAGGACACGAAAAAGGAAATCTTCCGGGAGCTCAAGAGTTCCACGCCGGAAGACCTTCGCGTCACCATCGACGTCATCTGCGCCCAGCACGCCAAGGCGCAGGCCGACAACAAGAAGCTCGAAAAGGAAGCCGAAAAGCTCAAGGAAAAGGTCGAAACGCTCGAAAAGGACAAGGAAGCCCAGCAAAAGGTGGCGCAGGAGCGAAACGACCAGATCGCGGCGCTGAAAGAAGAGCTCATCGTGGCCACATCTTCGGCCATTGCTGACGTTGAAGTCAAAAAGATGAAGAAGAACGCGAAGAACCGGGAGATCATCGACGAAAAGTGCAGAGACGCCGTTTTCGCCGTGGCGAACCTTGCGGCGTTCGGTTCGTCGGTTCTCGACGACGATGAAAATTCGGAAGAGACGGCGGCCTATGTCCACGAGCGGATTTCTTCCGCCGTGCGGGGCATGGCCGCGCATATTCTCTCCGCCGGGATCGACGTGGATCTTACGGCGGAGCTTGTGCCGGACTTCGGCCCGGATGTGGATGGGGAACCGTTCCCCGAAGCGGACAATCAGGAAACGACCGACTAGGGGTTTGCCATGCCTTCCACACCTTCAACCGAACAGCTTCGCCTCATAAGCGACGCGGCCCGTGCGCTCGAAAAGGCGGACCCGTGCAATGGGGATCGCAGGCGCATCGTGGCACGGCTTGCCGAAACGCTGAATCGCTCCCTGAACACCACCTACAACTATCTGAAAAAGTACGGCGGGTGGGAGAGCGGCAAAAAGCCACGTAAGGACAAGGGCGAGACGTGCGTTCCCGAGGCGCTTTGCCGGAAGATCGCGGGACTCGTCATCTGCGGCGACCGCGCCAACGGCAAAAGGCCCATGTGCATCAAGGACGCCGTGAAGCGCTGGGAGGCGAACGGGGAAGGCATCGCGGACCAGGAAACAGGAGAAGTCACCATGCCGTCGGTTGAAACCATCAGCCGCGCCATGCGGCGCTACGGGTGCCACCCGGATCAGCTCAGGGTGGCGAGCCCGTCCGTCCGTATGCGGACGGAGTACCCCAACAGGCTCTGGCAGGCCGACGCCTCGGTATGCGTCCTGTACCGCATCCGGGGCACCGGAAATATCGGGCTCATGAAGGAAGAGAGCTACAACGAAAAGAAGCCCGAAAACCTCATCAAGATTAGGAATACGCGCATCGTGCGCTATATCGTGGTCGATCACTGTTCCGGCAACTTCTACCTGCGCTATGAGCAGGCCGCCGGAGAAGACGCCAAGGGGTTTCTCGATACGCTGATTGATGCCATTACCGACCGGGGGCCGCAGGACGTCATGCACGGCGTCCCGGAAATCCTCTACACCGATCCCGGCCCCGGCCCGGCCTCTTCGCTCGTCACAGGCTTTTGCGGGCAAATGGGGATCACTCCGGCGCAGCATGTGCCGGGAAGAGCCCGCGCCACCGGATCGGTCGAAAAGTGTCAGGACATCGTCGAATGCAAGTTTGAAAGCCGCCTGCGCTTTCTGGAAGTGCCTGACGTCGCGCAGTTGCAGGCGCTTGCGGATCGCTGGCGCAGGTATTTTTGCGCCACGGCGATCCACACCCGGACGAAAAAGACCCGCAACGACGTGTGGCTTTCCATTCCTGCGGAGAAGCTCCGCACGGCTGAGGCCGACGTCATGCACTCCATTGCGGCGTGGGGCGAGGTACGGTGTCAGGTGAAGGACGACTTCACGATAAGCGCCGACACCCGGACGCATTACGGCGTCCGGCGCTACGATCTGCGTGAACTCGGCTACCACGGGCTGCAAGTCAGGGACTCCGTATCCGTCCGCCTCAATCCCTACAAGGCCCCGAGCATCATTGCCGTCATCGAAAAGCCCGACGGGGAAAAGGTTTCCTTTGAGGTGCCTCCCATGCAGTTCGACGGCGCAGGGTTCGATCTCGGCGCTCCGACCTTCGGGGAAGGCTTCAAGGCCATGCCGAAGACGCGCGCGGAAAAGACCCTCGAAGCGATCAAAAAGGAAGCCTACGGCGTTCAATCCGTGGAGGAGGCCGACAAGATGCGCCGGGCAGGAAAGCCCGCCTACGCCACGATCGACATCATGGCGGACGTGAAGGAAGCGCCCGTCTACTTGAAGAAGGCCGGGACGCCTTTGCCTCTCGAAGAGAAAAAGGCCGACGTGCCGCCGATGAAGCGGCTCTCCTTCGCTTTGATGATGCGCCGGGATCATCCGGATGTCTGGCGCGACGACAACACCGACGAATGCGCGGAATGGCTGCGGACACGGTATCCCGACACCGTACCCGGAAACGAGATCGAGGCCGTGGTCGAACGGATGCGCGAGAAGTTCGCGCCGAAACGTGCCTGGCGGCTTGAGTTCCGGCCAAATGAAGGGAGGGCGGCATGTGCCGGATAATCCCCTACGATCCAACCGTAAAAGATCTCTTTGAAGAGGCGGAGCTCAGTCAGCGCGAGGCCGCCGCAAAGCTCGGTGTCTCCCCGGCGCTCGTCAATCAGCTTTTGAACCGGGGAACCCTCCCGAAAACGGGATGGGCCGGACTCAAAAAAGGGCTCGCCTCTTTGCTTGAAGAACGCGGCGTACAGCCCGCCCTTGTCGACTATGCTCTCGGCAAGCTGGAACGGCTTGCCGGGGATGAAGATACCCCCGCCGGGGATACGGCGGAAAGCGAGGAACCCATGATCTTGAAGAAGCAAACGCTCACGATGAAGACACGGCAGGCATTCGGCATCGTCAAAAACCCCTTTGCCGATCCGCAGGATGCCGCCGACGTCTATCTTTCGCCTAAAATCCGGTATGTCCGGGAGATGATGTATGACGCCGCGACGAACGGCGGTTTCCTCGCCGTGGTGGGCGAGTCCGGTTCCGGGAAGTCCACGCTCCGGGAAGAACTTATCGACCGCGTGAAAAACGAAAACGGCAAGACCGTCATCGTAGAACCGTACACGCTGGCAATGGCCGAGAACGAATCGAACGGCAAGCCCATGCGCTCCCAGCACATCGCCGAGGCCATCATCAGCACCATCGCCCCCGGAACTTCGGTCCCGTCGTCTCCGGAAATGCGCTTTCGCAGGCTCCATCAACTCTTGAAGAGCGCCCACGGCGCGGGGACGCATCATTGCGTCATCATCGAAGAGGCTCACGACCTGCACCGACACACGTTGAAGAGCCTCAAGCGGTTCTGGGAATTGAAGGACGGGTTGCACCGGCTCCTTTCCATCATCCTGATCGGACAGACGGAGCTCGGGGAAAAGTTGAAGCCCGCCGACGCGGGGGTGCGCGAAGTTGTGCAGCGGTGCGACGTGCTGAATATCACCCCAATCGAAGACGTAGCGGATTTTCTCCGCTTTCGGTTCACCCGAGCCGGGATCGACTTCGGCAAAATGTTCGCCGAGGACGGTGTCGACGCGATCAAGGAAAGCCTCACCGTGGCGCAGGACCGTTCCGGCAATGGCGTGTACATGGGCTATCCCCTCATGATCGCCAACATGACCATCGCCGCCCTGAACCTCGCGGCGAGTGCCGGGGAAAAGCAGGTGACGGCGGACGTTGTGCGGATGGTGCGGCCGTAATCATCTTTTAGGAGCATATCAGCTTGCGGCTCAGGGGAGATAATATGACAGACCGAGAATTTGTGGAATTGGTGCGCAGGATGCGGCTTGCTCAGAATACCTACTTGTTGATTCGTGCGCCGTCCGATCTGAACAGGGCGAAAGACTTTGAACGTGAGGTCGACGAAGAATTGGAGCGTCGGAAAATGGCGGAAGCGCCGAAACAGACAACACTCTTTTGAGGGAAACGCTTATGCGGGACTCAATAACGGTCAAGAGAAAACGCGGCAAAATTACGGAAATCAACCTGACCGGCAAGGCGGCAGGAAGCTTTTTCAAAGCACTTATGCAATCCCAAGAGGAAAAAGACAATGGCAAAACGTGTGAAACCCATTCTGAACATCCCAGCGGTGACGACTCTTGAGGAAGCGGATGCGACGCTGGCGCAGATCGCGGCGAGGAAGCGGGAACTTGCGCTTATTGAGCTCGGACTGAAAGAGGATGTCGACGCCCTGAAACTCAAATGCGCCGAGGCTTCCGAACCGATCAAGCAAGACATTGAAGTTCTGGAACAGGCGCTGATCAGGTTCGGGGAGTCCAAAAAATCCGAGCTGTTCGTCAAAAAGCGCTCCCGGGAGCTCACGTTCGGCATTATCGGCTTTCGGGCAAGCTCCGCCGTCAAGACAATGCGGAAAACGACATGGGAACAGGTGCTCGGCCTTATCCGCGACGCGGGGATGCCCGAGTGCATCAGGACAAAGCAGGAAGTGGATAAGGAAGCGCTCCGCCAGCTTCCCCCGGAACGCCTCGCCGCCGTGGGGTGCAGGCTCGAACAATCCGATCTCTTTTTCTACGAACTGAACGAGACGGAACTCGCGGGAGCTGAATCCGCATAATGACAAACCGGGCGGAGCAATCCGCCCGGCTCCATATGGAGGGATACCAATGCGCACCACAGCTGATCCAAAGAAACTTGTCAGGGTGCTCCAGACGGGACGCCGCAAGCTCGGCATGACTGACGAAGAATATCGCGGGCTCCTTTCCAGCGTCACGAGTGGCCGAACGACTTCCAGCAAGGAGCTTTCCGGCGAGGAACTGGTCCGGGCGCTGGCGGCGCTCAGAAAGGCGGGCTTTCGCACGACGGCGGACCCGCAGATCAGGAAGATCAAAAGCCTCTGGTATGAAATGCACGATCTCGGAATCGTCAGAAACCGGAGCGATCAGGCTATCGAGACGTACATCCGGCGCATCACGCGGGCGCAAAAAATCGAATGGTGCTCCGTTGAACAACTCCAGCTCGTCATCGAAACACTGAAAAATTGGATTGACAGGATCGAGGAACCGGCGGCAAGGGAACACCTGCAACGTTTCTTCACGGAGCAGCAGCCCGCCACGGTCGTCATGCAGTAACACGCGCCAGTCGCATCAAAAGCAAATGGAGAATGTCATGAACAAGTATGATCTCGTACGGCGGCTCAGGAAGGAATGCGGAGCAACGGAAGAGGAGATGGAAAAGCTCGTCAAGGCCATGATCGACACGTTCACGGAAGCCCTTGCGGAAGGCGATCGGGTTTTCCTTCCCGGACTCGGGACGCTCACCCCCGTACCGCGTGCCGAGCGGATCGGGCGTAATCCGAAGACCGGCGGCTCCTGCACCATCCCGGCGCGCACAACGGTCAAGTTCGCAGCCGCGAAGCGTCTCAAGGATGCGTTGAACAGGTAGACATGCTACCCCGTTAAACAACAAAAAAGGAGGGTTGATTCCCCTCCTTTTTTGTTGCAGATTCTGCAATAGAATTACACTCCCACCTAAAATCCTTCCCGATACTTCCCAAGTTATCTCGCTTTTTCCCACTACTTTTCATGCCATTGATCACCTCAGCGCGGCCTTTTCAAAACAGGCGATCCAGCCCTCCAAGCCTTTGACGGCCCCGTCCATTGAACTCTCCGCGCTGTCCGCCGCCGTTGCCAGCAGATAAATGTCCCTGAACGCATAGTCCGACGGGAACAGAGGATTGGAGCGATCGAGCAGGGTCTTCATCTGGCCGCACATCTCATAAAAATAGATGGGGGTGGCGAATGCGATTACCTCGGCGTCCTTCATTTTTCGGACGATGGCGTCGGCATCGTCATGGATGACGCATCGCTGCGTTTTCTGGCAGGCCAGACAGCCTTTGCAAAAGCCGATGGTTTTGTCGTGCAGGCTGAGCAGTTCCACGTTATGTCCGGCTTCCTCCGCACCTCTGGCAAATTCACGGGCCAGCATTTCGGAGTTGCCGTTCTTGCGGGGGCTGGTCGAAAGGATCAGGATGTTTTTCTTCATGGAAATCGTTCTCCTTCTATATTCATTGTGGACGGTTGGGGCGTTCCGCCCTCCATATGGAGGTGACACGGATTGCGGCCACCGAAATGGGCTCAGGCCTTGTGCCCCGTGTCTCTGGCGAAGAGGGAAAAACTGACCGCGATCAGCAGAGCCGCCATGACGCTGATGCCCGCCGCCGCCAGAAAGATGCCATTGATGCCGAGGTTGTCATAGGTGAACCCGCCCACGGCGGCGGCAAGGCCAATGGCGAATTGCGTCGCCGCGACGGTGAGCCCTCCGGCAAGCTCCGCCTTGTCGGAGAGGGTGCGGGCGATCCATGTGGACCAGCCTACCGGGGTAAAGCCGAACGCGAATCCCCAGAAAACAGCCAGCGCGATGCCGATGTCCGCGTGCCCTTGGGAGAGAAGCAAGGCGAGCGCGGCGGCTGTGAAGGCCAGATGGACCAGAATCATGGTTGACCGGAAGTGATTCCCGAGGAGCGCGCCCGCAATGAAGGTGCCGAGGACGTTCGCCACTCCGAAGACCAGCAGGATCACGGAAAGCGTATTGGCTCCCAAGGCGAGATCCAGCTCCAGAAAGGGCCGCAGGTATGTGAAGAAAATATGGTATCCGCCGAAACTCAGGATGTTCCCGCCGATACCCGCCAGAATCCATGTGCGCCGGAGCAGGGCGGACATGTCCCGGAAACCGCTGCCCGCGCGGGCCGGGAGGGAGGGCAGGGCGCGGTATTGCCAGACGAACCCGAAAGCGGCCATGAGCGCGCCGAGGGAAAAGACATTTCGCCAGCCGATCAGATGGCCGATCCAGCTCGCCACGGGCAGGGCGATGATCGTCGCTACGGAAACCCCGGCGTAGACGATGCTCAGGGCGCGGGGGACGTCCTTCGTGGGGACGAGCTGCAGGGTGACGGCGGAGGCCAGCGACCAGAAGCCGCCCACGCAGATGCCGAGTATCGCACGCCCGATGAGCATGATCGAATAGGTCGGAGCCATGCCGATCAGCATGTAGGACGCGACAAGCATGGCGGAAAAAGCCAGCAGGATGCGCCGCCTGTCGGTGTTTCCCGTCAGCGGGGCCAGCAGGAGGCTGGTCAGCACGGCGAGCACGCCTACGGCGGTGACCGTCTGCCCGGCCATGCCCTCGGAGACGGCAAGATCTCGGGCAATGGGCGTCAGCAGGCTTACGGGGATGAATTCGGCTGCAATCAGGGCCATGACGCCCATAAATAAGGAAAAGACCGCCGACCAGCGGGGATTGCCGGTCTGAAAGACACCGTTCTGCATACTATGCCCTTTGGGATGAGGGCGGTGCCCTCAACTGAGGCCCCGCCCTTCCCGGAATGTTACTTCAGATTTTTCGTAAAGAAGTCGGTGAGCTTGCCGAAGGGGATAAGGCTTGCCCTGTCATACAGATCCACATGCCCGGCTCCGGGGACGATATACAGTTCCTTCGGTTCCGCCGCGAGCCTGTACGCGTCTTCGCTGAACTCGATGGAGTGCGCCTTTTCGCCCGCGATGAACAGCATGGGGCGCGGGGAAATCGTCTCGATGTCCGAGAACGGGTAGAAGTTCATGAACTTGACGTTGCTGGTGAACGTCGGGTGCGTGGTGAGCTGCGGGGAGGAGCCTTCCGGAGTGAATTCCCCTCTCGGCGTCCGGTAGAATGCGTAGAATTCCCGCTCGATGGGCGTGGACGTTTCCGTCAGTTCATGGACGGTGCCGCTGGTGTACCGGGTTTCGCCGCCCGTGAATTCCGCATAGCGCTGTTCCGCCGCTTCCCTGAGGATCTGCTTTCGCTGCTCCAAGGTCATGCCATGCCGGAGTCCGTTCCGGTTGGCCGCGCCCATGTCGTACATGCTGATTGTCGCTATGGCCTTCAGGCGGGGATCGATCTTGGCGGCGCTGATGGCGAAACTGCCGCTGCCGCAGATGCCGATGACCCCGATCCGTTCACGGTCCACAAGAGGGTTCGTGCCGAGGAAGTCCGCGGCGGCGCTGAAGGTTTCGGCATACAGGTCCGGTGAAACGGCATTGCGCGGCTGGCCTTCGCTTCCGCCCCAGAACGCCAGATCCACGGAAAGGGTGACGAATCCCTGTTCCGCCATTTTGACGGCGTACAGGTTTGCGCTCTGTTCCTTCACCGCGCCCATGGGATGCCCGACGATGATCGCGGCGTGTTTCGTCTTCTGATCCAGATTCTTGGGCAGGAAGAGGTTCCCGGCGATGTTCATGTTGTACTGGTTCGGAAATGTGACCTGCCGCACGGTTACGCTTTCGCTCTTGTAGAAATTGCTGGCGTCGGCGGGGATTTCCTGAGCCAGAACCGGGGCGGCGGACATTGTGCCGATAATGGCGGCGGTCATACCGAGCTGTTTCATTGCGCGCATCATGTTGTCTCCTTTGAGGTTTGAGTATTCTTGATCGGACTGGGGATTGAAAGGAACGCGGCAGGACTGTTTCAGTATCCTTTTTTCAGTTGAAAAAGAAGGTAATCAAGGCAATCCAGCTTGTTCTGATCCTTATGGAGGTCTTCAAGAAGCAGATTCCGCTGTTTTACAAGAATATGTATTTGGCAAAATATGTTCCCTTCCTTTCTGCTCTGCATGAATTGCTCGATGATCTGTTGTGAGCATCCGGCATCATGCAGGTTTTGAATCAGCGGATCGTCTTGTTTGGGGTTCCCTTTCATAGTTGCTTTCTCCTGTGACATGCATATAAGAGCGGGGGCATTGAATAGCAAATACTTATATTGAATCCTTTACCATGCCTAATAAGCATGGTATGAATCGCCATATCAAAGAGTTTTCTCAGGCTGGCAAGGACGTCATCACGTGTCACCCGGATTCGGGGAAGACATGCGGGCGAACGGCGCGCGGCGGTCTGTAATAAGCGGAGATGAGCTATGGAACTGAGGGTGCTTCGCTATTTCCTTGCCGTGGCAAGGGAGGAAAGCATATCCGGGGCGGCGGAAGCCCTGCACGTCACCCAGCCCACGCTGTCGCGGCAGATGATGGAACTTGAGGAGGAACTGGGGAAAACGTTGTTCCTGCGCGGGAAAAGGAAGATTTCTCTGACGGAGGAAGGCATGTTCCTCCGCAAGAGGGCGCAGGAGATCGTCACGTTGGTGGAAAAGACGGAATCCGAGTTCAGCGCGGCGGAAGAAACCATCAGCGGTGATGTCCATATCGGAGGCGGCGAGACCGACGCCATGCGGCTGATTGCCCGCGCGGCGCACAGGCTCCAGTCGGCGTACCCCCACATTGCGTACCACCTGTTCAGCGGCAATGCGGATGACGTCACGGAACGGCTGGACAGGGGGCTTGTGGATTTCGGCGTCTTCATCGAACCGGCGGATCTGTCGAAGTACGACTTCATCAAGCTGCCGGTGACGGACATTTGGGGCGTGCTGATGCGAAAAGACTGCCCTCTCGCGGCAAGGGCAACGATAAGGCCGCAGGATCTGCTGGGCCTTCCGCTCCTCGCTTCCAACCAGCATCTGGTGAAAAACGAATTTTCAGGATGGTTCGGAGAAGGTTATGAGAAGCTGAACATCACCACGACATACAATCTGCTGTACAACGCCTCGATCATGGTGGAGGAAGGCATGGGATACGCCCTGTGTCTGGACAAGATCGTCAGGACATCCGGCGGCAGCCCGCTGTGCTTCAGGCCGCTGGAGCCGAAGCTGGAAGTGGGGTTGCATATCGCCTGGAAAAAGTACCAGTTTTTCTCGAAGGCCGCTGAAAAATTTCTGGAATGCCTGCAACGCGAGATCGCGGATCGGCGGGAGGCGGATAGCCCAGCGTAACAATAGAACCACAGGCAAGCGGACGCAAAAGGGGAAGAGGGGCTTTTCTGGAAAAGCCCCTCTTCCCCTCTGGTCTATTCTTCTTTTGCCTACAGATTACATCCGATCCGGCGTCCGTCTTCAATGGCGTTCACGATGAGGCTGCCGACCTGCGCGCCGTTGACCGAGCCCGCGCAGAGCACCTCCTTGACCGAGCCCTTGAGCGCTTCGAGCAGGCTGGTGTCGGGTTCCTGCGAAAGGAGCACCATCACCGTGTCGGCTTCGATGAGTTTGCGCTGTTTGTCCTTTGTGGTGATCACCACGCCCTGATCTGTGATCTGGTCGCAGGTCACGCCGCCGAGCAATTGGACGTCCTTCTTGGCGAGCCAGGGCTTGAGCCGATCAAGATAGCGGGGCGGGATGCCTTTGCCGAACGTCTCGGAAGGTTCCAGTACCGTCACCTCACGGCCGCGCTTGCGGAGGAAGACCGCGCCTTGCAGCCCTTCGATCTGCCCGCCGATGATCGCCACGCGCTTGCCGATGGGCAGGAACAGTTTGGTCAGCTTGTTCAAAAGCTCGGGCCCGAAAACAAGCAACGGCAGCTTGACCTGTTTCGACAGGCTGTTGACGCCCGCGACATTGCGGTTTTCGACGCCCTTGAGCGAGGGCAGTCTGTACAGGCCCCCCGTGGCGATGACCACGGCGTCCGGCTTTTCGGCAAGGATCTTGGATACGGTGGCTTCCTCGCCAAGCCTGACCTTGATGTTCAACTTGCCGACCTGTGTGGTCAGATAGCTGATGACGGGGCGCACGTCCTCGACTTCCACGCCCTTGATCATTGCCGCGAGGGGCAACTTCCCGCCGAGCCGCGAGCTTTTTTCAAACAGCGTCACGTCATGCCCGCGCAGGGCGGCGACGCGGGCCGTCTCCATTCCGGCGGGGCCGCCGCCGATGACCACAACCTTCTTTTTCTTTTCGGCGGGCCGGATGGCGAAAAGGCTTTCCCGGCCCATGGCGGGGTTGACCCGGCAGCGGCGCGGGCGGCCCACCGGCGGATCTTCGCAGGTTCCGCAGCGCGTGCAGCGCACGATATCCTCAATGCGGCCTTCCGCGACCTTGCGGGGGAATTCCGGGTCGGCCCAGAGAACACGCCCGAAGGCCACGAGATCCGCCTTGCCTTCTTCAAGGATCTTTTCGGCCTTGGCCTCGTCAAGACGGCCTACGGCGATGACCGGAATGTTCACAGCCTGCTTGATGGCGGCAGCGGCGGGGATGAGCAGGCCGTCGCCCATGAAATCCTTCAAGTAGGGCTTCATGTGTTCTTCCGGCTCGGGATAGGGCCAGTAGTCGGGCAGATAGCGGAACGGCAGCGGCCCGAAGCCGTAGCCGGACACGCTGATGTACCGCACGCCCGCGCCCTCGAAAATCTTGGCGATGGCCACGGTTTCCGCGATGGTCAGCCCCTTGTCGGCACCCCACTCCTGACCGTTCATGCGCAGGCCGAGGGGATAGTCCTCGCCGAGACGCTCGCGCAGCCCGGCGATGATTTCGAGAGGCAGGCGGGTACGGTTTTCGAGGCTCTGGGGGCCATACTGGTCGTCGCGGCGGTTCCAGACCCGGCTCACGAAGCTTTCCAGATAGTAGCCGTGCGCGCAGTGGACTTCGATGCCGTCAAACCCGGCGGCTTTGGCGCGTTCGGCGGCCTTGAAATAGAGTTCCTTGTCCTCCGCGATTTCTTCGGCGGTGAGGCCTCGCGTGGGCTTGCCCACCGGCGGGGGACAGGGGATTTCATCCGGCCCGAGATCGGAGGGGCCGATGGGCAGGCCGCCGCCGTGTCCGGTCATGGCCGAGGCCCCGGAGTGGTGGAGCTGGCAGAACACGGGGCAGCCGTGCGCGTGGCAGCGTTCCACGAGGCGCTTCATGCCGGGGAGGAACCGGTCGTCGTGGAGCGCGCCGTAAGCCCCGGCGGGATGGTCGGAACGCCATGTGATGGCGGATACGATCACAAGCCCGACCCCGCCGGCGGCGATGGCTTCGTAAAAGTCAATGACCCTGTCCCCGGCCGAGCCGTCGTCCTCAAAAAACCAGCTTGACTGGGGGGCCTTGATCATCCTGTTTTTCAGGGTGAGGCCGCTTCCGAGCGAAAGCGGTGACAGGAGCTTATGGAATTGTCCGGTGCTCATGCCGTCTCCTTGCGTGTGTAGAATGTATGGTTGACCCGCGTTGGGCGGGATTTCGGGCAAAGTGAGGGCTCCGGCGGAGGAAGGGCCGCCGGAGCCGTGGGAATGACGGGAATCCGCTAGAAAGAGTAGAGAACGCAGACCGCGCCCTTGAAGTTGTTCTTCTTGGATTCGTAGTCTTTCCAGACGTTGGAATCGAGATCCATACGGATGTAGCCGAGTTCGAGGAACAGGCTGAGGTTTTTGTAAATCTTGTATTCCGAATCGACGTTTACTTCCCACGCCTTGTCGGCGGTGGTCATGTAGTACATGGAGGAAACCGTTTCGGAGGGCTTCGTGATCATCTTCTGGCGGACATTTTCGGTATTGTTGGTACCCCGATAGAAGGCCACGCGGAGGGTGTGGCTGAGGTCTTCAAAGAAAGAAATGTCCTTCAAGTGGCCCACGATGCCGAACGTGCCGTCGACGCTGGTGCCGAGGACCTGCTGGGCGCGGCAGAAGTTCGTGCCGTCGAAGCCGTAGGAAGTCACCTTTACGTCGGGGTTGATGGTGGGCAGGCGCTCGGAACCGTTGTTGACGTTGGCGTCGTCGCCGGAGGAATACCATGCCGTGAGGCCGGGCGTGACGGATTCCATCTTGTATTCGGCAAGGGCGGACACGATCCAGCCTTCGCGTTTGACGTCGATCTTCTTGCCTTTGGTGCTGAGGCCTTCGCCGAGATCGACACGGCCATAGGTGGCGTCGAGGGCGAAGCGGAAGGGATCAAGCACCTTCAGTTCTGTCGTGAACCCGGCCCACCACGCGTCGCCGTGGCGATCGGTCAGGCTGTTGCCCGTCAGGGTCTTGTTGCTCACGCCGAGAGGCAGCAGGCCCTGCAACAGTTTCTTCTGGTCACCGGAGGCCCCGGCGTTTTCAAAGCTGTCGCGGCCCACAAAACCATACATGGCCCACGGGGTCACCTTCACGCCGTCGAACTTGAGGGGCAGGGTGATGCCCGTGAAGTCCATGGCGTCGCTGTAGTGGTATTGCTTGCCGTAGTCGGTGGCGCTGTCGGTGTTGTCGTTTTCGGCGCGCAGCCAGAAGAGGGTGGCTCCGATGTTCTTGGTGAACTGGGTGGACAGGGTGATGCCCGCGCCGTCCGCGCCGCCGCCGCCGAGGATGACGTTTGGAAGGGCGAATCCGGGCAGGCTGAAGTTCTGGAGGCCCATACGGACCTTGGCGTCCGTCTGGGGGATGACCCAGTCAACATAGTTGTAGCGGACCTTGACCACCTTGCCGTCAGTGCCGAGGGACGCGCCGTCCGCGCCCTTGCCCCAGTTCTGGGGCCCGATTTCAAAATAGACGACACCCTTGAGGCTTTCCGACGCGATGACGTCGATCTGCGTACGGATACGGGTGGCATTCTGCATCTTGTCGGAGCCGTTGTGTTTTTCAAAATTACGGTCCGCGAAGGACATGGCATTGTGCCATAGGCCCTTGGCTTTGATGTCCACGGCGTTGGCGGCGGATGCGGCGCCGATGACCAGACCGGCGGCAAGCAGCAGGGTAATCACTTTCTTCATGGGATTCTCCTCAGTTTCTCCTCAAGCGTTTTGGATTGGTGCAACCGTTTGTGTCTTTTCGCTCAATCGGAGGGGCCGCTGCCCGCCACGCGGATTGTCCCACGACGCAACCACAGCGAAAGATTGAAAAGAATCTGATCCCCCACGGAAAGCCGTTTCTCTCCAGGATGGGGACCGGATTGCCCCTGTAACGGTATCCTGCCTATGAGAACAGCAAAGAGTGGGCCAATATCAGCATGTTACACGGATGTACGGAAAAGAAGAATCATTTTGCAACATTAGAAAGGCATATCGTGAAAAGTGTCTTCAATGCTGTTCATATTGAAACCATGTGTATATGAACATGTCTTTTTTATGGACACAGCTTGAGGAGGCCATTCATGGGAGAAATGGCCGCAAGGGACGACCTGGAAGGTCAGGGGGAAGGGATTATGGATGAAGAACGCGATACCGGCATGGCCGCCATGAGCCGGAAGGATCGCAGAGAGCATACTTCCGGTCACATCCGGAGGCGTCAGGCGTTATGGTTAGCGGTATTCGTCGGGGTTGAGGCCGAGTTTTTTGAGCTTCACGTAGAAGCCGCCGCGTGAGATGCCGAGGAGTTTGGCGGCTTCGCGGACATTGCCCGCCGTCCGTTCGAGCGCGGCGAGCAGGCGTTTCGCTTCGTGGCCGGGCAACGGTTTTCCTGTGGGTGCGGAAACCTCGGCTGCGGAGATCCGGGCGTGAAGATCGGAAAGCCCGATGACGTCGCCTTCGGCAAGGGCCACGGCCCGCTCCAGAACGGTTTCCAGCTCCCGGACATTGCCGGGCCACGAATACCTGAGCAGAGCCTCCATAGCTTCGGGGGCTATGGGCTTCGGCTGTTTGCCGAGGGCCTGCGCGAACCGGGAAGCGCAACGGGCGGCAAGAGCCTCAATGTCCGAACGCCTTTCACGCAGCGGTGGAACCGTTATGGTATATTCCCGTAAAAGTTCATGCAGTTCTTTAAGAAAAAGCCCTTCGCGCACGGCTTCGGAAAGCCCCGGGCCTGCCCCGGCGATAAGGCGGACGTTCACTGTGCGGCCTTGCCCTCCGCCGACGCGGGCGGTTTCTCCGCCGCGCAGCAGGCGCACGATCCCCATCTGTGCCGTCAGGGGGAGGGCTTCCACGCCGTCGAGGAACAGCGTGCCGCCATCCGCCAGCTCGCATTTGCCGGGCCTGCCGCCTTCCCCATCGAATCCAAACAGTTCGCTGCGCATAAGGCTGCGCGGGATGCCTCCGCAGTGCACGGCGACGAAGGGGGCCTCCCGGCGGCGTCCCGCGTTGTGGATGGCCTGAGCGAAGCCGTGCCGCTCCGTCCCTTCCTCACCCGTGAGCAGGACCGGAGCGTCATGCCGCGCGGCGCGGCGGAGCGCCTCCCGTGCCTGGGCAATGGCGGGGGAATCGCCCGGAATATCGTCAAGCGCGTAGACCGCCCCGGCCCCGATGGTGCGGGCCGCGAACCCGCACAGGCGGCGCGATTCGCGCAGGGCCAACACGCCGCCCTTGCCCATACCGAGCGGCGCGAAGGAGAGCACGCACGGGAGCGTGCCGTTCGCGGTATGCAGCAGGGCTTCCCGATCCTGAAAGGCATTGTGTTCGTCAAGGATGTCGCGGCGCACTGCTTCGGAAAGCACCGCGTCCTGCAAGTGGAGATGGGGCGGCAACGCCTCCAGCCCGAGCATGGATAGCCCGCGCCCATTGGCGGAATGGATTTCACCCGAGGCGCCGACCTCAAGGATGCCCTCGTCCAACACTTCCATGATCGCACGCTGCCTGCCGAGAGCGGCCCGCAGGTGGAGCTGTTCCGCGATGGCGTGGGCCGAAGCCTCCACCATGCCCCGCGTATGCAGATGATAGGATTCCCGGGCGATGGAAACATTGAGGACGCCTGCAAGCGTGCCGTCTTCGTAGCGGATGGGGGATGCGGTGCAGCTCCAGACATGATGCCGGGCGCAATAGTGCTGTGCGCCGATGATGGTCACGGTCTCCTGTTCGACAAGGCAAGTCCCGATGCCGTTGGTGCCGGATACGGTTTCCGTGGCGATCTGGCCGGGAAGCACGTCGGGCCCGTCGCCCTCACTCCGCAGGGTGTGCAGCACGAGCCCTGAGCCGTCTGTCAGCGAAATGCTGCACCGCGTGGCGCGCACCACGGAAAACAGTTTGTCCATGATGGAACGGGCGCTGCACAGCAGATCGCTGTTGAGACGCTGGGCCTGCTCAAGGAGCAGCGCGTCCACACGTACAATGCTGTTGGCTTCCGTGGTAATGCCGGATTCCCGGCAGCGCTCCCAAGAGGCGAGGATGAACGGGGGGATATATTCGGGATCCACGGGGGCGGTCCCGTCGCGGAATTTTTGCCATTCCGCATACAAGGCTGCGTGCAGGGCTGGGGACGCCTGATCCGGCGCCTGAATCATGAGTGCGGGCATGGAGTGACCATCCGGAGAAAAACCTACTAGCCTGAACACTGCGAAAAAAACAGATTATCGCCTTTTACATACTAGAAAGTGATACCGGAAAAGCCTACGCCGGGCAAACGGAAAATGCGCGAGTCCCGCTGGGGCTCCGCTTCGTGCTTTACTGGGAGGCTTTGCCCCCCTGACCCTGCAAGAGGTTCCCCCGTCAGTGCGGGCGTGCCGGAGTCGGCACAAGTGGGAGCGGGTGAATTCCCGCTGGCACGCGGGTTGTGCTTTGAGCTTATGCGTATTTCCCTCGGCGGCATTGCCGCTCAACGGAAAATGTGGTGGGGGTAAATGAAAGGCATCGTGGGCGGCATTTCGCCTATGGGAAAAAGCATTCCGCGCAAACCTGAATGAATTCCCCGCGCGCCGTTTTCCCATCAGCGAAGCCTAGTAGGGAAGTGGAGGGGCCGGAGGAGGCATACCCCGTGTGGGCTCTCACATTAAAGGGGTTCCTCCCTCCGGTGCCGTCCAAGGTGGCTGAAACTCAGGCGCTCTTGGTTTCGCCTTCGCCCATTGGGGAAAAGACATCCGTCGCATTGCCCCGGCTCTTGCCGAGGCCGAGCAGGGTTGCGGAAAAGGCGGTCACGAACATGGCCATGAACAGGATGAACATGGAGGCGTATTGTCCGATGCCGTAGGCCGCCTGACCGGGGGCCTGCGCTTCCATGATCCACCCGCTGGCGAGCTGAAGCAGGGCCGTCCCGATATAGGAGTAGATGTTGATCATCCCGGTGGCCGTGCCCACGATTTCGGGTGGGAAGTCCTCTTGTACCTTGGTGAGGGCGATGCCGCCGAACCCGCCGCAGAAGATGCCGAAGGCGAGGCTCCAGACCGGGAGCAGGGAGGCGGGGAGCACGGGATGATCCGCAAGCAGCGGCGCGGCGAGCAGGATGGTGACGCCGCTGGCGGCGAGGAGCAAGACACCCTTGGACCACCGGACCCACGTCACGACGACCCCCACCAGCGACGGGCCGACCACCGCGCCGAGGGCCATGCAGAAAAGGATGCCGCCCGCCGTGCCCTTGTCGAGGCCGTAGCCTTGAATGAAATACGGCCCGGCCCAGAGTCCGGTCATGGCGTAGAACGACCCGTACATGCAGAAGAACCACGTGGATACGCTCCAATAGGTGCGGCTGCGGACGATGCGGAGCATGGTTTCACGCAAGGGCGGGGCGGGGTGTTTGCGGGGAGCGATGGAAACCCATGCCGGGGCGTACCCGGCCTCTTCGGGGCGGTTGCGTACCCACAGCCATGTGGCGCCGGCCACAAGCACGGTCGCCGCCGTAGCCGCGAACATACTGCCGCGCCAGCCCACGGCCTGCGAGAGCAGCATGAGCGGATAGGTGGCGAGGAGCATACCGCCCGTGCCGAGGGAAAGGATCAAGCCCGTGCCGAGGGCGTGCCGTGCCGGAGGGAACCAGTACAGAATCACCCGCAAGGCGGGCACGAAGACCATGCCCATGCCGACGCCGATGAGTACGCGGCCGACCGTCGCCGCCGTTACCGAGCCGGAAAGGGCGAACAGGAGCGACCCCGCCGCCCCGATGAGGAGGAACGAGGCGATGGTGTTGCGCGAACCCCATCGGTCCGAAAGGATGCCCGCCGGGATCTGCATGAACCCGTATGGGTAAAAATAGGCGGAGCTCATGACCGACATGAGCCCGCCGCCGACGGCGAATTCGCGCATGATGTCCACGGCGAGGGTGCTCGTGGATGTCCGAAAGAAACTGACGAGCGCATAGCAGATGGTCAAAATGGAAAAAATAAACCATGCATGTCGGGTCATGGCTTTGGATGAATGGGGGGACATAGGGCCTCCGTGAAAGCCGCGACCGCCGGACGGGAGGGCGCAGCAAAGCCTTCCGGCGGAAATGCTTTCCGTCGTCGGCTTTTTCGGGAATAAGGGGGGACGTGCGTCCGGCGGGACGCCCTCAACAGGGGCTGAAAGCGTCCCGCCGGGGGATTATTCCCCGCACGGGATATCGAGCTTGAGCGCCTTGATCGCGTTGCGGTACAGCAGGTTGGGCAAGACTTCAGGCTTGAAGGGCAGAGCCTTGAACTGCTCCACGCCTTCGCGGAAGCCGATGAACGGATAGGCCGTGCCGAACAGGAAACGCTCGGAGAGGAAGGTATTGGCGGCCATGACGTAATCGCTCACGCCGGGCATATTGTACATGTACATGTCAGGGCAGAGGTACAGGTTGGGGCGCTTGAAGGCCACGAACAGGATTTCCGTAACCCACGGGTAGCCGCCGTGCGTGTTGATCACGGTCATTTCGGGGAAGTCGCCGCACACCCGGTCGATGATGATCGGGTTGCTGTGGCTGAGATCCGGGCCGTTGCCCCCGCCGCCCATGAGCAGCACTGGGATGCCGTGCTCGGCGCAGTATTCGTATATGGGGTAGATGCGGCGGTCATCGGCATACATGGGGCTGGCCAGCACGCCGGGCTCCATGCCCACGGCCTTGAGCGGCCCGTTCACCACGAAACGCTCGATCTCCTCCAGCGCCTTGGCGCGGTTCGTCGGATCGATCCCGGCGACGCCGATGAATTTTTCCGGGTAATCCGCGACGATGGCGGCGATGTCCTCGTTGGGCACGTTACCCATGAAGGCGTTGGCCTGACGGCCCGGCACGACACCCAGCGTCACGCCGCCTTCCTCCATTTCCTTGAGCATCAGCTCCATGTCGCCCTGTTTGGCGGACGGCGGGGGAACCATGCCGAGCTTGCCGCTCCAGCTGGCGATGCGTTCCTGATTGCGGAAGATGTGCATATTCAGAAAACCGCGCGTGGCGGGACGGAGCCTGAAATCAATGATCATGATATTTCTCCCGGCCCTTGCGGGCCTGTTGGGGCGGTGCGTCCGCAGCGGGCGCTTACTTGATGGAACACCCGGCCTGAAAGCCGGACTCGATGGCGGTCAGGATTTTGCCGACGGAGGCGCAATCCCCCACGCGGACGCAGGGGCAGCCCATCTCTTCAAGCTCGGCGGCAAGGGCGTTTTCGGCCCGGTAGCCCACGGCGATCACGAGCGTGTCAAAGTCGTCAAGCCAGCGTTCCGAGCCGGAAGGGAATTTGGCTTTCACCTTGCCTTCTTCGGTGACTTCAAGCACCTGCGTACTGGTAAGGAAGCGCGTGCCGTACTCCCTGAGGCGCTGCATCAGATAACGGCGGGTACGTGATTCCATATCCTTCGCCAATTCGGGCTGAAGTTCGAGGATGGTCACATCCGAACCCTGCGCGGCGAGGAACTCGGCGGTTTCACAGCCGATAAGCCCGCCGCCGATGACGAGCGCCTTTTCCCCGGCTTTGGCTTCACCGGAGAGGATGCTCTGGGCTACCACCGCGTTCCGGGCCTTGCGGCAAAAGCCGGGGAATACCGGGGAGCTGCCCGTGGCGGCGATCACGGCGTCCGCGCCGAGATCCCGTACCGCTTCGGGCGTGAGGGCGGCCCCGAGGTGCAGCCCGACGCCCGCTCGCTTCAACTGTCGCTCGAACCAGCCCGTGACATGGCCCAAATCTTCTTTGTGCGGAGGCTTGCAAGCCACGTTGAGCAGACCGCCGAGGCGATCCGATTTTTCATACAGATCCACCGTATGCCCCCGGAACCGGGCGGCAAGGGCGGCCTGCATCCCGGCGGGGCCGCCGCCGATGACCGCGACTTTCTTGGGGGACGCCACGGGATCGAGATCATACTTGCCTTCCGCACCGGACAACGGGTTCAGGGCGCACCCGACGCCCGTTCCGCGCGCGGATCCGGCTACGCAGCCCTCGTTGCAGCCCACGCACCGGATGATGTCTCCGGCCTCGCCCGCCGCGACCTTGGCGGGCAGGAACGGATCGGCAATGAGCGCACGGCCCATCGCCACCATGTCCGCATCCCCGCGATCGATGATGCCCTGAGCCGTCTGCTCGTCGGCTACGCGGCCCGCCACGATGACGGGCACGGCGGCCTCAATGCCGTCGCGCACGGCGCGGGAAAGGGGCGCGTTCCAGCCCTTCTCGACGCAGGCGGGCGGGGAAACCATGAAATTCGTCTCGCGCAGCCCCACGGAAACGTGCAAAGCGTCGATGCCGTCGGCTACCAGCCGCTTGGCGAGAGCGACGGAATCCTCCAGCGTGGTGCCGCCGGGAAGCCCTTCAACGGCGCTCATGCGGTAGGTGACCGGGAAATCCGGCCCCACGGACTCGCGGACTTTGCGGCAGACCTCAAGGGCGAAGCGCATACGGTTTTCCAGCGAACCGCCGTATCCGTCGGTGCGCCGGTTGGTATAGGGGGAAAGGAACTGGCTGATGAGATAGCCGTGCGCCCCGTGGATTTCCACGGCGTCAAACCCGGCTTCGCGGGCACGGATGGCGGCTTTGCCCCAGCATTCCACGAGGCGGGCGATTTCCTCTTCGCTAAGGATCACGCTGTTGTCGTAGGGGGTCACGCCGGGGATGGCGGATACGAGAGGCACGGCATGGCCCGAAAATTGGGGGAGCGCGGCGCGCCCGCCGTGCTGGAGCTGGATGGAGATGCGCGCCCCGTGCCGTTTCACGCGGCGGGCCAGATCGGTGAGGCCGGGCAGGCGCGCGTCGTCCGCGATGCTCAGGCCACGGGAGAAGGAGTTGCCGGTGGGATCGACGGATGTGGCCTCAATGGTGACAAGCCCGGCCCCGCCCTTGGCACGCTCTTCGTAGTAGCGGAGCATACGCTCCGTGACGCCGCCGTCCGGCGCGGCGTATTTCGTACACATGGCGGGGAAGACAATCCGGTTTTTGATCAACAGCGTGTTGATGCGGATTGGATTGGTGCAACAAGATGTGTTCATGGAACCTCCAGATGAAAAAGACATCTTGCCTGCGGCAATGCAAGCCATGTGCCATCTTTCCGGCGGATGAGGCGTGCCGCGCCGGGCCGTTTCCGCCTTTTTCCTGACCCCCGGAATTCATTCCGATACAGTGGGCGGCTCTGAATATCCCCGGTGTTCCCGTATCTTCGCTTCCCCGTCCAGAGAGTGTGCCCGGTGTGCAAAATGTGGGCATGTATTTGTAGACATGTTCATAGAATATGATTTATAATAGACATACGTAAACACGCTTTGTGCGGAGAGGAACATGGAAGAGCATATCGAGCGGAACAAAAGGGTCCTTGAACAGTGGGAGCGCTTCCACAGGCAAGAGCCCGTGGACGAATCCGCCGTCCGGCCCCTGATCCTGCGTTCATGGAAGCGCTGCCGCCTTCAGGGGGTCAGGCCGGACAACGCCTCCAAAGTGTCCCTCAGCCCCGCCGCGCTGGAAAAGCTACTCGATCGGAACGCGGATCTTGTGGCGGTGGCCAAAAGCATCATGGAAAAGCTGTATAACCCCATCAGCACTTCGCGCAGCTTCATTTCCCTGTCCGACGCGCAGGGGATCGTCCTGCACGCGCTCTGGGACAATACCGGCAGCTACCCTATCCCGCACCTCGCGCCGGGCAACCTCGCGGCGGAAAGCGCCTCGGGGACCAATGCCATCGGGACGTGCCTCGTGGAACATACGCCTGTGGAGACGCTGGCTTCGGAACATTACTGCCGCTCGTTCCACGGCTGGTTCTGCTCGGCGGCCCCTATCAGGGACAGCCGGAACGCCATCGTCGGCGTACTCAATGTGACGCTCCCGAGCGCCCTGTACCATCACCATACCCGGGGTATGATGGAAGCGGCGGCCCACGCCATCGCGGAACAGCTCCGCCTGCGGCTGCTCCTTCAGGAACAGAAGGCCATCATTGAAATGTTGGATGAAGGGGTGGTCGTGCTGGAAGGCGACGGCACGATACGGACGCTGAACAACAAGGCGCAAGCCATGCTCGACCTGCCGCCGGACGCTGTGCACGGCAACATTCAGGACATCATCTTTTCCAGCGACATCATCCGGGCGATCCTCTCGGAAAGCGGCCAATTCAGCGATCAGGAAGCGTTCCTCCAGCTCAAGGGCGGTTCGCTCAACTGCATGCTTTCGCTCACCCGCTTGGAATCGGGGAAAGGCCGGGTGCTGACCCTGCGCGAGACCAAAAGGATCAAGGAATCCGCCGTGCGCGTCACCGGGGCCAAGGCCGTCTATACTTTCGATCACATTGTCGGCAACGCGCCCGCCACGCAGGAGGTCGTACGCATGGCCCGCATGGCGGCCCAGAGCGATGTGACCACCCTCATCCTCGGGGAAAGCGGCACGGGCAAGGAACTTTTCGCGCAGTCCATCCACAACGGGGGCAGGAGGGCCAACGCGCCTTTCGTCGTGGTGAACTGCGGGGCACTGCCGCGCAACCTCGTGCAGAGCGAGCTTTTCGGCTATGATGAAGGCTCTTTTACGGGCGCGAGCCGCCTTGGGAAGCCCGGCAAATTCGAGCTGGCGGACAACGGGACCATTTTTCTTGATGAAATCGGGGAGATGCCCCTTGAAGCGCAGGTCAGCCTGCTCCGTCTGCTCCAGAACGGCGAAGTGACCCGCGTGGGAGGCAAACACACCCGCCTCGTCAACGTGCGGGTGCTCGCCGCCACGAACCGTAATCTTGAAAACGCCATCCGTCAGAACGCCTTCCGCGAGGATCTCTACTATCGCTTGAACGTCTTCACCCTCAACGTGCCTCCCCTGCGCGAACGCAGTTCGGACATCGCGCTTCTGATCAACCATTTCCTCGCTCACTTCGTCGCCTCCCTCGGGCGCGGCCCCTTGCGGGTTACGGATCGGGCTATGGATGTGCTCCTCGGTTACCCGTGGCCCGGCAACATCCGTGAGCTTGAAAACGTCATAGAAAGGATGGTGCATATGTCGCAAGGGGTGCCCTCCATCGACATTGACGTGTTGCCCGCGAACATCCTCAATCACGAGGGCATACCGGGGGGCGTGCCGCGTCCCGCCGTCCCTCGCGGGCTCCTTTCGCATCAGGAGAAGGAGACCATCGTCCGGGCGCTTCAGGAGGCCGGGGGCAACATCCGGGCGACCGCGAAGGCCCTCGGCATTTCCCGGAGCGGCCTGTACGTCAAGATGCGCCGTTTCGGCCTGTCGCCGGACGAGTGCCGGTAGGGTCAGAGAGGAAGGGCGTTGGGAAATTTGGAGGGGGAGGCTGTGCAACAGGAGTTCGTTCCGGCGAATAGAGAATAAGCGAAGCAAGCAGGCCGACAGTTCGTTTCACTTAAAGAAAGACGCGAGGCACTGCCGCGCGTCTTTCTTTTTGACACAGGGAAAGATTGAAAACATTCCCCACCCTCCATCCGGGGGTGCAGGGGAATCATTCCCCTGCCGGGGGAGTCTGAGGGGCGAGGAGCCCCTCAGTCTTTCAGTTTTCTACAGCCAGCCTTTTTCCTTGTAGTATTTTGCCGCGCCGGGATGCAGCGGCAGAGCGAGCCCCTGACCCGCCTTCTCGGGCATGAAGGATTTCCAGAACGGGCTGGCGATCACGATGTCGTCGCGCTTTTCGCACATGGCCTTGACCATCTTGTAGGCGATGTCCTCGGAGACGTTCTTGTTGATCATGAGTTCGGTGCTGGCGGATACGGTGACGATGTCCTTGCCGAACTTGCCGCCGTAGAACGACGCCGGGATCACGTCGCGCTGGAGGCCGTACTTCTCACCCACGGCCTTGATGACGTTCTCGTCCACGGGCAGGATATCGAGGTCCACGCTGTTCATCATGTCCTGCACAATAAAGGCTTCGCCGGGTCCGATCCACAGGGCCACGTCAAGCTGGCCGTCCTTCATCATGCTGGCGGCGTCGTTGGTGGAAGGCGTGTAGATCTTGCCGCCCCACGCGGTGATGTCCTGCTGGCTGATGCCGTATTCCTCAAGGATCCACTTGCCGAACAGATAGGAGTTTCCGGCGGTATGGGACATGGAGATGCGGATGGGCATCTTCTTTTCCTTGATCTGGGCGAGGGACGTAATGCCGGAAGCCTTGTTCACGATGAAGTGCATCCGGGTTGAGTCGTGCAGGTTGAGAAGGCCCATGACGTTTTCCGTGGGCTTCTTGTAGGGATCGATGCCCTTGGCCGCCGCGAATATGACGCTGTGCGCGGCGATGCCGAAGTCGCTCGCGCCCTTCTCGACGTGCATGACGTTGGCGAGCCCGCCGCCGGGGAAGAGGGAGACGTCAAGCTCGGGATACATGGTGGAAATGGCTTTGCCCATCGCGCCCATGCCGACGTACCACGCGCCGCCGGCGGGCGATGCCGCGGCCTTGAGTTCGGTAAAGTTCTTGGCGAGGGCGGGAGCGGCACCCACGGCGAGGGAAAGGGCAAGGGCTACGGCCTTGAAGAAATGCTTGCAGGTCATGATTTATGCCTCCTCGGGCAGTTCGATGTTCAGAAGCTTTGCCGCGTTCTTATAGAGGAGCTTGGGTAGGACTTCAGGCTTGAAAAGCCCCTTGAAATGGCTCACGCAGTCCACGATGGGCATCAGCGGGTAGGCCGTGCCGAACAGGAAGCGATCCTGCATGAAGTTGTTCGCCGCCATGATGTAATCCGCCGCGCCCGAGCAGTTGAAGAGATACATGTCTGGGCACAGATAGATGTTTTTCTGGAAGAAGCACACGCCGAGGATCTGCTGCACCCACGGCCAGCCGCCGTGCGAAATGATGAAGTTGGTCTTCGGGAAGTCGGCGGCGATGCGGTTGATGATCTTGGGATCGCTGTAGGTGATGTCCGGCCCGGCCCGGCCTCCGAGCATCAGGATGACCGGGATGCGGTGCTGTTCGCACAGATCATAAATGGGATAGATGCGCGGGTCGTCGGCGTACATGGGCTTGTCCAGAGCGCCGGGCTCCATGCAGATGCCCTTGAGGGGGCCGTTCAGCACGGTGCGGTGGATTTCTTCCAGCGACTCTTCCCTTTTGGAGGCGTTGAGCCCGGCCATGCCCACGAAACGGCCCGGAAAATCACCCAGCAGGCTGATGATGTCGTCGTTGGAGATGGACCCCTTGAAGTGGCCGTTGCGGCCCGGGATGACGCCCATCGTCACCCCGGCGGTGTCCATTTCCTGAAGCATCAGTTCGGGGGATTTCTGGGCGACGGACGGGGCCTGTTTCATGGAAAAGCATTCGGTGAGCTTTGCGGTGCGGGCCACGTCGTCGTAGACGCCGATGTTCAGGAAACCCCGTGCCGGGGGCCGCATACGGAAATCGATGATCATCTTAAAACTCCTTGAAGCTGTTTATGTGAAATGATTGTGGGACCGAAACAGCCTTCCCGCGGGCGGGATGCCGGGTGGACCACCCGCAGGAAGGGCTCCTGCCGGAGCGGGGTTATGCGGCGATGGGTGCTCTCCTGCGGCGGAGCATCTGGACGATGCCTACGGAGAAGAGGAGCCCGAAGCCGATGATGTCGGTGGAGAGGCCGGGATAGATGAGCGTCAGCCCGCCGATGAGCAGGAAGGCGCGCTCCCATGCGGAGGTCGAGCACAGAAGCCAGCTCTGCATACCGCCCGCGATGCCGATGACGCCGATGATGGCTGTGATGGCGGCCCAGATGATTTCGGGCGTTTCGCCGATGCCGAGGAGCGCGGGCTGATAGACGAACATGTAGGGCACGATGAAGGCCACGATGCCGAGCTTGAGGGCGATAAAGCCCGTCTCCATGGCCTTGCTTTCGGCGATGGCAGCCCCCGCGAAGGCCGCGACGCACACGGGCGGGGTGATGAAGGACAGGATCGCATAGTAGAACACGAACATGTGGGCGACGAGCTGCGGGGCCCCGGCCTTGATGAGCGCGGGTGCGCCGAGGGTGGCGACCACGATGTAGGCGGGAGTGGTCGGGATGCCCATGCCGAGCACGAAGCTGGTCAGCATGAGGTAGACCATGAGCAGGAACAGGCTGTCCCCGGCGAGGATGGTGATCAGGTTGATGAACTTGTAGCCGATGCCGGTAAGCGAAAGCACGCCCACGATGAGGCCGGAGCAGGCGCAGCAGGCCGAAACCATCAGGGCCCCGCGCGAGGAGGCGACGAGCGCTTCTATGAAGGATTTGAAGGTGAAACGGGTCTCGGCCTTGAGCATGGCGAGCAGGACGATGCTCAGCGTGGCGATGTTGGCGCAGAAGACCACGCTCCGGCCCATGCCGAGCAGCAGGATCAGCACGGCGATGGGTACGAGGTAGTAGAGGCGGCTGACCACGGACTTGGTTTCGGGGACCATGTCGGGCGAGAGCTTGCCAAGGTCATTCTTGACCGCTTCAAAGTGGATCATGACGAGCAGGGCGAGATAATAGAGGATCGCCGGGAGCAGGGCGGCTTTGGCGACGTTGAGGTAACCCGCGCCGGACAGATCCGCCATCAGGAAGGCGGCGGTCCCCATGACCGGGGGCATGAGCTGCCCGCCGGTGGAGGCGACGGCTTCCACCGCGCCGGCGAAGGGGGCGCGGTAGCCGACCTTCTTCATGAGCGGGATGGTGAAGGTGCCGGTCCCGTAGACGTTGGCGGCGGCGCTTCCCGAGATGGTCCCGAACAGGGCCGAGGCGAAAATGGCGACCTTGGCGGGCCCGCCCTGCGAGTTGCGGGTGAGCAGGCAGGCGAGATCCATAAAGATGGAACTCATCTTGGAGCGTTCGAGGAACGCCCCGAACATGATGAACCCGAACAGGGTCGACGTCGCCACGCCGATCGGGATGCCGTACACGCCTTCATTGAGCAGGAAAAGATGTTCGACGATGACGTCGAAGGTGAAGCCCGTATGCTTGACGGCGCGGGGCAGCATGTCTCCGAAGAAGGCGTACAGGATAAGCGTCGAGGCCACGATGACCAGCGCCCAGCCCGTGGTGCGGCGGGTGATTTCGAGGACGAGCAGGACCGTTGCGGCGGCGAAGAATTTGGCCGCCGGGGTTACGTCGTCGATGTAGCGCATACGGGTGGTGATTTCGGTCAGATGCAGGGCGAAGTAGACCGCCGTGGCGATGGCGAGACCCGCGCAGCACAGGTCGATAAGCAGAAACAGCGTGGGTTCTTTCTCGTTTTCCTTGTATTTACGGCAAGGTATGAACAGAAAAACGAGCACTGTGATAAACGACACAAACATGACACGCATCATGGAGCCGTCAAGCACCCCAAAACCCGTGGTAAACCAGATCTGGAAGAGGGCCAAAGCCAGCGCAAACCCCTTTGCAACCGGCTTTATCCCTTCCCGTGTCAATGCGAATGACATGGTGATCCCCTTCTTCACGCAGGCCGTGCGGCCTGTCCAAATGTTCAACCTCTGATGAAGCCTCGGACTATCATGCTGAAGGGAAAGCAATAATTGGGCCGGGCCGTATCTTGGGCGCCGTATTGTGAAAAAGGGAATAAAAGAGGGTGAGAAATCGGGATGTTCTCGGGAGAGAAGACGAAAAACGGCGTGTTCACGCTTGTAGAAAAAAAGAACATGTCCATAGACATGTATAAAATCTGATTATCACGCGACACTCCTCATTCTGGGTGATGGCCGGGCCTGTCGACATTCAGATTCTTCTCCATGAGGCCGGAACGGAAAAAGCCCCACGGATAATGCGTGGGGCTTTTGTATGGAAAGAAGATGTTGGCTGGAAGTGCTGAAGCCACTGTGGAGCACATGGTACGATACAGAGGGCCGCATCCTTCTTTCAGAAGCGGGCCTTGTTATCGGGGAAGTGCCGAACTGCCTTTATTTCATGATACTTCAATGGTGAGGCCTTCCCACGCCACATTGCGCAAGTCGGCTTCCCAGGCCGGGGTCCGTTGCGAGCGGGGTGTGTAGTCCAGACACCACCGGGCGAGGCTGAGGGGAAGGACCGCTTCAAGCGGGAGATCGGCAAGGCGTTGCAGGTCCGCCCTGCTGATGCCTCCGGAGGTGAGCAGTTCCAGCATACCCGCAGGGAAAAGCCTCCCGGTTTCTCGGGCTTGCATGGAAATGGCGAAAGCCGCCAACATCGTCCGGCCCGGGAGAGGCGGGAGCGGTTCGCCGCACTCCATGAATAGATCACGCACGGCGTGGAGCATGGTCGGAAGATAGCGCACGAGGAAAATCCCGCCGTGGCAGCAAAGCCCGTGCTCAAGTGCAAGCGTCATGTAGGAAACGAACAGCCCCGGATAAATGTTCCGGTCGCGCAGGGCTCCGATGACGGCTTCCGGCACAAGCGGCAGATGGAAGCCCGGAAATTCGAACGCGCCGTTGTCCGGCGACAGGCGCAGAGGGTGCCGCCGCCCGCGCCCGTCTACGCCCCAGAAAAAGGCCGTGCCGTTCCCGGCTGTCCGGGGCAGCTCGCCGCCGGAAGCCACGCAGGGGCTCCAACAGCCGCGCACGCCGGCCAGACGCCGTAAAAGCCCCTCGCGCAGGACCGGCGTAAACAGCGCCCTGTGCAACACCGAATCGGGCCGGGCAAGATCGCCGATCAGCAGCTCCCGGGCGATTTCCTCCAATTCGAGATAGGCGACTACAGGCCGGGCATCCGGAAACAGGGCGGCGTACAGCTTCGCGTTGACCCGCGCGGCCTGTTCCCCAAAGCGTTTGAGCGCGAGGGTGTCCGGGTCAAGCAAATGGTGCAGCACCGTCCCAAGCCCGCGCTCCTCATAGGCCCTGGTCGGCCTCCAGTGGGCGGCACTTGAACGTACGTCCTTTGCGGCCAAGGCGGGGGCATTCAGTTCCACGGTATCCTGCCAGGAACTCCGGAACAGCGGGAACCGTGCCGGGGCGTCCGCGTGGAAGGATTGCAGCCCGCGCGGGTATGCCGAACTTTGCAGGGACACGCCGCCGCAGGACAGCACGGGGATTACGGCCCCCGGTGTGCCGCCGGCCAGACGGTCAAGGCCGAAGAACGGCACGGCCTGCACCATTTCAGGCAGGCAGTCGATGCCGTGCAGATTCGCCGACAGGACGGCGCTGTTCCGGGAAAAATACCGCTTGACCGCTTGGCCAACATCGTTGCCGAGGCTTCGTGCCGCGTGTTTCGCCATGCAGTCCACGATGGCGTCGGAAGGCCGACGTTCCCCGTCCGCCGCCGCGTAGGCCGAAGCGGATATTTCACCGAGGCTCATGCCGCGCCATGCCGCAAAACAGCCGGGAAGATAGGGAAAGGCCTCCCAAAGAGGCTTGAAGATGGGCATAGCCAGCGGATCAATCATGTGTGCTCCTTTGCAAGGCGGCATCCAGCGGTGCCAACACTATTGCGCATCGTTGTCTCTTGCAAGGAACAAAGCAAAAAGCGGGCCGGAAAGGAACCCTCCCGCGTGAAATGCCATACTGCGGCGCACGGAGGAGGATCGGAGGAGGCGCTTTGCGGAAAACATGTGGCGGCTATGCAAAAAGCGGAAGCTGGTCCCCTCAAGGGGAGGGCGGCAATCCGTCATGCGCCAGCCTTGGCCAAGCGCCCGGTCAGGGCGAAAAGGATGTTCAGGACGGCGAGGACCGCCGCCATCCCGAGTAGTCCCGAATTCACGCCCCACAGGGCGATCACCTGCCCGAGAGCTACCGGGCCGAGCATTTGGCCGAGCCGTTCGGTGATATTGTAGATCCCCACCGTCCTGCCGGATCCGACCTGCCGGGAAACCGGGATTTCGAGCGCATAAGTTCCCTGCGCGCTGGCGACGATGGCATTGCACAGGGCGAGCAGCGCCACGCAGGCGAAAGCCGCCGCGAGCCCGTCGAGAAGGAGCAGGGCAATGATGCCGCCGATGCACAGGAACCCGCCGCCCACGAGCCAGACGAGCTTGTTGGGCGACTTGTCCACGGCCCTCCCGAAGAAGGGGCCGAGGTAGATGATCACGAGGCAGAACAGCAGGAACACCCGCCCGATGCCCGCCGGGCTGACCCCGGCCTGGCTGAGCGACACGGGAAGGAAGAATTGGAACAGGCACACGGTCACAAAGGCGCAGGGGAAGATGTTGCCCAGCAGCAGGCCCGCCATCTTGATGTCCGAGAAAAAGGCGCCGAGCCCGCGCAGGGAGATGCGCCCTGAGGCCGACGGTTCGGGAGTCCACGCCTCGCGGGGCAGCGCGAAATGGAGGAAGATCCCGATGATGGCCATCAATCCCGCCGAAACGAGGAAGGCCGACGCATACCCGAGGTTATCCGCGATGAGCCCGCCGAAGGCGCTGCCGCACAGGAACCCGGCGTATAGGCCCGCGACGAGCGCGGAGAGGTTCCCGGCCCGGTGCTCGGGCGAGGAGTGCGACACGACGAAGACCTGCCCGGCGAGGTTGATGAGGCCGTAGCCGAACCCCGCGCCGCCTCTGGAGAGGATGTAGGCGAGGGAATCCGAGACAAGGCCGCTTGCGACGTTGCCGAGCGCCACCAGCAGCGCCCCCCACAGCAGAAGGGGCCGCCAGCCGCTCTTTTGGCTCCAAAAACTGCCTATGAGGATGCCTATGCCCACCGCGCACATTTCAAACGACAGCGGGAGGCCCATCACCACATCGGGCGGGAGCCCAAGCAGGCCGAGATCCATTTCCGCTATCCGCAGAGGGATAAAGGAAGCGGGCAGATCGATGGCGAACATGCACAGAAAAATGATCGGGCGCATGATGCGCGGCGGCAGGGGGTCACCGGAGGACGGCGCGGCGGCCTGTCCCACGCCCTGCAGGGGCACAAGCTCCAGCATGAACAGCATGGCGATGATCATGATGGTCAGGGTGTCGTAGACGATGGAGCGGAAGGCTTCCCATACCGTGCTCTCGTCAATGCCCACGGTCACGGAAACCGGGCTGTCGGCGGACAGGGGCACGCCCGCTTGGAGGGGCGTCCTCGGGTTCCCCGCCGTAAAGGTGGTCCCGCCGGCGTCGCTGACGGTGATGGACTGCGCCCAGGGCAAGCTTTGGCGTATGTGGTCCAGATACGTCCTGACGGAAGGCACATCCGCCAGCTTCAACCCGAGATCGTTGATGTGAGCGACATCATGCCCAATGTAGCGGGCAAGCTGCGTTCCGGCGTCTCGGGCGTTTTCCTCCAAAAAGGAAACGACCGGGCCCCGGAGGAAAAAAAGGAAAGCGATCTGGCTGACGAGCAGGGGGATGATGAGACATCCTTTTCCGAGCCTGGGGAAAGGGGGCTTGCCTTCCCGCAATACCAGCAGGATAAACAAAGAGCCACCCAGTACGGCCACCCCGAGGAACAGGAGCGCGTGCATGGAGGCGGCTTTGCCGACAAGCGCGGTCATGCCCGCCTCGTCGAACCCGGCGAGCACGCTCCCCACATCGGTTCCGGTCCGGTTCCTGATGGGCTGGACGATCCAGACCTTCCCGTCGGCGTCGAAGGTCTTCACCTCGCCGTGCAGCGTTTTGAGCTTGTTCTCGTCCTGAGGGACGGGCGGGGCCTCCGATGCGTCGGAGGGCCAGGCGGCGATGCTCCGCCCTTTTCCGTCCAGTACGGCAAGGCGGCTGACGCCCGCGATTTCGCAAAAACGGCGCACGCGCTCGGCCATGTCCTCCACGCGTTCGGGATCTTTGCCGAAACGGGCCAGACGCGAGAGATCGAGGCTGAACTTTTCGCTGGCAATGGCCTGCACCGAAACAAGGGAAGTCTTATAGGATTTGTACAGGGTAGCCAGCGTGAGGATGCCATACAGGCACTGCGCGGCGAGAAGCGTTGCCAGACCGCCGATGAGCAAACGCCTACGGGATGATTCCATGTTTACTCGCCCGCGTTTTTGATGTCCTGATAGATCGCGTCCGCCGCCAGCAGGATCTCGAAAGGCGGGTCCCAATAGATGAGCCGCGCCATTTCCAGATTGATGGCAAGCCCTATTGCGCTGTCGAATACCTGCCCGACATCTCTGGGGCGTATACCGTCCATGACTTTGACGATGGCTTCGGCCCCGAAGCGGCCTTCACTGGAAAAACTGCTTTGGGACAGGCTCATCAGGACGCCGAGCTTCGTTTCCTCGATGCCGCTCTGGGAAAAGGAGGGGACGCCCGCTTCAATGAGCGGCTGGAGCAGTTCCCGCATCCGGTTCCACTGCATACCCGAGTTGGTGGTGAGGTACACGGCGTCAGAGGTTTTCGCCAGTTGGGAAACACACTGCTTGAGATTGGCGAAGCTCTGATCCGGAGGCACGTTCAGCGCCGTGGTGCAGCGCACAAGCTCGATGCCAAGCTCATCGGCGGCGGATTCGATGGCGGCCAGCGAGACGTCGGAACGGCCTTCCGGCGTATCCTCATAAGGGATGCCCATTTTCTTGAAACCAAAAATATCATGGAAAACGGCGATCTGGCGCTTGTAGCGCTCGGGGTCGATCTGTGCGTGCAGGTTGTCGCGCCCGGAGTCCTTCAACGATTTGGCGATACCCGCCTGTACGGCGTCGGTGACCGACATGGAGAACACCGGAACGGAAATATCGGCTGTGGCCATGTCCAGCCCGGCCCATGTGCCGAAGGCGAAAATCATGTCCACGTCGCCCTTTTCACGGATACGGTCGAGCAGGGCCTTTCTGTTGGCGGCACGTTGCGCCGCGTCCCAGTTGGCGGAATAGTAGCCGTCTTTCAAAAACACCAGCCGATCGCCGCCCGCATGTTCGGCGAGCCAGTCCCAAATGGGCCGGGTGTCGTCCGTCTTCTCCGGGATGGGCACATCGCCATCGGCAATGACCCCAAGTTCGGCAAGCCCCTTGGCCGTTGCGGCAAGGATACGCTGATAGTCCGTGTACCCGCCGCCCTCAATGTAGGCCACCCGCCATTTTTTTGCGGGATGGGCGGGAGTTTTTTCCTGAACAGCTTGGGTTCCGTCGCCGGCGGACGCGGGAACGGCGGCAAAGAGCAGACCGCCGCACATCAGCATAAAGAGGAACAAACGGCAAAAGCGATTCATGGCGACTCTGTTTTTCACAAGGTTAGACAGGCGGCCGTTCAGGCCGCGTTCCCGGAGGAGCGTGCGCGCCGGGACATCCGTATGCTCCCGAATCGTAAGACGTCAGGAGATGATTTCGCTTTTACGTGCATTCTCAAATACATTCAAGGCCAGCACATGTCCGGAAAGCCTTTCACCGCGAACCAGGGGCAGGGCTCTCTCCGCATCAGTCGTTTCCATGAAATGCGCTATGGGCGATAATGCAATGAATATCAGCATACTAGAAGGTTATCCCTTCTGTGCAGAGCTTCCGGCGGAACACCCTTGCTCAAGCGTATGCCTGCGCGGAGGCGGGATACTCTCCGGAGCCTTTCTCTATATCGGCACTGCCAGCCTTGATGACAAAGGGGCTCCTTGCGGCTACTGTACCGACGAAAGCGCTTGGCATACCGCGTGCCTGATGCATACGCCCCGAACATGCCTGTGAGCGGCGTTCCGTGGGCAACAGAGGTTGAATCCAGCCCGCATCCCGGCAGCGGCGAGTGTGCCGAGGACTTCAATAACAGCTTGACAAGCAAGGAGACTGCCATGAAGACCGTGATTTCCACTTCCAAGGCTCCCGCAGCCATTGGCCCCTATTCGCAGGCTATCCGTAAAGGCGACACCCTGTATCTTTCCGGTCAGATCGGTATGGTCCCGGCCACGGGTGAACTCGTTTCCGATGATGTGAAGGAGCAGACCGCGCAGGCCCTCGCCAATATGAAGGCCATCCTTGCGGAAGCCGGAGCCACGCCCGCGGATGTGACCAAAGTGACCGTGTTCATCGTGGACATGGCCGAATTCCAGATCGTGAACGGCGTATACAGTGAAACCTTCGGCGCCGATGCCCCGGCCCGCTCCTGCGTCGCCGTCGCCGCCCTGCCCAAAGGCGCGCGCGTGGAAATCGAAGCCATCGCCGTCCTGTAAATGTTTCGTTTCCGCTTTTACATCTAATCGGTTTTTTTCCCTCTTTTCCCTAACCCTCGGCCCGCCGAGGGTTTTGCGTATGGGGAGGTCGGGCCTTCTCCTTCCTGAGCGCTTGTCAGGGCAAAAACGGGAAGGGAAAGCCGCGTGCCCCTGTACCCTACAAGGGAACCTATCGGAGCTTCGGCTAGAGACAAAAAGCCCCGCACGGGGCAGGGCTTTTATTCAGTGGGGAAATGGGCGCGGCGCTGGGAGCGGGCTGTCTTGGGTTTTTGTTCCGCTTCGCAGATTTGGGCCAGCCGTTCGGCGGAATCGGCATAATGCGCCCGCACGGCTTCTTCGATGGTGTACGGATTGCGCGTAAGAAACGCCTCATACATGCTGTTGTGCCGCTGAAAAAGTTCTTCGGTCGTGTACAGCGTACGCCATTGCTGAAACATGAGGTACTTGGAAATCACCCGGCAGGAGCTGCGGGCAATGGCGATAAGCAGGGGGTTGCTGGCCCTTTCGAGGATTGTTTCATGGAAGGCCGTTCCGAGCGCCGCGTGATCCTCGAAGGACGTACCGGAAAGCACGCCCTGCTTCATGCGATCAAGCAGCGCTTCCAATTCCTCCCACGGGCCTTTGGGCAGACTCAAGACTACATTAGCGGCGGCGGCCCCTTCGAGAAGCCCGCACAGTTCGTAGCGGTGGCGGATGCCGTCGCCTGTGAGCAGGGTTACGCATTTGCCCCGCTTCGGATGGGACATCAGAAACCCTTCCGTTTCAAGCTGATAAAGCGCCTCACGGACGGGAGCCCGGCTGATGCCGCATTCCTCGGCTATGCTCGCCTCGCTGATCCGATCCCCGCTGCGGAGTTTTCCGTTACGGATGCGCTGGCGGATGAGGTTGACGACCTGTTCGCTGTATGTCGGTTTATTAAGCTGTTGCATCGCTCACCATAGTTCGTTGGCGGCGTCCGATTGTGAACGCCTTATCTTATGTATCTGACACCAAATAGCCTCTCCCCATACACGTCGTCAAGGGCTATCGCCGGGATCCGCCACTCAGAATGTCTCCGGCTACGGCCCCGGAAAGCCGCAGGGCCTCGGGCCGGATGACGGCGATGACGCCGCGTTCGCCCGCATTGATGTACAACATCCCGAGATTGAAAAGGGATATCTGCGCGAACACCGGAAGCGGCGAGGGGAGCCCGAACGGGCAGATCCCGCCGGTTTTGTATCCGGTCAGCCGTTCGGCGTTTTCCGGCGAACTCGGCTGGAGATGCGGCACGCCCGAAAGCCGCTGGAGCTTGTGCAGGGATACGCGCTCGTCGCCGTGCATGAGCGCCATGACTGCCTGCCCTCCCTTCCCGTCGTCGAACACAAGGCTTTTTACGATGTCGTGTTCGCACAGCCCAAGCTGCCGGGCTGCGTCCTTCGTGCCGCCCCGTTCGACAAAACGATATTCCAAACGCCCCACGTCTTCACCCGCTTCTTCCAGAATACGGATGGCTGGTGCCTCTCCTTTCCCGTGCATTCCTCTCCTCCAGGTTCGTCGTACCGGCAGGAGATACCTTATATCCCGCTTACTGTCGACTGCTTTAGTCGACTGTTGCCGCTTCCGCTTTTCTCCTCTGATGCCTGCCGATGTTTCTTTGATACCCGGTTAGAGCGTTTCCCGACAGGGATACTCCCAGAGGCATAAGGAAATACGGGGAACCACGCCCGGGTGACGGCGAAGTTTCTTTGTTCGAAAATAAGTCGACGGTATACTGTTGACCATTTTGCGTGTCCGAGGTATTGTGCTTTCAGCAACAAGCTCAACCCTGACGACAAAGGAGAACCACATGGCTACAGTTACCGCAAAATACCTTGGCGATCTGCGTGTCGAATGCACCCATGTCGCGAGCGGGACCAAACTGGTGAGCGACGCCCCCGTGGACAACAATGGCAAGGGCGAAGCCTTTTCCCCCACAGACCTCTGCGTGACCGCCCTCGCGTCCTGCGCCATGACGATCATCGGCATTTACGGCAAGATGCACAACGTGGACGTTGTCGGAACGGAAATCGAAGTCGCTAAGACCATGAGCGCCAACCCGCGCCGCATCGGCAAGATCGAGGTGACCTTCATCATGCCCGATCGAGAATACACCGACAAGCAGAAGACCATGATCGAACGTGCCGCACATACCTGCCCGGTCCACCTGAGCCTGCATCCCGATGTCGAGCAGGTGTTCACCTTTAAATGGGCGAACTAACGCAAACAAGGAAAACGCCATGAAAACCGTGATTTCCACTCCCAAAGCCCCCGCCGCCATCGGCCCCTACTCGCAGGCTATCCATAAAGGCGGCACCCTGTATCTCTCCGGCCAGATCGGTATGGTTCCGGCCACGGGTGAACTCGTTTCCAATGATGTGAAGGAACAGGCCGCGCAGGCCCTTGCCAACATGAAGGCCGTCCTCGCCGAAGCCGGAGCCACGCCCGCCGATGTGACCAAAGTGACCGTATTCATCGTGGATATGGCTGATTTTCAGGCTGTGAACAGTGTGTACAGCGAAACCTTCGGAGCCGATGCCCCGGCCCGTTCCTGTGTCGCCGTCGCCGCCCTGCCTAAAGGCGCGCGCGTGGAAATCGAAGCCATCGCCGTCCTCTAAGCCTCCCTCCCATATACCGTCTCCCATATAACCCCCGGTCCCGCCGGGGGTTTTACGTAGGAAGGGTGTTTTCTACAGGATGGCGGGCCCTTTCTGTGGACGGCTGCGGGAAATTGTATAAGTCGGTTTATTTTAGTCGACCATTATTGTCGACAATAAAACGGTTTTCGGCTATGCTCCCTACAGACCTTTTGGAGAAAGCAATGCGACCAGCGCTTCTTGGGATCATCGGATGCGGCGCAATGGGGCGGCTCATCGCCCGGCATATCCGTGAACAACTGCCGTCCTACCGTCTCGGCGGGCTTTTTTCGCGCACCACGGCGCACGCCGAGGGGCTCGCGCTGGAGCTCGGAGACGTTCCGGTGCTAGGCCTGCAACAGCTCATCGAAACATGCGATTTGCTCGTTGAAGCCACGAGTGCCGCCGCCATGCCGGATATCGTGCGGGCTTGCCTTGCCGCCGGAAAAGCCGTCGTGCCGTTGAGCGTCGGCGGATTTTCGCTTGATCCCGCTCTGTTGCGCGATGTGGAGGCGGCCCGCGCGGCGGTGCATGTGCCGTCCGGAGCCATCGCCGGGCTGGACGGCATCCGGGCCATGCGGGAAATGGGGCTTGATGCCGTTACCCTCACCACTGTGAAGCATCCCCGCAGCCTCGGCCAGATGCCGCCTCTCTCGGAGCTCATCCCGCCCACGGCGGAAGAAGCGCTGATCATGTCCCCCGAAGCGCGGCTGCTGTTCAGCGGCACGGCGGAAGAGGCGATCCGGCGTTTCCCCGCAAACGTGAACGTCGCGGTCAGCCTTGGCCTGGCGGGGCTCGGTTTTTCCCGTACGCGGGTGCGCCTGTTCGCGGATCCCTGTGCGGCAGGGACTCTGCACCATATTTCGGCCAGGGCCGGGGACTGCACATTGGAAACGATGACCCGCCCGGCCCCGTTGCCCCAGAATCCGCGTAGCTCGGCACTCGCCATGTATTCGGTCCCCGCTCTGCTGCGTGGGCTCGCCGCCAACCCGAAGCTGGCGGGGTAACTGTTTTCATGGACATGGAAGCCGGATAGGAACATTAATCTCCCGCCATCCCACAACAAACAAGGAGTCAGCAATGTCCCAAAGCATACAGGTTTCGTTCGTTCAAGAAGGCGACGTTTATACCGTCCATACGGGTTCATCTGTCCTTAAAGATATTGTCATGGACTATACGGGGGTCCCGGAAACGGAGCGGGGCGGCAACTCGTCCACCCTGCTCATCGCGGCGGCCCTGAGCTGTTTTTGCGGAAGCATCCGGGCGGCGCTCGTGGCGAGGGGGGTCCCTTTCCGCGCTATCCGGGCGCAGGGAACAGGAACCAAGGAACCCAATGCGGACGGCGCGATGCGCCTTGTGGGCATTGATATCGACGTGACTGTCGACGCGGACGAAGCCTACGCCGCCAAGGTGGACCACTGCGCGAAGATCGTCAAAAACTGTCTTATTACGGCGTCCATTTTTGAAGGCATCAACGTATCGCATAGCGTCTGCAGGGGAGGGAGCGCGTCATGAAGCTGACCATCATCGGGGGCGGCCCCGGAGGTTACACCGCCGCATTCGCCGCCGCGAAAGCTGGAGTTGAAGTCACCCTCGTCGAACGCGCCCACCTCGGCGGAACGTGCCTGCACACGGGCTGTATCCCGACGAAGACGCTGCGTTCGTCGGCGGACGCGCTGGACACGGTTGCCCGGCTCAGGGAGTTCGGCATTGCCGGGGATTGCGCCGCCACACCGGACATGTCCGCCATCGTCGCCCGCAAGCGCAAGGTGACGGCGACCCTGCAAACCGGGCTCGAAAAGACCGCCGCCCAGCTGAAGGTCCGTGTCGTTCGCGGCGATGCTGAATTTGTCGGCGCCGGGCTCGTCAGGGTTGCTTCCGTGGACGGATCTCTGGAAATTGCCGGGGATCGGGTCATTCTCGCCACCGGGTCCTCTCCGCTGGAGCTGCCTTCTCTGCCGGTGGATCATCGGCTTGTCCTGTCCAGCGACGACGCGCTGGAGCTGCAAACCGTGCCCGAACATTTGGTCGTTGTCGGCGGCGGGGTTATCGGTTGTGAACTCGCTTTCATCTACCGCGCCTTCGGTGCGAAAGTGACGGTCATCGAAGGGCAGGGGCGTCTGCTTCCCCTGCCATCCGTAGACGGCGAAATCAGCCGTTTGCTGCTCCGAGAAATGAAGAAAAAGGGCATCGCCGTGGAACTGTCCCATACGGTTTCCCGCGTGACCCCGTGTGACGGCGGGGCGGCGGTGGAAATAGCGCCTTTCCCCACAGGGGCGGGCGATTCCCGTGTCCTGAACGCTTCCGCCGTTTGCGTTACCGTGGGCCGGGTCCCGAATACCGCTGGATTGGCCGAAGCGGGGATTGCGCTTGACCAGCGCGGGTGGATCGTCGTCGACGATACGCTGGAAACGTCGGTCCCCGGCGTGTATGCCATTGGCGACGTCACCGGCCCACGGCGGATCATGCTGGCACACATGGCCGCAGCCGAAGCGCATACGGCGGTTCATAACATCCTGCACCCTGAAAAGAAAAAAGTACAATCGTATACGGTGGTTCCTTCGGCCATTTTTACTTCGCCGGAAATCGGCGATGTGGGATTGACGGAAGAGCAGGCCCGAGAGCAGGGGATAGCGGTCCGCTCGGCGGTTTTCCAGTTCCGGGAACTCGGCAAGGCGCAGGCTATGGGCGCGCTTTCCGGACTCTTCAAAATCGTTGCCGAAGAAGGCACAGGCAAACTCCTCGGCGTTCACATTGCCGGGGCGCACGCCTCGGATCTCATCGCCGAAGCAACCTTTGCCCTTCAGAAGGGGTGCTCGGCACGGGATCTCTTTGAAACCATCCATGCCCACCCGACCCTTTCGGAAGGGCTGTACGAAGCCGCCGGGATGCTCGCCTAGCTCCCGTTTCCCTCAACCATGCCGCACAGGTCCGCCCGGTGCGGCGAACAGCCGGAGGCATCATGAACACACAATCCCTGAACCTTCCTGAAGATCTCGGTTACACGGCCCGCCACGTATGGGCCCGCAAGGACGGCGACACGCTGGTCATCGGCATCACGGATTTCGCACAGGATCAGCTTGGCGAAATCCTGTTCGTCGATCTGCCCGATGCGGGCGCTTCCTTCGGAGCCGATGACGAATTCGGGACGGTGGAATCCCTGAAGACCGTCAGTTCGTTGTATATGCCCGTGGCCGGAGAAGTGGTTGAACGCAATGAGGCGCTGGAAGGCAAGCCAACGCTCGTGAACCTCAACTGCTATGCCGACGGCTGGATGCTCCGCATCCGGCCCACGGAAACGCCCGCCCTGATGACGGCGGCTGACTACCGCAGCCAGCTGGAAGGCTAACGGGCATCCATTCGGATGAATGCAAAAACGCCGGGGAAAATCTCCCCGGCGTTTTTGTGTTCTCTTGGTACCGGATAGCCCATACATCTTCCTCACCCACCCGTACCAGCTGTTGCCATCAAAAAAGCCCTCCGATCCGTCTGGTGGTACGAACCGGAGGGCTTCCTGCCGCGTCGCCGCAGTTTGGCCTTATCATGTCAGAAGGGGAACGCCTCCGCCTTGCTACTGGATCAGCCCTTGCTCCTTGAGGGTCTTGCGGGCCTTTTCCTTTTCCTGTTCGATGATTTCGCCAAACGCCTTCCCGTCCCTATAGTAGGGGAGCAGACCGGCTCCGCGTACGCCCGCCTGATATTCAGGATCGGCGCATACTTTGGCGAGCGCGGCTTCAAGATACGCCTGCGCTTCCGCAGGGAAGTTCGGCGGAGTGGCGAGTCCGCGATACTTGGCGGATTCGAGCTTATAGCCAAGCTCGTTCATGGTCGGGACGTCAGGGCAGAGCTCATAGCGATCCTTGGTTGCAATGGCGAGGCCGCGCGCGCCCTGCATACGCAGGAAGTTGGATGTGGAAGCGAAATAGCAGTCCACTTCGCCGCCGAGCAGCGCCGGGGCCGCTTTGCTGCCGCCGGGATAAGGGACTTGCGTGAACTGCGCGCCGGTGAACTTTTCCACGTTCATGAGAAAGATATGGTCGCCGGTGAGCTTGCCCACGGTCGCGGCCTTTACCTTGCCGGGATTGGCCTTGGCGTATTCGATCAATTCTCCGAAACTCTTGAACGGGCTCTTTTCACTGACGATCAGAATATCCGGATCGAATACGAGGCAGCAAAGCGGATTAAGCTGTTCCGTTTTGTAGCCCGGCTGGCCCTCGGGGCGCAGCATGGGCTGGAGCACGATATGGGGGAGATCCACGCCGCCGATATTGTACCCGTCCGCCTTCGCGCCGATCAGCCACGTCCAGCCGATTTCCCCGCCCGCGCCGGCTTTGTAGGTTACGACGATGGGCTGAGGGATGACACCTTTGGCGAATTTCTCGATGAGCCGATGGCTCAGGTCGCTGCCGCCGCCCGCGTTGAATGCGGTCATGAGCATGATCGGCTTGGCGGGGTATTCCGCCATCGCCGGGAACGTGAGGCCAAGGCAGATCCCCAAAGCAAGCAGTAAAGCATAGAACGTTTTCATAGCTACCTCAAAGATGGGTGGTGAAAAGACATTTTGTCGACCGTTGACTGTATTAAAACTCGGTCGACTGCCCGTGTCAAGTGCTGTTTGTCACAACGCCTAAAAGTTCCTCAAAGAGGCTGTGACGAGTAGGTAAGGAGCGGTGCTTTGGGCGGCAACAGAAAAACCAGCGAGTCAGTAACCCGGAAAGCCGGGAAGGAAGACGCAAAGTAGTTTCCACCCGGCATCAGTCCGACGGCCTGTAAGCGCGGTTTCAGGGAAAGGGGAGAGGCCGGAGCGGACGGGCGTTGTGCTCATTCCATGTATAGATTTTCAATTATTGTAAATATGTTGCGCTCTCGATGGTGAAAACGTAAAAGCCCTGTGCCGCGCAAGACCTCCAGTGGGAAGAAATGTGCGCAACGCTCAAGCCCGGAAGGTTCGGATTTCTGTTGCGCCACCAGGAAAGAGGCAGTCTGCCGACCGAACCCGTATGGAGTGCTGAAAGAGAACACTGGGCGGAACTCCCGATTTTTCCGTTTTTGGCGGCTCAAAAATTTCACTGGGAGCCTGTTTCCGTAGGAAATCGGCATCGGCCATGTGAGCAGCGGAAACATATTCTTTTGCTTTTTGAGGGTATAGAATACACTTATTTTATTTATATAATTAGATAAATGAAGATATTTCATTGAGTGGCGCATGACGTGGTTCATTTTTGTCGACTATTTTTGTCGACAAAGTATTGACAGGGCGTGTTTCTTTTCACATACTGTCGACGGACGACTAAAAAACGTCGTCACTGCTCGACCGTTGTTCGTACACGAGAGGCGTCAAGCCTTTTCCACTCAGGAGGATTCATATGCATACAGAATGTCTGGGGCTTGTTTGCCGTGAATGCGGGAAACGCATTCCTGAGGCTGAATGTGCCCTGTCTTGTCCCGATTGCGGCGCACCCATGCGCGTCATTTTTTCCGAGGCGTCGCTCCGTCAGGCACTGAGCGCGGGGCTGCCCGCCCCAGAAGGGCGTTCATTCCTCCGTCAGTGGCGGTCCATCCTGCCGATTTCCGACGAGTCCCTCATTGATCGCGTGAGCCTCGGTGAAGCTGAAACGCCGCTGTTGCCTTCTCACCGCTATGGTGAAAAACTTGGTATTCCGGATCTCTATTTCAAAGTGGAACAGGGGCCGACCCTGTCTCTGAAGGATCGCGGCACAGCCTTGTGCGTGCTCAAAGCACTGGAATTCGGCTGTAAGACCGTGTGCCTGTCCTCGTCCGGCAACAACGCGGCCAGCGTATCCGCCTACGGTTCCCGGGCCGGGCTGAATCCCGTGGTCTTCGTGCAGAAGCACGTTTCCGCAGCGAAAATTTTTAAAAGCCTCGTCTACGGCGGGCGCGTGGTCCGCATCGACGGCGACATGGCCGCCGCCAGCCGGATCTGTGGGGAAATGGTCAAGCGCCGCAAATGGTTCCAGTGTGGCGGCCCAAATCCTTACCGCATCGCCGCGAAGCGTACCTTCGCTTACGGCATCGTCCAGCAGCTTGGGCGGGCCCCGGATACGGTTTTGATCCCTTGCGGCGGTGGGGCCGGGATGGTCGCCGCGCATGATGCTTTCCGCGAGATGTTTGCCGCCGGGGTCATTGATCGTATGCCGCGCCTTGTCGGTGTGCAGCTGCAAGCCTGCGATCCCACGGCCCGCGCCTTCCATGAAGGTCGCGATGCCGTGACACCCGTGGACAAGAAGCCTTCCCTTTCCGATGCCATCATGAACAACAATCCGTACTGGGGGCGCTACTGCCTACAGGCCGTGCGCGAAACCGGCGGTACCATGATTTCCGTTTCCGATGCCGACTTTATCCGCACCATCCGTGAACTGGGGCGGGAGGAAGGCTTGTTCACGGAACCGGCGGGTTCCGTCTCCGTGGCAGCCTTGCGGTACCTTGTGAAGGTGCCCGGTTTTGAAAATCCGGGCCTTACCGTCTGCAACCTCACCGGACATGGGCTGAACGTTCCGCAGGTCGCCACCGACGAAAGCGAAACGCCCGGCGTCATCCCCCCGACCGTGGAGGCCGTGGAAGCCTTCCTGCAAAGCTGAATCCCGGACAACGCCCTGTAACTGCCACCTGAACACCTGTTGGAGGTAGACATGAAAAGCTTGTTCCTTTCCTCTCTCCTGGCCCTCGGCCTCTTGGCCGTTCCCGCGCAGGCAGCCGAGTATCCGGCAAAGCCGATCACCCTGATGACCGCGTTCAATGCGGGCGGCGGCAGCGACGTCAGCCACAGACTCCTCGAAAAATTCGCCAAAGGTGTTTTTGATCAGCCCATCGTCGTAACCTACAAGGCCGGCGCGGGCGGGGAAATCGGCTGGACGTGGCTGGTCGGCGCGAAGGCGGACGGCTACACCATCGGCGGCGTGGACCTCCCCCATATCGTGCTCCAGCCCATGCTGCGCCCCGAAGGGCAGCCGGGCTACAAAACGGAACAGCTCAGCCCGCTTTGCGGCCTCGTTTACGACGCCGACGTGGTCATGGTTCCCGAAGACGGCCCTTATAAGACGTTTAAGGATCTCATTGAGTACGCCAAGGCCAATCCCGGCAAGGTGAAGGTGGCGACAGTGGGCAAGCTCACCGGCGATCATCTCTTCCTCATGCAGATTGAAAAGCTCACCGGCGCGAAGTTCACGCAAGTCCCCTATTCCGGCAGCGGCAAAGCCATCCCGGCTTTGCTCAGCGGCGAAGTGGACGCCTATTTTGGCTCGGGTTCCAGCTTCCTGCGCATGGAAAAGACCCGCGGGCTCGCCATCGGCAGCAAGGAACGCTATGAGCTGTGCCCCGACGTGCCCACGTTTATTGAACAGGGCTACGCCATTGAATCCGGCAAATATCGCGGGCTCGCCACGCCCCAGAACATTCCTGCCGAAGCACGGCAGTATTTGGAAACCAAGTTCGCGGAACTCTGCGCCAACCCTGAATACCAGAAGGCGGTCAAGAGCAGCGGCCTGATGCCTCAGTTCCAGACCGGCAAGGCCTTCGGTGAAATCATCCGTACGGAAGGCGAACAGGCCAAAAAAATCCTGGAGGCCTACGGTCTCCTCAAGTAGGTTCCGAGGGAGGGGGAAACCCCTCCCGCCATTGATGCTTCACCAATGAAACGAGCGAGATGAACATGTTTGATCCGTGGGTAGTCCTTTCCAATCTGTCCGACCCGGTCACGCTGCTGCTCATGACTCTGAGCGCCTGTTTCGGCATCATTATGGGGGCCGTCCCCGGATTGTCCGGCACGCTCGGCATCGCGCTGCTCCTCCCTTTTACATTCGGGCTTGAATCGGCAACCGCGCTGCTGATGCTTGGTTCCGTGTATTGCGGCTCAGAGTACGGCGGGTCCATCCCTTCCATTCTCATCAATACTCCGGGAACGGCGGCGGCCCTCTGCACCACGTTCGACGGATACCCTATGGCCATGAAGGGGCAAGCGCAGAAAGCCCTTTTTACGGCGCTCATTTCGTCGGTGTTCGGAGGGATCTTCGGCGTTTCGGCGCTCCTGTTTCTGTCCGTGCCCCTCGCCAACGTGTCCATGAAATTCGGTGCGCCCGAACAATTCTGGCTGTGCGTGTTCGCACTGACGATCATCGCTTCCCTTTCTTCGGGCAATGTCCTCAAGGGCGTGATCGGCGCGCTTATCGGCCTCGTTCTTGCCTGCGTGGGCATGGACCCGGTCACCGGGTATCCCCGCTTTACCTTCAATACCATGGAACTCATGGGCGGGATCAACGTGGTCCCGGCGCTTATCGGGCTGTTCGCCATCCCTCAGGCCCTGTTGCTCCTGCGCCCCGCTGGGGAAAAGGGCGCCATGGCTCCCTATAATCCGGCCCCCGGTGTATTCTGGCAAACGTCGAAGGATTTCTTCCGTCGCATATGGGTCACGCTTGTAGCCGGTGTGATCGGGGTCATTGTCGGCATCATGCCGGGCGCGGGCGGCAACATAGCGACCTTCGTAGCCTATAATGAAACCAAGCGTTTTTCCAAGAAGCCCGAAGAATTCGGCACCGGGGTCATGGAAGGCATCATGGCTCCCGAAGTCTGCAACAACGCGGTTGTCGGCGGAGCGCAGATCCCGATGCTCACCCTTGGCATCCCCGGCAGCGCACCCGCCGCCGTGATGCTCGGCGCGCTGATGACCCACGGCCTGAAGCCGGGCTTCGATCTGTTCTCGGAGCAGGGCGACATCGTATTCACCTATACGTTCGGGCTGATCCTGTCGAACTTCATCATCCTGCTGCTCGGCCTCGTGCTGGTGCGTATCTTCGTGCGGGCGCTGAAAATTCCGCAGCACTTTCTGGTTGTGGCGATCCTGGCGCTGTCGGTGGTTGGTTCCTACTCCATCAGCAGCTCGTTGATGGACGTCCTGTCCATGGCGGCTTGCGGCTTACTCGGTTACGTGCTTGTGCGGTATAAGTATGGGGTCGCTCCTATGGCGCTCGGGCTTATCCTCGGCACTACGATGGAGGAAGGATTCAAGCTGTCGCTTCATCTCGGAGCGGCGGAAGGCAATATCATGCTGTTCTTCTTCTCCCGCCCGCAGAGCCTTGCGCTTATCATCCTTACGCTGCTTTCGCTCGGGTATTCCATCTGGAAGGAATGCGGGGCCAAAAAGGTTTGATTTTTGGAACATATCGCCTTTACTGCACAATGGCGTATACGGCTCAATAAGAAAATGTTGGGATGCGACGCAGCCCATCAGGAAGGATGCAGATGAAAGAACGTACCATAGATATTCTGACCGCTGTTTTTCTCATCGCCTTCAGCCTCGTCATGCGGAGCCAGCTTGAGGGCATCCCCCGCGAGGGCGTACTCTTCCCGCTGTGCGTGTTGTACCTGATCATGGCGAGCAGCGTGCTGTTGGCGCTCAGGGCCATCATGGCAGGCAAGGGAGAAATGTCCTTCTTCGGAGACATTCCCCCACAGCGGTGGTGTCTTGTTACCACGGTTTTCATCGCACAAGTGCTTGGCGCGATGTATGTTTCATTCAACATCTGCATGGCCGTCGGCATATTTGCTATGCTCATCGTGCTGACCCCCAAAAAAACCGGTAAGGCGCTGCTCGCCAATCTTGTGTTTACGGCGGCGTTTATCGTGTTTTTCCAGGTTTTTTTCACCAACATCATGCATATTTACTTTCCGGAGCCTTTCTTCGGATAATCCCCCTTTCCGAGAAAGCTTCCGGTTCCTCCGAACAGGCGGCACCGTGCCGTCTCATCAACGTACCGCCTGTTTCCCCTATAGACAAGGACGCCCCAACAACTGGGGCGTCCTTGTCTATGAACTGGCTGCCGCGTCTCCTTTTCGCCCAGCAAGGCGGCGGATGAAGCTTGGCGGGACCATGCCGTTCCATTATTCATGGATGTTCAGCTCAGGAGACTCTAAGCCTGATTGCACAGCAGCGCGCTAGGATGCGGTTATTCCTCGTCAAAGATGGCACTTGCCGGAGACATAAGCTGGGCCGCCTCGTTATAGTGCATGGTGGTTTGGATATTCGCATGTCCGGCAAGGGCCTGAATGCTTTCAAGGCGGGCTCCACGGCTTGCGAGCTGTGTGAAACAGCTATGGCGAAACCAGTGCGGCGAAACGTCGCCTCTGGAGATGACAAGGGAAGACCATTTCTTGACGAGAGCATACAGCCCGTGCCGCGAGATGGGGCGTCCTCGGTGGCGGAGGTTTTCAAAGATCGGATACTCCGGTCGAGGCGAGGTGTGACGCCGCAGTTCTTCAAGCGCCGCTTGGGCTTTCTGAGGAAGATACACCCGCCGTGCCTTGCTGCCTTTACCCAGCACGTCAAGATACCAGCGCCCTTGCCAGTTGATCACATTCATCCATTTGAGAGATACCGCTTCTTCGGCGCGCAGTCCCGTCATGAACAAGACCCGGAAAAGGACAATATCACGAAACGGTGCGCCTACTTCCTCCATGCCAGCGAAAAGGCGCTCCAGTTCATCACGCCCGAGGCTATGCGACAGATGGCCCGGCAAGGACCCCTTGCCGTCATTACGTTTTCGTTTCAAAAAAGCGGCGGGGTTGACTGTACAGACGCCGGAATCGACGAGATGCCGGAAAAAACTCCGGAGCGTGGCCGCCGCCGTGTTCCGAGAACTTGGTTTCAACCCTTTGTTTGTCAGATGCCGCAAATAGGCATCAATATCCCATGCTTTCAGATGGTTAAAGCTTTTCTTCGCATAATTGAAAAGTCCAATGATATACAGTGCATATAATTCTATTGTTTTTGTGGAGTTGGCATACACCGCATGGAGGAAAAAGAGGATGACGCGTTCGTCGGGCAGGAGATCCGACTGAAAAGAAATGTACTCTGCGATATTTTCATAATCGCGGCTGAGCATGAAATGTTCCAGGACACGCTTCCGATCAAGCGGTGTCCAATCAGGTATGGCTTCGGGAAGTTGTGTAGATGAGAGTGCCGGAAGGGGCATGAATAAAACCTCCATGAACAAGAGACAGCTACAGCCTATCGAACTTATGAGGGCACCGCAAGGCACATTCCCTTTGCATTTCATGAGATTGAGGGTATTGCGATGGGCTGATAGTTGCCGGAGGCGGCTTTCAGGATAAAAGGCTTTTATGGTGTTGTCCGAAACCACCCCCAAAATGCCCTGATGTGAGAACGATGTTGGCAGCATAGAGCTTTTACAAATCTGGACCGGGATCGCGCTTTCAGGAGATCTGTTAAGCAAGTCAGGAAACTTTATTCCCGTAAATCGAGATATGGTCCGTATGACTCCAAAGAAAAAGTCTTGCAAAAATCGATTTTAAGGCGCTAAAATTTTTTTTACGATATATGAATCGTAAAGTGCTTCAAAACGATTACAGCGCATTTTAAGGGCTTTTATTCTACTTTAAAAGTTTAGTTAACTTTATGACAGTAAAGTTAACTAAACTAGAAATGAACATTTTCCATCTTTTTTTCTATACGGGCACCTTATTTTCATAATTTATCGTATAATTACAAATAATTACATAAGCAATACGGTAGTATGCGCCTTCTCTAAAGAAAATTTGCCATTCCACAAAAAAAGACGCGCGGAAAAATCGCGCGCCGCATATTCATCCCAACTACCAACTAGTGTACCGAAGCCGCCATGCTCGAAAAACAATTGAGTGTCCGAGAAATGGCAAACGGAGTATCCGTGATAAACTCAAGGCATGTTGGAGACAGTCGTTTTGCACCGGGAAGCATACAGAAAAGATCTGCATGGTAGGTCCGGACTGTGGAAACCTGTACGGAAAACGGCCCTGCACGTTTCAACGGCTTGCATGAGACATTCCGCAGGGCCTTCTGGGCGGCCACGTGTAAGGCCTCATGGACCACCCCAATCGGCTGATGAATGGCCGCCCTCGTACTCAACGCCCGTTTCACAGTCACGATCTCCGCATTGGGGTAAACGGAAACAGCTTCTTCAGCGAGCCGGTCGTCACCGCTGATCAGACGGACGGGGACATCGTACTCCCCAGCCAGCAATCCATTCAGATAATACTCACCTACAGGAGCACCGTTGATGCAGACCTCGGCGAACGCCGATCCGTTGATGGTGTGGGCCAGTACGCCATGAGCTCCGGCACGCGCGTGATATCCGATCAGAAACAAGCCATCCCACGGACCGCAATCAAGGCCGCCCATCATACCAAACAGGCGCGGCTTTCCAGAGACCAGGCACGCACCCGGATGCAGCTCTTCCAACAGGATATTGTTGTATTGCCCATGCCCGTCAGCCACCCATATCTCGGTAGCTCCGCCTTCCAATGCACCTTCGACGGCGGCATTGACTTCTCGTGTCATGAGCAGCCGCGCCCGTTCGTACTCGCCAGATCCGGGGCTCGTCTGCTCCGGGCTCATAACCCCGCTGATACCTTCAATATCCGCAGAAATTAAAATGCGCATCGTTTTCTCCGTATTCCGAACCAGAGCTGTTGCGGTTTTTAGCTCCGTACGATATCACGCCATTCCGGCAAAACTTCCTGAATGGAGGGCCGTCTATGGCCATCGCGCCCGACAAACGGTTCCGCAAAAAACAGGGCTTTGAAAATAGCTTGTTCGGTCGCCTCGGCGGCAGCCTGAAACAGTCGGTCCATCCAGCCGTCCGGTGCATGAAGAAGCGGCACGGCGGATTCCGCCAACTGCGGGAGATGCTGGCTGGAAGAAAAGGCAATGGCTACGTCTCCGCTGCCATGTCCAAAAAGAGAGCCCGTCCGTGCAAGGCCATTCCCAGCCCGCCGGGCCAGCCGTCCGAGCTGCAATACATCCAGCGGCGCATCGGTCGCCAGCAGCATGATGATGCTGCCCTTTTCCGGTGCAGCGGCGAGCACGGCGGCTTCCGCACCGATACGGTCCAGCCGTTCCTGCAAAAGATGGCCCACGGGACGGCCAGCCAACAGGCAGTGTTCCGCTTTGCCGAAATTGGAGAGCACCAACGCGCCTACCGTAAAGGCCTGCCCACCGCACTCCGCTATTCGGGAGGCCGAACCAATGCCCCCCTTGAGATGGAAACAGGACATGCCCCGCCCGGCTCCAACACTTCCCTGCATGAATTCGCGTGAAGCCGAGGCGCAAGCTTCGGTATAATGTTTTTCAGTTACGGCAAGAGCCTGGATATCGTTCAAATACCCATCGTTGCATTCAAGAACCAGCGGGTTGACCGTCGACCACTCCCGGCCTACTTCCGGATGCGCGGACACCGCCGCACGGATCTGCGCCGTGGCGATTGCCCCTACGGAAAATGTGTTGGTCAACGCCAGCGGCGTTTCGAGACAACCGAGTTCCGCCATCTGCATCAGACCGACACTTTTGCCGAAACCGTTGAATATACAACTGGCGGCAAGCGGCTTTTGCATGAGCGGATCGTCGTTGGGGAGCACCACAGTCACACCGGTATGAACATTTCCTTCATCCAGCGTGCAATGCCCGACGCGGATATCGCCCACGTCCGTGATCGCATCCAACTGACCGCTCGGCAAAACCCCAACGCGGGGGAAATCCAATCCGTTCATGGCTATTCCTGATCGATCTTGGGATCAAGCGCGTCGCGCAGGCCATCACCGAAAAGGTTAAACATGAGCACCGTCAAAAAAATGGCGAGGCTCGGAAAAATCGCCACATGCGGGGCCACCACCATATCGGCGCGGGCCTCATTCAACATCGCTCCCCACTCAGGTGTGGGCGGCTGCGCGCCAAGACCGAGGAAGGACAAGCTGGCGGCGGTGATGATGGACGTGCCGATACGCATGGAAAAGTACACGACAATGGACGAGATCGTACCGGGGAAAATATGGCGCAGCATAATCGTCATCGGACCGGCGCCGAGACTGCGGGCCGCCTCGACAAATGTCTGGCGCTTGAGTGACAGCGTGTTGCCGCGCACCAAACGGGCGAATGCGGGAATGCTGAAGATCGCCACGGCGAGAATGACGTTCGCCATACCGCTTCCGAGAACCGCAACCACGCTGATGGCGAGGAGGATGCCGGGAAAAGCGAACAGCACGTCACAGACGCGCATGACCACACGGTCCCACCAGCCTTCAAAATACCCGGAGGTCAGGCCAAGCAGCGTCCCGACAACCGCGCCAACCAGCACGGAGGAAAAACCGGCAGTAAGCGAAATGCGCGCGCCCGCAAGGATGCGGCTGAAGATGTCGCGCCCGAGGGAATCCACGCCGAACCAATGCTGGAGCGAGGGGCCAGCATTCAACATATCGTAGTCAAAGTAATTTTCAGGATCATAAGGCACAAGCCACGGCCAAAAGATGGCGATCAGAACCAACAGGCCAATGAAGCTGCCCGCAAACAGCGTCATGCGCTGCCGCTTGAACTTGCGCCAGAATTCGCTCCACGGAGTACGGACTTTTGTGGGGCCGGATGCGACTGATACGTTGTTTTGCATACTCATATCACTTGAAGCAGATTCGTGGGTTGATGACGGCATAGAGGATATCCACCAGCAGGTTGATCAGGATGAATTCGAGCGAAAACAGGAGCACTTCGGCCTGAAGAACCGGATAGTCCCGCATTTCCACGGCATCCACGAGCAGACGGCCAAGGCCGGGCCAGTTGAATACCTTCTCAACCACGATGGAACCGCCGAGCAGAAAACCGAACTGGAGGCCCATCATGGTCACGACAGGGATGAGCGCATTGCGCAGGCCGTGCTTGACGATGACCGCCCACTCGCTCAGGCCTTTGGCGCGGGCCGTACGGATGTAGTCGTCCTGCAGGATCTCCACAAAAGACGCGCGAGTGAACCGGGCCATGACAGCGGCGACGCCCGCCCCCAGCGTGATGGACGGCAAAATATAGTGTTTCCACGAGTCCGCTCCGACAGTGGGCAGCCAGCCCAGCGAAACGGAAAAAATTTCCATGAGCAACAGCCCGAGCGCAAAGGTCGGGAAGGAAATCCCGGAAACGGCAAGCGCCATCCCCGCGTGATCCTGCCATTTGTTGCGCTTTGTGGCTGAAATCATGCCGATGATCAGCCCAAAGAAGACCGACCAGACCATGCTCCAGACGGTGAGCCAGAAGGTCGCCGCGAAACGCTCCCCGATTTCCACACTGACGGGGCGCTTGGTCCGCAGGGAGGTGCCGAAGTCGCCTTTGGTAATGATGTTGCCGAAATAGGTGATGAACTGTTCAGGAAGGGGCTTGTCCAGCCCAAGATCCTTGCGCACCAGTTCCACGGTGACCTGATCCGCTTCCGGCCCGGCGGCAAGGCGCGCGGGATCGCCGGGAAGCATGTGCACAAACAGGAACACGATCACCGCGACCAGAAACAGTGTGGGCAGCAACCCGAGGAGGCGTTTGAGAAAATAGTGGAGCATCCGTTGAAACCTCGCCGAAGGGCGGAATGACGGGCCGGGCATGACGCCCGGCCCTGACACTGGAATTATTGCAGATCGATTTCTTCGAAGAAGTAGTTGGCGTCAGGCATGACGTACATGCCGGTCAGCTTCTTGCTGGTCGCGTAGAGCAGCTTTTCGGTCACGAGGAAGGCCCAGGGCGCATCCTTCCAGATTTCTTCCTGCACTTCGGTGTACAGCTTGGTCTTTTCGGCGCGGTCGGTGGTGCCGAGCGCCTTCATGATGTCCGCGTCCACAGTGGGGTTCTTGTAGTAGGAAATGTTGTACATGGAAGGCGGAGTCTTGTCGCCGGCGAACAGCGGGCGCAGGCCCCAGTCGGCTTCGCCGGTGGAGGAGGACCAGCCGGTGTAGTACAGGCGGACGGGGGCGGTGGCGGCATCCTGATGGCTTTCCACCTTTTCCACGCGCTGGCCTGCTTCCAGAGCCTGAACCTGAGCCTTGATGCCCACCTGAGCGAGCTGCTGCTGGATGAACTGGATCACCTTCTGGCCGGTGGTGTGGTTGTAAGCGGACCACAGCGTCGTCTCGAAACCATTGGGATATCCGGCTTCGGCAAGCAATTCCTTAGCCTTCTTGGGGTTGTACGGCCAAGGACCAAGCTTGACGGCATAGTCGACGCCCTGCGGCAGCGGGCCTTCCGAGGGGAAGGCGTAACCGCTGAAAGCTACCTTGGCGAGGGCTTCCTTATTGATGGCGTAGTTGATGGCCTGACGCACACGGAGGTCGTCGAACGGCTTCTGGAGCATATTCATGTTCAGGTAGCGCGTCACGATGGAAGGCGCGGCGACCAGCTTGAGGTGCTCGTCCTTTTCCAGAACGGCGGCCTGTTCATACGGCACGGGGAAGGTGAAGTGGGCTTCGCCGGTACGCATCATCGCGGAACGGGCGTTGTTGTCCACAACGGGCACCCAGGTGATGGTATCGATCTTGGGCAAGCCGGGGCGCCAGTAGTTCTCGTTCTTCGCACCCTTAAGATAATCGGTCTGCTTCCATTCCACGAACTTGTACGGGCCGGTGCCCACGGGGTGGAACATGATGTCCTTGCCGTACTTCTTGAGCGCGGTGGGGGAAATCATGACCGCGGAGGGGTGCGCGAGCTGGTTGATGAAAGGCGAGAAGGGCGTCTTCAAGGTCACCTTGGCGGTGAGGTCGTCGACCACTTCGGTCTTGGCTATGTTGGAATACAGGCTGTAGCGCTTCAGCTTGTTTTCCGGGTTGGTAACGCGGTCGAAGTTGACCTTGACGGCTTCGGCGTTGAAATCGGTACCATCGTGGAATTTCACACCCTTGCGCAGATGGAAGGTGTACACGAGCCCGTCGGGGGACACGTCGTAACTTTCGGCGAGCACGGGACGCAGCTCAAGCTTCTCGTTGAAGCCGAACAGCCCTTCATAGAAGGTTTTCGCGCAAGCGTGGGACAGCGTATCGTTGGCATCCCACGGGTCGGTGGTGGTCAGGGTCGAGGCGATGGCAAGCACCACGTCCTTGGACGCATGGGCCTGCGGAGCGCACAACGCTACAACCATCGTCGCGGCAATAAGCACTTTTTTCCATGTCTTACAAAAAAACATACATACTCCTCACTGATGCGCCTGAACGGCGGGTTGATGACGACGCCCTGCGCCATCGCGGAACGTCGGACAATCCTGAACGTGTTGAACGAACTCAGCGCTTCCGCTCCAACAGGCTCGAAAGGCACCCTTTATGCAGCCAAGCTCGCCATGAAAACGGAGTCCCGCCGAAAAACGTCTCCCTCGGCGAAGCACTCTTGAAGCGCGAAACGTTAGACGATCCTAAAACCAGTTCGCCACCTGCTCTTCAGATACGAAATGGCCAGGGCTCACTTCTTTCAGGGGGGCCACCACGGGCTCATAATCCGCTGAACGGACAGGGCTTGGGATTTCGCCAGTCAACAAGGTATGCGACATGGTGCGCCGCGAGGGATCCGGAATAGGCACGGCGGACATGAGTCGTTTGGTATAGGGATGCAACGGGTTTTCAAAGACGTCACGCCGGGAGCCAAGTTCCACGATCTGCCCGAGGTACATAACGGCCACCCGATGGCAGACGCGTTCTATGACGGCCATATCATGGGAAATAAAGAGGAAGGCAATGCGGAATTCTTTTTGGAGGGCCAGAAGGAGGTTGATGATCTGGGCACGTACGGATACGTCGAGGGCGGAAACGGATTCGTCGGCAATGATGATTTCCGGATTCATCGCCAATGCGCGGGCGATACAGACGCGCTGGCGCTGCCCGCCGGAGAATTCATGCGGATAGCGGACGGCCATCGCGGGATCCAGATCGACGCGCTCCAGCAGTTCCCCAACCCGGCGTTCGGCCTCCTGCCGGGAACAGACCTTATGGATCAGCAAGGGCTCCATGATGGAAAAGCCGACCGTAAGGCGAGGGTCCAGAGCCGCATAGGGATCTTGGAATACATACTGGATATTACGCCGCAGCTTTTGCAGCTGAGAGCCGGATACCTGCGTAAGTTCTTGCCCGTTAAACACAATACTGCCCGAACGCGGGGTCTCAAGCCCAATCAGCGAACGGCCGATAGTGGACTTTCCGCAGCCGGACTCACCCACCAGGCCAAGGGTTTCGCCGGGATACAGATTGAAACTCACCTGCTCCACGGCATGGACGCGGCGTTTCACCTTGCCCCAGAAACCGGTTTCCACATCAAAGCGGGTGATCAGGTTATCCACACTGAGCACGGGTCCATCCGATACGGATGGCGCGGAAGCGGCAGGTTCGGGCATGTCGACGGGCGTTTCATCCATGTCGGCGGTGCCCAGCTGTTCGGCTTCGGGATCAGTAATACGCAGCAGCGGGAAGGGAGCGGGTTCGTCAGTCCCCCGCATGGATCCGAGGCGCGGGACAGCCGCCAGCAGGGATTGCGTGTAGGGGTGGCGCGGGTTGTGGAAAATCTGCTCACAGGTGCCCTCTTCCACCGCTTCCCCGTGGTACATGACGAGTACCCGGTCAGCGACCTCCGCCACCACGCCCATGTCGTGGGTGATGAAGATGACCGCCATGCCCATCTCTTCCTGCAGCTGCCGGATGAGCTGGAGGATCTGCGCCTGAATGGTCACGTCGAGCGCTGTCGTCGGTTCGTCGGCGATAAGCAGGGAAGGCTTGCAGGACAAGGCCATCGCGATCATGACGCGCTGGCGCATCCCCCCGGAAAGCTGGTGCGGATACCGCTTGAGGATCTGCTTGGCTTCAGGGATACGGACAAGCTCAAGCATTCTGAGAGCTTCAGCCTCGGCCTCCGCGTGGCTGAGCCCCTGATGGAGCATGACCGCCTCCGCTACCTGTGTCCCCACGGAAAATACGGGGTTCAGGGAGGTCATGGGCTCCTGAAAAATCATTGAAATTTCGCCGCCCCGGATAGTGCGCATGACACTGTCGGCGGCCTTGGCCAGATCGAGTTTTCCACCGTTCCTGCGGGTGAAGGAGATCTTCCCCGAGGCAATGGTTCCCCCGCCATGCTCAATGAGGCGCATCACGGACAATGACGTAACGGATTTCCCGGAACCCGATTCACCCACGATGGCCAGAACTTCCCCGGCCCGCACGTGAAACCCCAGATCCTTTACGGCAACAACGCTTCGTTCGGACGTATCGAAGCGGACGGTCAATCCCTGGACTTCCAGGACGTTTCTGTCACTCGGCCCCATTCCCTTCTCCAATTCCCAACCTAACGGTACTCCGCCCCTTCCGGAACGGTTTCCAGAGACGGACGCGGACAAGCCAACAACTTTAGCGGAACAAATTCGAGGCTGGGGATTTCACAGGGCCTTGCTGAACCGGCAAAACCACGTTGGGAAAATCCCGTAGCCTTCGTTTTCGTTCGAGAATATCCATTAGAAGCCTAAACAACCCTGTTCTGTCAATAGAAAAAAAGCACTCCCCCTCTACAAAAAAGGGCTGAATGCCTTTTTTCTCTTTATCGTGAAAAACAGAACAAAATCACCGACCTCGCTCATCTTCACGAATAAATGCAAACAACAGGCGGAAACGACATACAGAATGAACTCACCACCTGTTTTTTCTACGCTCAGCAGCCTTCTTCCTGTCCATAAATGGCCACGAGCGGAGCCTCCGCCCCCCTGACACATCCCCGGTACATGCCTTCGGAGATGAACGGCAGCGTCACATGCCCCTTTTTATCCACGGCAATGAGCCCGCCCGTGCCTCCAAGCTCGCCTACCCGGGCCAGCACGGCGCGTACGGCGTCCTCAAGGCTCGCCCCCTGATAGCGCACGCGGGCCGCTACGTCGTGCCCCACCACCAGCCGGATGAAATATTCGCCGGAACCGGTGCAGGAAACCGCCACGCCATCATCGGCATAGCAACCCGCGCCGACGATGGGCGTATCCCCTACCCGTCCGGGAAGCTTGTTGGTCATGCCGCCCGTGGAGGTCGCCGCAGCCAGATTGCCCCGGCTATCCAGCGCCACCGCCCCCACAGTGCCCATTTTCGTCTTCTCGTCGAGCGGATTTCCGGCGAAGGAAAGTTTACTCGCCGCAGCCGCGCCGTCGTGGTCGAGCACTGCCGCGCCGGGCTGCCTCGTCTGCGCCTGATGCAGCTGAGCCAAACGGTGTTCCGTGTCGAAGTACGCATCGGGCATGAATTCCACGCCGTGCTCGCGGAGGAACGCCATCGCGCCGTCGCTGGTCATCAGGACATGCGGAGACTGCTCCATGACCACACGGGCCGCCCGGATCGGGTTCTTGACGCCGTGCACGCACGAAAGCGCGCCGGTCCGCAGCGTGCTGCCGTCCATGATCGCGGCGTCCATCTCATGGGTTTCGGCACTGGTATAAACCGCGCCGCGCCCGGCATTGAACAGCGGGCAGTCCTCAAGCATGGACACGGCCAGCGTCACCGCATCAAGGGCGGAGGCTCCGGCGGTCAGCGCGTCCCGCCCTTTCTCCAGAATGGACTGAAGGGCGCCGCGGTATTCGCGCTCCGCCTCAGTGGAAAGGGCTTCCCGGTTGATTGTGCCCGCGCCGCCGTGAATAGCCAAAACAGGAACCTGTACCATGAACGTTTCCTCCAAAAAAACGGAAAGGAATCTCCCCGAAATATGGCGCATTCCTACCGCGCCTTCATCTTTTTGTATAGCCCGCTTTGACGGGATAACCGAGGAAGGGAGTTAGTACCGACGCGCTTTGAAACGGTGTGGGGCTATTGAGGAAGAGGAACTTTTCCAAAGAGAAATTCCCCCTTCCCCAAACGTATTCGCGCGGAGCCTCTCATTCAGCCTCTCAAGAGGCTTCGTTTTGAATCCCTGTTGCGCCTTCCAACGCGGGTTGTCCTTGGAAGAAGGCCTTTTCAGAATGAACCTCCCCGCGCGCGAGCCTCCTCAGACGCAGGACGCCTTGAGCGCCTTGTAATCGGTCTTTCCGGTTCCAAGAACCGGGATAGACGCCAGTTTTTGCACACGGGCGACGGCGGACAGCCCGGAAAGGCGCGCGGCCCGCAAGGCCGCATTGGCCTCTTCCCGGGTAATGTCGAGCGTAGTGAACAGGACAATGGTTCCGTCCTCTCCGCTTTCGACCGCAAGCGCGGGGCCCTGTTCGCCGGATTCTTCGGAACGTCCCTCGCCGAAAGCCGCCGCAAGCACGCTCTCGATCTGCGGGAGTGAAATCATCTCACCGCCAACCTTGACGAAACGCTTCAGGCGTCCACGGAAGGTCAGGCACCCGTCGGCAGCCTCGCTCACCAGATCCCCGGTGCGGTACCATTCCATACCCTCAAAAGCCACAAAGGGTTGCTTGTCCGCATCCACGCCCAGATACCCGCCGAAGACGTTGGGGCCGGACACCAACAGCATACCTGTTTCGCCGGGAGCCACGCGGCGCGGTTCCCCTTCCGCAGACACGACGGCAACCCTCACGGACGGCAGCGGCTGGCCGATGGTGCCGGGAAGGACGCTTCCGGGACGGTTCACACTGATGACCGGGGAACATTCCGTCACCCCGTAGCCTTCGCACAGGACGCCGCCGGGAGCTGCCTCGGCAAAGGCCGCATACACGCTGTCGGGGCACTTCTCCGCTCCCACGAACCCGAGGCGCAGGGAAGCGAGATCCCCAGGGCGGGCCTTCCGCAACATGCCGTCAAGGAATGTGGGGGGAGCCACGGTGATCGTCGGCTTCCAGCGCCGGGTCAGGGCCGCAAGCCGTGCTCCTTCGGTGGGGTTCGCGTAGTAGACGGCGGGCAGGCCGAAAGCCAGCGGCAAGGCGATGTTCCCGGTCAGCCCGAGGGAATGGAACGGCGGAAGCATGGACAACATACTGTCGTGCGACGTGATCTTGAGCACGGCGGCGATGTCCCGGCAGTTTGCAAGGATGTTCATATGGGTGAGCGGTACGGCCTTCGGCAGAGCCTCGGAACCCGAGGTGAACAGGATCGCCGCCGTTTCCGGCACGCGGCGCGGGATGACGGCCTCTCCGAGGCAGGGAATACCCAGCAGGCGGGACTTGAGGAACGCGCCGAGCTTCGCCGGGAGCGAAAGGCGCTTCGCGTCTTCAAGCGCCACCCAGACATCGGCATGTTCGCCGACGGGGAACCCTTGCCCGGAAAGCCTGTCCAGCAGGCGGGACGAAGTGAAGACGCGGCGCACGCCTGCCGCTTCAAGGCCGTGGGAAAAGTTGGCCGCCCCACTCGTCCAATTGCACATCACGGGCGTCTTTCCGGCCATGAGCGCCCCGAGCCACACGAGCACGGCTGCAGCCGAAGCGGGCAGCATGATGCCGACGCGCTCCCCGTTCCCCGCTTTTGCCTTGATGAAGGACGCCAGCACAAAAGCCTGCATGATCATATCCCGCGCCGAGAGTGCGGCAGCTCCGTCGGCAAGCATGAGCCGCGAGGGAGAGCGCATGGCCTGCCGAAATGCCGTCTCCACCAGATTCCGTCCGTCCGGGACCGAAAGGGTGCGCGCCTCTCCCGTGGGGAACCACGCGGCGGGCGGTTCGGCGGCTTCACCTGCCGCGCCGAGCAGTCCTGCCGCCGCGAGGATACAATCACCAACCGTGCGCAGCGCTTCAAGCTGCTCGATGGGCTGGCCGGAAATCTCCTCAAGCCGTACGCTGACATTGATGAGCGACAAGCTGTCGATCCCCAGATCCGTGGCGAGCGTCGCCGTATCTTCGATAACCTCCACCCCGCTCTCTTCCCGCAGGATGGCCAATACCCTTTCCCTGATGGCCTTTGGTACGTCCGCCAAGGCAGCCCCGTCCGGGGTTTGCATTACGGGCGCGGGCAGTTCCTTCGGCGTGGAACCGAGCAAGAAATGGTATGGTACAGCGAGCGCGGGCGTCATGTCCGCATTGTAGAAGGTTTCCAGCGCCTCGTTGAGCGTGCGCAGCCCATCGGCCTGTCCGGGCAATTCCGGTTCCGATACCGATATCCGCACCCGTCGGCGCGGCATAAAGAATATGCCGTTGAGCAGCAGTTCGAACACGCCCCGGGCCAATCCCTTGAGGATATCCGGAGCCGTACCCCGCGCCCAGCTGAACGAGCTTCCCCAGAGGCCCGTCGTCCTGACGAGTACCAGCCGTACATCCGGAACCAGCCCGCGCAAACTGTATACCCCCCGATTGCCGCCGAGCCGTTCCCGGCCCGTACGGGTAAGCCCCCCGGCGGGATAAAGAAGGACATTCCCGCCCGAGCGCAGGACTCCGGCCACGCGTTCCAACGCCTCATGCACCCCGCTCTCCGCCGTGCGTCCCTCCCGGCGCAGATCCGGTATGGAAATGGTTCCGATCAATCGGGTCAGCGTGCGGATCACCGGCTGTTCGACTTGGCGTTCATCCCCGAGGGGCCTCGGCGCAAAGCCCGCAAGGCTCGTGTAGACAAGCGCTGGGTCGATAAGTGCCGGATGGTTGGGCAGGAACAGAATCGGACGCCCATCGTCGCGGGCGCGCACGGCTTCAAGCCCTTCCACCTCTATCGTATAGCGCAGCCGCAACAGCCCGCGGACAAACGCCAGCAGCGCCCGAAAACCGGGACCATGCGCAACCGGGGGCAAGGATGAAGTCGCCGGGACCGGCTCCGAAAACGGTTCTTCAGGGTTTTGATGCCGCCCGAAACCACGCATCACGGCCAGAAACATGCAGGCAACGCCCAAGCTGAGAATGCCGAGGACCACATGCCCGTGCGAGGGCCGCAACAATGACAGGGGCAGATACAGTTGGCCCGCAAGCAGGATGCCGGTGAAAGAAAGGCAGTTGTCGAGCCCGAGGATGCGCCCCTTGTCCGTGGCGGCGGGACGGACTTGGATAAAGCTGGTGATCGGGATGAGGTAGAGCCCGCCGCACGTCCCGGCAAGCGCGTACAGCCCGAACAGCAATGGAAGCCGGAGCGCGGGATCGGCAGCGGCGACGACCGGCACAAGGCACAGCAGGACGCCGATGCCCATGATCGCCGGGACCAGCAGCGTGCGCCAGCTTTCGGGCGTGCCTCTGGCGGCGAGCAGCGAGCCCGCGCAGATGCCGACCATCAGGGCTACGGGCAGGAAACTGGTCGCCGTATAGGACAGGCCGAGTTCCGCGCCCCCAAGGTTATTGATCTCGAGCAACAGCAGGGTCGAGAGGAAATAGAAGAACGCTTCCGCCCAGATGACAAGGTGCAGCGGGCCATCCTTGCGGAGAGTGCGCAGAAAGCGGAAGGAATCGATGACCGCCGACCATGGGAAAGGGTTGCGGCTTCCGGCTCCCGGGTACGCGGGAATGAAGGCCGTACTCACAAGCCCCCCGGCCGCGACGGTCACGGCCAATATCGCCACCAGCCAGCGGCCGAAGGGGTAAGCCGTTTCGATCCATGCCTGATCCAGCGCGATCCCGGCGAGGAACACCCCGAACAGGATGGACGCCGTGGTCCCGAGCTTGAACAAGGCGTTGATGCGGGGGACTTGGCCGACGGGAAACAGTTCGGGGATGGAGCCGTTGAGCGCCGGGCTGAACAGCGTGGAGCTCAGGCCCATGCAGAAGGTCATGGCGAGCATCCAGTTCCAGTCGAGCGTCACCATGCCCCACGCTCCCGCCAGCATAGCCGCGAGTTCCAGCGTCTTCGCGCAGATGACGAGGCTTTTCTTGGCGAAACGGTCGGCAAGCCAGCCGCTCCATGCGGAGAAGAGCACGAACGGCAGCGCGAATAGGAACGTCACCTGCGATTGGAACACCGCGTTGCCCGTGGTCACGGCAAGAAGCAGGCCGGCCTGCTTGAAGAAGTTGTCGTTGAAGGTCCCAAGGGCATAGCTGGTCCCGAGGGCAAGCGCCTGATATTTCTGATTCCCGCTGTCGGTACTCATGGAACGACTCCAAAAAGGTGTGTCATTGCGCCGCTTCGGTCGCGGCAAGCAGTTCGTCGGCGTACGTCTTGACCTGTCCAAGCGCATGGACGGCGCAGGCAAGGTTGAGCGTGTACGAAAGAGCCCTCCCGTGCTTGTGCGGGATCAACAATCCCGCCTGCTCCAAGACTTTAAGGTGGTGCACCACCGCCGAACGGCTCAGCGGCAAGATGTCCACGAAGGTTTTCAGCTCGATGGATTCCCCCGGCTCAAAGAGCAGCAGGATCGTTTGCCGTGTCCCATCCCCCAGTGCTGAAAAAACTTCAGCGATGGCAGTCCATTCCTGAGGCAGTCCGTTGAGGTAGTGTGTATTCATAACTAAAAAACTAGTTTTTTAGTTATAATAAGTCAAGCATTTTCTTCCTCACGCGCGTTTTTCTCACATATACGCTTGAATGATTGTATTTTTCTCTTTTTATTATACACTATTAGGTGTTTTCTGTTCCAACGGGTGCCTTCCGCTTCCTCTGAATAGGGCTTCACGATGTTCAAGAAACGATTTGTAACGCTATCGACAGAAACGGCGGCACACCGTATAAAAAATCTGGAACGCGATCAAAAAATACTTCAAAAAACGCGCATCCACCCTGCCCTCCTCCGGGCAGGATCGAATATGCAATGAGGCGGTCTGCCATGAAAATAGGATTGGCGCTGGGGAGCGGCTCCGCACGGGGCTGGTCGCATATAGGCATCATTGAAGCACTCGCGGAGCTGGACATCCACCCCGAAATCGTGTGCGGGACGTCCATCGGTTCGATTGTGGGCGCGGCGTACGCCACCGGAAACCTTGGCCGGCTGAAGCAGCGCGTGTGCGCGCTGACCAAACTTAATACGGCGTCGTACTTCAATTTCAGCATGTCCATCGATGGGTTTGTGAATAAGGAAAAACTCCGTGCCTTCTTCGCGGACTGTGTGACCCCGCCGGGTATGCTCATCGAAGATCTGCCCGTGCGCTATGCCTCCGTCGCCACGGAGGTGAGCACCGGCAGGGAATACTGGCTGAAGAAAGGTCCGCTTGAAGAAGCGATCTGGTCTTCCATCTCCCTTCCCGGTTTGTTCCCGCCCGTCTTTTATCATGACCGCTGGCTGTTTGACGGCGGGCTGGTCAATCCCGTGCCTATTTCCGTTTGCCGTGCGCTTGGGGCGGACATCGTCCTCGCCGTCAACCTGAACGGCGAGCTCATCGGGCGGCACTCCGCCAAGAAAAAGCCGAAAGAAAATAAAGAGGGCGAGGGAGATTTCGTGGAACGTATCGCCATGACCATCAGGCAGTACGGCACCACGCTGTTCGGCGAAAACGAATCCCCCGCACACCACCCGCCGAGCGTCTTCGGCACCATCGCCAGTGCCGTGGACATCGTGCAGGACAGGATCACCCGGAGCCGCATGGCCGGAGATCCTCCGGACATTTTTCTGACGCCGAGGCTCGCCCATGTCGGGCTGCTGGAATTCTACAAGGCCGAAGAGGTCATCAACGAAGGGAAAGCGTGCGTCAGCAGGGCGCTCCCGGCGCTTGAAACACTCCTGCATAGGGACTTCGGCCACGCGCACCAAGGCGATTGACATGACGGACGATCCGGGTGAAAGGCAAGGGGACATCCTATCCCGCCATGCAGCAACACCTAGGCCGCCATCTCAAGAGTTCCCCATGCCCACTGTTTTTTCCCATCCCGCACCCGTGCTCGCGTTGGCGGCACTCCTGGGCGGACGGGTTTCCACCCGGATGCTGCTCTTCGGCATCCTGTGCGCCGTTTTGCCGGATGCCGACGTCATCGGCTTCCGGTTCGGCATCAGCTATGCCGACGCGTTCTGGCCCTTCGACCAAACCCGGTACTTCTGCGACTGGCGCCCTATCCGGGTTTCGCCGTTCGGCCTCAAGGGGCTCCTGTCGCAACGGGGGCTCTCCGTCATGCTCTCAGAATTGCGCTGGGTATGGGCTCCGTGTCTGGCTGTCATAGCCGCCGCCTTGTTTTTCGGGAAGAACCCTATGCGTGCCATCCCCCGGAAATAACGCCTATTCCGTTATGGAGGATCTCCCAAAACGGAGTCACGCCCATAGCCACGATAACTCATGGAACTCTTTCCATAAGGAAGCTCAACGCCATAAAAAAAGGGATGCCCCATACGGAGCATCCCCGACCAGCGCCGTGCCGGGACTACCGATAAAACGGGAACACGGCGTTCGCCTTCCCCATACCTGCAGGGAAAGCCTTCTGGCCAAAACAACCCTGAAAACCTCCCAAAACCGTCTTGCCGAGAATACGGTGCCGGAGAGGGGCCGGGGTACGAATCATCACAGCGTAAAGCGCGGAGTCTCGGCGGTCAGCTTATGGATGGCCGTCTTGGCTCCAGTGAAGCGGCGGAGCAGCCCGGCGACTTCTTCGGCGGCCTGTTCGGCGGTCGCCAAGGGCAGAGGCGGCATCGCGTCCACATTGATCACCGCATTCGTGGTTTCGGGCATCAATTTGCTGCGGTTGCCGTTCTTCCAGCACCATGCCCGGCAGAACACATCTTTCGTCGCCGTATCATAATAGATGACTTCGCCGGGCTGCGGGTGCTCCAGCACGTCGGGCTGGCCGAGCGGCACATAGTTTTCGGTACCGTCCGCAATGCCGAGGCGCAGATCGCCCTCGATGACGTTCCGGTCGTCGCCCCCGCACGGCAACAAATATTTCAGACTGATGCAGTTGAAGATCGCCACCAGCGGATTGATGAACGGAAGAGGTTTCCCCGCACGGCAGCGCTTGATGAGGTTGATCACGGACGGCGGGTTCTTCTTGGGTTTGATGCCCATGCCCGAGAAGGCTTCGGCCCATGTTTCCAGCACCGGGACATGCCAGAAATCCTCCAGATCATCACGGCGCACGCCTTCCTCACACTGGGCCAGCAGTTCGGCCAGCTCAGGGATTTCCCGGGTGTTGTCCACGCCCTCGGCAACCACGGCCATCCGCGCATATCCCGGAAAACGTTCAAAAACAGCCTGTTCGATCTCATACAGCATGACGCTACCTCGGTAACGGCTTCCGCAGACGCGAAGGCCCGAAATAGGTGGTGGCCCACGTCAGGGCCAGGACAAAAACCGCCGCAAAAATGCTCGACGCGATGTTCCAAGGCCAAGGGGCGGACAAGGACAGGCGCATGATCAGCGTCCCGATCACGAAACCGGAGTTGCGGAACACGGCGTGAAAATCCGGCATGAACCGCTGCGAAATGAGCACCAGCGCGATGTCCGCGAAGATCAGGATGGTGTAGATGGTTTCAAAGAAGTCAGCGTCATTGCCGGTCTGCACGAACAATATCAAATCCCGGACGGCGATGCCTACGAAGAGCAGGAACAGCACGAGCGAGATGAGCTTCTTCGACATGACGTACCGCATCTGTTCTTCTGGATTGGTTATATAATTCTGATGGGTACGGAGCTGATAATAAAAACCGAGGCAAATGAAGATGATCAGCGCGCCCAGCCCCGCAGAGGCGATGTGCACCACCGGCTCGATGCCTGACGTGAGGCTGACCGGCTCGGGGAGCTTGGATAATTCTTTAAAGGCGTCCCGGAGCAGGATGAGGGCCATGACTTCAAACTGCTTGCCGAGCGATTTGGAAAGCGATCCGGAAATGGTCAGGATAAGCTCCATCACCTCCATGCCGAGGATAAGCGTGAAAGCCAGATGGATCGCCTGAAAGTGGCTTATGGGCGTAATATGCTCCAGCCACGGAGGCAGTACCCCCTGCCGGTTGGCCTCGATACCCAGAAGCCCCGCAAGATAAATGAAGAAGATCAGGGTAGCGAACGCACGCTGCGTACGCCTGTGATCCCATAACTGATGGACAGCATCAAACAGATGGGTAATCGGTTCGCATTTCTCTATCACGGTTCACGCCTTCATTCCGGTCGGTTGTCGGAAGGGAATCACGGCTCGTCATCCGGGCCTCCCTCGCTGCACGGCGGCTCATAGCCAGCCTGCTCCGGCATTCCGGGCAGAACGCCCGGCAAGCCCGTCCTCTTGTTCCCACTCCCTCACAAGCGGAACCCCTCTTTCCCGGCGTATGTCTCCACATGGGCGGAAGGCCTACCTCGGCCGGGATTTGCTCTACAAACGCTCTATCCAGGCAACAAGGGAATACATTCGCACAGGCTCCCTAGCCCACAGCTCTTCCCTTGTCAATCAGGAATCATTTTCAGTTTCTAATCCGGCGCTACTTTGGTTCTATACTGATCCCATTGTAAAGAAGGGATACTTCTCTTCAACAGGGTGGAGAGCCCGACTCTCATATGTCTTTTGATACAAGTCAATACATACTGTATCGCCGACGAGCCCCTACCGCCCCTCGGCACTGCAACCGGACATGGTTCGAACGTATGGCCAACGTCCAACAGCCACCGGATTTCTTTCCAAGAGCCCGCGTATCCGCGAGATCAGGAATCCACACGGCAAACGCATCGGCACCGATATGGCTTATCATTCCAAGTTCTGAATAGAAACCATTGATGAACACTCTCCATATCTTGTAAAGGATAATTTTTTTACCGCGTTGAACAAAAAAGGGAAGGCCGAAGCCTTCCCTTCAGGGCAGAGGGACATCCGTTTACTTGTAGGAGGGTATGGGCTTCTTGATGAGCTTCAGGAACTTGTCCGTGGCGTAGGAGCCGTCTTCCACCCTCTTCAGTTCATCCTTGTTGATGCTGCCGATTTCGGCGAAGAATCTGGCCATTTCGCTCTGCGCGTACTGGGCCTTGCTCTGACCCTTGGAGGCGTCGAACATGGCGAGCTGCTCGTCCAGATTGAAGACCGGGTGCGTCTGAAGATCGAGCAGTGCCAGATCGGCGGGGTAGTCCCTGCCCGCCCATTCAAGGAAGAAGCGGCGGTATTCAGGGACAAGGGACTCCAGCGGCTCGTTCTGCAGCATATTCATGGCCCGCATATACACGGAGAGGAAACGCGCGGTCACCTCAGGGTTCGCATCCGCATACTTGCGGTCGGCCACGATCACGCAAGGGCTGCTACGCCCACACAGCTTGGGGTTGGCGACAAGCTTCCAGCCTTTGGCCTCGCCCACATACGCATGGGGGGCCCAGAGACATACGCCGTCCCCGATGCCGTCTTCGTAAGCGCTGAGGGCCTGCGCCTGATCCATATTCTTGAGCACGATGTCTTTTTCAGTGAGCCCGAGAACACGCAGCCATACGCTGAGCGCATAGTGGGCGGACGAGACGGTGGTGGTCAGGAAGGTCTTGCCCTTCACGGTTTCAGGGCTGCCGAGAACCTCCGGATAATCCTTGTTCCACCCTTTCACCTTGGCGATGGGGCTGTCGGGCCGGACGAGGACGCGGTTGATGAGGAATTCCTCATCGGCATTGGCAATGACATACGTGTTGTAACGGAGAGCCCCCATCATGGCGGGCACCGCGCCGATGGCGGCGTATTGCCATTCTCCAGAGGGGAGCGCGTTCAGAATCGCCATCCCGGACGTGAAATACAGGATTTCAAGATCCAGCCCGGCTTCCTTATCCCAACCTTTTTCCTTGGCGTACCAAATGGGGAACGCTTCGAATTCATCCATCCACGCGGTACGGACCTTGGTCAGGGGAGCGGAAAAGGCCGGCGCGCTTATGGCAAGGCAGAGCAACAGGGCGATACAGCAACTGAAAAACTTTCTGAGGCGCATACGTTTCTCCTGATGAAAAAAATTCTGGTGAACGCGACTCGTGCCGCCAGTTCGGAAGAGGCCACCTCCTTTGTGAGCGTTCCCGGCCCGAATTCCCGTCCATAGCCACATGGCATAGCGGGCATAAGGAATCGCAATTAGATATTTTAATTTTATTTCAATATGTTATTTGATTACGGCAAGAAACGAACCTGATATTTATATATTTTTAGTGAAATATTTTAAAATAAAAATTATCTAAGATATTTTTCGTTTGTTTTAAATTTTTATTAATAAAAACAATATATTATTAGTATTTAATAAAAAATTAAAAACACAAAAACAGTATTTGCACAACGGTACTTTTATTTTTAGTATCATTGTGTAATTTAATATGAATCATTTTATTTGGATGTATCAGATAGCCGGCTTGTTTGTCTAGTGATATATGAGATAAAACCTTGTGAAGACTTTGGACGAACCATCTATTTCACGTATCTATATTAAATAATATACAAAATTTTTTCTTTCCGTGCCTTTCTTCTGTATCGAAAAAACTCTCCGTAACATACTTTCATTTCTCAGAAATATGTCTTTAATAACTCAATACACTTTCATTATCAGATGGTTACATAGAAAATCCTCTCTACTCATCAAAAAACTTTTCCCTTCCTAAAAAAGCTCTTCTTTCACAAGAAAACGATTACAACCATTCGGCCCTCCCTTTTGCCCACAAAAAAAAGCAGCCTCGAAAGGCTCCCTTTTTTATGGAAAGGATTTTATTGGCATAACTTATTAATAATATTGTTTTTAAGTGTCATTTTCCGCACCATTTTGTACCCAATTGGTGCAAGCGGACAGGGCTATTGCTGCACGGCGTTGGGACGAGACGAGTGCGTGGGTATAAAAGCCTCCGGTGGTAGTGATATTCTTGTGACCAAGCTGCGCCGCTATCGCTGCTATGCCTACTCAATTCTGTGGGTGTCAAAATTGCCAATATACCGACGTTTGGGTCAAGCCTGTGAACGGCGGGCACGGCTACTGGAAGAAAGCCGCGCGAGGAAAAAACCTTCCAACAACCCCTTGAACCCTCATCCCCTTGAAATGGTATGCTCCTGACCAAAAATCAGGAGTTTTTTATGGCTGTTCTTTCCTTGCGCCACTTCTCCCCGGTCGAATTCCGCTGCAAGTGCGGGTGCGGTGCGGGCATGGAGAAGATGGACGCCGACCTGCTCCAGATGCTCGACGAGGCCCGCGATCTGGCGGGCATCCCGTTCCCCCTTTCTTCCGCGTACCGCTGCCCGAAGCACAACAAGGCGGTCGGCGGCGTGCCCACGTCCTCCCATACTCGCGGCTATGCCGTGGATATCCGCTGCGTGGATTCCCATTCCCGTTTCGTCATGCTGCAAGCCCTGCTTGAGGCCGGATTTCGGCGCGTCGAGCTGGCTCCGACGTGGATTCATGTGGACAACGACCCGGACAAGCCGCGTGACGTGGCGTTCTACCAGCATGGAGGCAAGTACTGATGGAAGCGACCGTGATTGATTTCATCCTTTCGACCTTGATGAGTTTTTCCGCGCAGTATCCCGACGCGGCGTGGCTCGTCACCGCCCTGAGCGTGGTCATGACCGTGTGCGGCCTGTGCGCCGTGGCCACCGTATGGATGCCCGTGCCGAAGGAACCGACCGGGCTTTATGCCGTCTTCTACCGCTGGGCCCATGCCCTTGCCGCACACTTCGGGCAGAACAAGGGCGCCGTGGCTGACGGCAAGTCCGAAACCGTGAAGGCCGAAGTCAAGGCCGTGACGGGAAAGTGATGTGCGGGCCGTCCTTGAGTTCCTTTCATCGCTCGCCGGGCTCCTCAAGCTGTGGCTGCGTCAACGGCACGGCGAACGCCGCGAGGCTGATCGCACTGCTGTGCGTGATGACGCTGGCGGCGAGTGAGTGCACTCGATGGGTGGAACCGACCGCCGCGACAAGCCCGGCTCCGCTGACGCCGGGGGCCGTCGTGACGGGTGAGTGGTCCTACACCTACCGGGGCGAGACGTTCACCGAGCCCGGCGAGTGGGTGCACCTGCCCGCTGGCGAGGCCGGGAACCTGCTCCTGTGGATCAAGGGCGTGGAGGCGGGGCGATGAACGACGACGTGCAGCTTGTCCGCGAGATCGGGGAAGTGAAGGCCGAGCTGTCCGCGGTCAAGGCCGAACTTGCCGGACTGCGCGAGCGTATTGACGATGTGGTCATTTCAAACCTGCGTGACCACGGCAAGCGCATGTCCATGCTCGAAACCCGCGTTGCCGCGCTTGAAGCCGCCGAAACCCGCCGGGCCGGGGGCATGGCCGCACTCGTGGCTGTAGCGGCTGCGGCAGGAGCGGCCGGGAACGTCCTTTCGCGCTGGATCGCGGGATAGTCGGCTCACATATTTCGGCTGAGGCAATAAACATCCACTCTAAAAAAGGAGAAACACCATGGCCAAGACACAAACTGCTGGTCAGGCTGTCGGCACGATAGGGCGCCGCCACTACTCCACTGGCGGGACTACTGACGGACGCCGTTCCGATCCGATCTCGGTTCCCGCGGTCGGAACATGCTCCGCCGCAAGAGTATGGGCGGCTCCGGGGGTTAATCCATAGTGGCGGCCACGACCCTTCTCTTTGACGGCATCAAGGCCGCTGCGAACATCACAGACCGGGTTCTTGTCTTCTATTCCGGGGGCAAGGACTCGGCTGTGACTCTTGACCTGTGCGCACGGTATTTCAAGAGGATTCAGCCCGTCTTCATGCGGCTTGGGCCGATACTCTCGTTCCAGCGGGCGTGTCTTGACTGGGTTGAGCGTCGCTACAGGGTTCCCGTCATGATTGTGCCGCATCCCATGCTCGTGGAATGGCTCCGGTACGGTACGTTCCGGGAATACGATTTCGACGTGCCGATCATCTCCTTCCTCGATGTATACACCTACGCCCGGTCGAAGTCCGGCGTCTGGTGGATCGCGGCAGGGGAACGCATCGCGGACTCCATCGTACGCCGGGCCATGATCAAGGGCGACGGCGGCGTGGTGAATCCCAAACGAGGGCGGTTTTCCCCCTCGCGCACTGGAGCAAGTCGGACGTGTACGCCTACATCCGGCATCACAGGCTGAAGGTCGCCCCGGAAACGCAGCACCTCAGCTTTTCCTTCCGATCACTCATGGGAAGCGATCTCGCCGCGAGCCGTCGGGTCTACCCGGAGGATTACGCCCACATCGAATCATGGTTTCCGCTCGTGGGCGTCAGTTTGGCGCAGTATGTGTTTGCGAAGAAACAGGAGGGTACGACATGAGCGTCGCCGCGACCAAATTTCAGAAAGGTGAGGAGCGGTACATCCTGCGTTCCCAGATCAAGGAGGCACCCTACAATCCCCGCATCATTGGGGAGGGGGCGGAAAAGCGTCTCCGCGCCTTTATCAAAAAGCACGGCCTGTTCGGAACCATCATCTGGAACGAGCGTACTGGAAACATCGTTTCAGGGCACCAGCGGCTCAAGGCACTCGACTACAACGAGAAGTATCCGGAGGCCGGGGATTATCAGCTCCGCGTAACCGTGGTGGCTCTGACGGACCGGGAAGAAAAACAGGCCAACGTATTCCTGAACAATCCTGATGCACAGGGAGATTGGGATGTCGGTATGCTCGGCAACCTGATGCAGGCGGACGGGTTCACTGCCGAAGAATTGGGATTTACCGAATCCACGGCGGTCATGATGTTCGACGGGGATCCTCGCTTCTCCGCACTGTTTCAGGACACCGAGGACGTCACCGCCACCAAGGAGCAAATCCGCGAGGTACGCGACCACCGGGCCGACAGCATGAAGGACATGCAGGAAGCGCAGAGTGCGGACTTTTACTTCACGGTCGTTTTTCAGAATCAGAAGGCCAAGGACCGTTTTCTCATGGAGATGGGCGTGCCCGTCTGTGAGCAGTTCGTGAATGGCGACATCCTCTCTCGGCGCTTTGGCGTCGACAGTGGGGAATAACCCTCATGATGGTGTGTGATGGGTCAATGTACGGCAAAAAGTAAACGGACCGGCGAGCGGTGCCGCCGTGCCGCCATGCACGGGCAGACGGTCTGTTACATGCACGGGGGAGCCTCCCGCCGCAAGGGTGGAGCCCCCAAGGGCTCGAAGAATGCCCTCAAGACCGGGCAGTACGAGACGATCCTCGCCTCGACCATGACGCCGGAGGAACTTTCCTATCGCGACAGTTTGGACATCAATCCTCTGACGACGCTCAGGGAAACCCTCAAAACCCTGCGAATGCGGGAGCTGCGTATTTTGTGCCGGATCATGAAGGCGATGGACGCCGAGGAGATTGCCGGAACGCCCACCGGAAAGCCGAGCATGGACGTGTAGAGACTGCCAAGGGCTTCTCCGCTCCAGCAACCCGCAGGCCCCAAAACTCATCCGTTGTACGGCCAACCCGCTCGGCGTCGGGCACTTGTGGGTCAAACGGTACTTCATCGATCCCGCCCCGTCCTTCACGCCCATCACGGACGCCGCGGGCAGCAAGCGGGTATTCATCCCCGCCACCATCTACGACAACAAGCACCTCATCGAGGCGGACCCGAAGTACCTCCTTCGTCTGGAATCCATCACGGACGACAACCTGCGGCGCGCATGGCTCAACGGAGACTGGAACGTAGTCGCCGGGGCGTTCTTCGGGGGCGTATGGTCGCCTAATCGGAACGTCATCAGGCCGTTCGCCGTCCCCAAAGGCTGGTACTGCTTCCGGTCGGCGGACGGCACGGCAGCGCCGGACGGCGTTTTCTACCCCCGTGGGGCATTGATCCGCTTTGCCGAGTGGTACGGGGCCAAGTGCGACAGCGCCGGGCGCGTCGTCCCCAATGAGGGGCTCCGCATGTCCAGCCGGGAAGTGGCAAAGGGCATCGTCAAGCGGGAAAAGTGGACATGGAACAAAAGAAAGGGGAAACCGTGGCGGAGGACAGGGCCAGCGGTCGCCGTATGACCCCTTATTTCACCTCTATCAGCCCAGACGACGTATGGGATTGGGGGATGGACGCCAAGGGCCTCGCGTGGGCGGTCGTCCACAGCGAAGAGATGGAGCACCCCGCAGCCTTCGCCGCCCCGCTCCGTTACGAAACCCTGACCGTCTGGACGCGGGACTCATGGACGCGCTACCGCCGCCCGATGAAGGACAAGGAAAACACCGAGTACGCTCTGTCCGAAAACGGCGAGCGCAGGCACGGGCTCGGCGCCGTACCGCTGGTGCCGTTCCTGTTCGAGCCGATCTCCCCCATGACCGGGCTCCCCGCTACGGACGACGTGCTCTCCCTGATCCTGCGCATCTACAGACGGGACTCGGAACTCGACAAGATGCTGTTCGACCGGGCCGTCCCTCTGCTCAATGTGGGCGGCGTAAGCCAGGAGCATTGAGACACGTTCGTGGTCGCCAGCTCCAACGCCCTCATGAGTACGGAACCGGGCGGCATCACCGCGCAGTAGGTGGAGCCGTCAGGCACCGCGTTTCAGGCGCAGGCCGAAGCCCTTGCCCGCGACGAGGCCAGCGTGTGGGAAATCGCCCTTCGCATGGTCCGTCCACAGTCCGCCGAGTCCAAGGCCATCGACAAAACACAGCTCGACACGCAGCTTGCCAGCTTCGCCCGGCGCAGCGGCAGCGCGGAAGCCCTCTGCTGGAAGCTCGCCGCCCGGTGGCTTGGAGCTAAGGAGGACGGGATCGAGGCGAAATACAACGAGTCGTATGATGTGGGCGAGGCGACGGTGAAGATCAAGGGGCAGACGCCCGCGAAGGAAGGCCAAGGGTGACGCAAAAGCCCCGGCAGTCTAGGCTGACCGGGGCTTTTGCATCATGGAGGGTGATTATATCATCAAAGCGTGATGACTCGCTTACTTCCAATTTGGATCTTCCTTCAGTTGCTCCATCAGAAGAAATTGGATTGCCTTGTCCGGCTTGCCGATAAATATATAACGGGCATATTTACTCGGGGTATCTATTGCTTCAGGTACATCTTTCACTTCAACTATCATTCCCCAAGCTTTTTGAGATGAAGGCTGGTAGGCGCTGATAATGAAATTATTGCCGCAATCATGCGGTTTGCATTGCTGCCTGACAAGATATGTTTCACCATTGCACTGTACCATATTGGCCGTTCCAAGTGCCGTAAAGCCATGGAATATCCACTCAGGGAGATCCGCCCGGCTCTCGCCTTTCAGTGCCTGTTCCCATGCCTGGGCCTGTTTGTCGGATATGGACGAGGCATAGGCGCCGATGCTGGCCAAGAGCAGAATACCCAACACTGCAAAGGCTATGATCGTTTTTTTCACTTCTTTTCTCCTTCGATGATTGCCGGAGTTTTTGCTCAATCACCCTACGGCAAGACTACACGTTGAAGGTCTACTTCTGGAGTCGCTCGGGAACAATATTCCTCAAGAATTATGAGCGGAAGCTGTTTTGGGGTATAGACTCCCTATTTGTAGTCCAAGAGTAACACAAAATCTCTCGGATGGATATGATTAACCGTTCCTTTCCTCTATTACATATTTCTAGATCTCGGTCGCCCAAGGAACTTTGTCAACAATGGAACTTCCCCTCACTGGGCACGAGCTCTACCAGAATAGATCAGAGTGTACGCCTCTCCGCTGGCTAGGTATCGCACTCCTACTTTTTCTACAGCAATCGGCTATTCACATAGCGGTTCAGGCTGACTCCCGCCTCTGCGGAGAGGATCGCAAGCTGACGGTGCATCTCAGGCGTCGTGCGGACGACAAAGTTCCCGGAAAACTTGCGAAGGGAAAGCGGCTCAGGGATCGGCTCCTTGTTCGCTTCCATGTCCTTCAACGTATCCGAGACAAGCCGGACGATTCTATGCAAGGCCGCGTCCTGTTCCTCTTCCAGCCATGACAAGATGGGAAACTCGGCGCACAGCCCCACAAACTCCTGATCCTCTTCCGACCAAATGACGCGATAGGTATACTTTTCCATAGCTACTGAAGGGAAGCCTGTACAGCCCGATGCGGGATGATCCGCATGAACTCCTGCCCCTTTTCCCTTTTCAGAAGGCAGGCTTCATACTGCGCCTGCAAGTTGATCCACATCTCCATGTCAGTCCCGAAATACCGGGCCAGACGCATGGCGGTATCCGTACTGACGCCGCGCTTTTCGTGCAGAATTTCATGAATCCGTGTGGCGGGGATGCCGAGGGCGATGGCAAGGGCATTCGCGCTCAAGCCGAGCGGGGCCATGTATTCTTCGCGGAGAATTTCTCCGGGATGGATAGCAAGCATATTTCCTCCTAATGATAATCTACTACTTCGACATCATACGCGTTTCCGTCTTCCCATGTGAAGCAGATACGCCAGCGGTCATTGACGCGGATACTGAACTGCCCCGCCCGATCTCCGCGCAGGGCTTCAAGCCTGTTCCCAGCGGGTATTCGCAAAGATTCCAGCTTGGTTGTCGCATGTAGAATCCTCAATTTCCGTACCGCCGAACGTACCGCATCACCTAGCTTGCGATGTTCGCCTGTTTCGAAAAGATGCTGTGTTTCTTTGTCCTTAAAGCTGGCAATCATACAACGTCATTCGTATTACGATAAGCAGAATATATACTGTCTCCATCCTCCCTGTCAATTCTTTCCCTCCACGCGAGAAACCTTCCAACAACCCCTTGCGGCACATCCCGGCTGCGGGTCTATACTCATGCCCAATTATGCGGCCCTGCCCGCCTATCGTGACGTGATGCCAAGGAATGCCCCGGCGCGAAGCCCTAACCCGAACCGAGAAGGATACCATGAAACTCAAGCTCGACGAAAACGGCCATGTGGTGGTGAAGGACGGCTTCCCCGTATGGGTTGCCGAAGACGGTGCGGAGATTGCGTATAACGTCCCCGACCTCGTGAACAAAATTTCCGCCGTCAACGCGGAATCAGCCGGACGGCGCAAGGACATCGACGCCCTGACCAGCCAGCTCAAAGCGTTTGACGGCATTGACCCGGAAAAGGCCAAGGCCGCCCTGGAAACCGTTGCCAACCTTGACGCCGGGAAGCTCATCGACGCGGGAAAAGTCGACGACCTCAAGATGGAAATCAAGAAGTCCTATGACGGAAAGATTTCCGATCTCGAAAAGGCCCTCGCCGACTCCAAGAAAGATTCCGCCGACAGGCTGGCCGCCAAGGAAGCCTCCATCCGCACGCTGCTGGTCAAGGGCATCTTCGATTCCAGCGCGTTCCTGAAGGACAAGACCGTGCTTCCCTCCGACGTGGCCTACGCCTCGTTCGGCAGGCATTTCGAGGTGAAGGAGGAAAACGGCGAGCTGCGCGTGGTTGCCACCATGAACGGCCAGCCCATTTTCAGCCGCTCCGATCCCGGCACCTTCGCCGCGCCCGAAGAGGCGCTTGAGGCCATCATCGACAAATACCCCATGAAGGACCGCATCCTGAAG
>NZ_JNJP01000008.1 GCF_000701705.1 Bilophila wadsworthia ATCC 49260 | reverse complement strand
GGGGGAGGAAGATCGAAGGGGGGAGGAGGGGACTTTCTCCAGAAAGTCCCCTCCTCCCCCCTTCGATCTTCCTCCCCCGCTCACCATCCGGCCCCCAAACGATTGTAAAGGGTGCCTTAACAATTTTTTACATCGGACGGCGTAAAGTTCATATCCGGTTAACATTAGCCGCCTATCATGCCTTCAAATGAACAAGGATGCCAACCTTGCCGTAGTGGCAGGGTGTTCCATAACCCGTAGCAGAAGGAGCATACGATGCCCAGTTCTCGCAGGGAGTTCATGAAGGCTGCGGCCCTTACCGGCGCCCTTGCCGTGTCTGGCCGCTTGTTGGAAGGCGAAGCCGGAGCCGCGACGCCCCCCATCGACAAGGATCTCGACGGCGTGATCGAAATGCACGTACATGCCGATCCCGATGTCCGGGCCCGCTGCATCGACCAGCTGACGCTGACCCGGCAGTGCAAGCAGAACGGCTATCGCGGGATCATGTACAAGTGCCATGATTTCATCACCAACGACATCGCCTATCTGCTGCGGGCCACGGTGCCCGGCATCGAAGTCTTCGGCGGGATCGCGCTCAACAGGAACTACGGCGACACGGTCAACGTGCAGGCCGCCAAGATGGCTACGCAGGTCACCGGCCATTACTGCCGCTGCATCTGGATGCCGACCTACCAGTCGGCGTTCGACATGCGGAAGAAGGGCGGCGGCGTGCCCGTGCTCGACGCGCAGGGGAAGGTGTTGCCCGAGGTCGTCAAGGTCATGGAAATCTGCGCCGACGCCGACATCATTTTCGCCACGGGGCACTCCTCTCCCGACGAATGCGTCGTGCTCACCGCCAAGGCCAAGGAAGTGGGCGTCAAGAAGGCGGTCGTCACGCACGCGAGCCAGGCCCCGTGGAAGCTGTCGATGGATCAGGCCAAGGCCTGTATCGACAACGGCGCGTATCTGGAACACAGCGTGCTGCCGTACTTCAAGGGCCCTCATGCGGTGATTCCGGGGTACCGGGAACAGCCGCAGGTCACGATGGAGGAATTCGCCTCGTACATCGCCCTCGCCCCGGATCGGCAGTTCATCAGCACGGACCTCGGGCAGGCGCTCAACCCCAACCCCGTCGACGGGATGCGCACGTTCATCACCGGGCTGCGCAAGGCCGGGGTGAAGGACGACGTGCTGAACGCCGTTACCCGGAAGACCCCGGCCATGCTGCTGGGGCTGGACTAGCCTTCCGGCGCGCAGGGGATCACAAAGTCTGTAAGGGAGCTCCGGCACCAGGCCGGATCAGAAGAATGTACCTTTAACCCAGGAGAAAGCTATGCTTACGTATTTGAAGCATATGGCTCTCGCGGCTGCTGCCGCCCTCTGTGCGGCACCGGCGGCGCAGGCAGCCGATCAGCCGCAGGAATGGGAGCTCATCAATCCCACCGGCGAGATCGAAAAGGTCGCCGTGGAACCGGCCAAGCGGATCACGGCGCTTGAGGGCAAGACCATCGCCCTGCGCTGGAACGGCAAGAATAACGGCGATCTGGTGCTCGACCGCCTTGCCGAACTGCTGGCCAAGAAGTATCCCACCGCCAAAGTCGTGAAGACGTACCGCGACATGGCCGATCAGAACCTGAACAAGATTTCCGCCACGCAGGACGAGTCCATGCGTATCGTGAAGGCGGTAGCCAGCGTGAGGCCCGACATCGTCATCGCCTCACAGGCCGACTGAGGCAGCTGTACCTCATGGCTGGTAGTTGACCAGTCCAATCTTGAAAAGTCCGGCATTCCCACTGTCACCATCGTTACCGACCCCTTCCTGACCCTTTCGCGCGGCACCCAGAAGAGCCAGGGCCTCACCGACATGTGCTTTGTGACGGTCCCCCATCCTCTGGGCATGATCTCCAAGGAAGAAGTCAACGCCAAGGTCGACACGGCGTTTGACGACATCGTGAAGGCGGCCACCGCCTGGACCCCGTCCAAGGAAAAGCAAGACGCCCAGGTCAAGCCCTATCCCGCCAAGCGGTTCAAGTTCTCCGGCACCTACGCCGATGTGAACGACATGTTCCAGAAGCGCAAGTGGTCCCTCAGCCTGCCCATCGTCCCGCCCACCGTGGACAAGGTGGCGGCCATGCTCAAGGGCACCAAGCGCAATCCCGCCGAAGTCCTTTGGGTCGTGCCTCCCCGTCAGGGCATGTTGACCGTCGAGCTTGTCGCCGCCCTCGGCGTCATGGCCGGAGCCAAGCCCGAACACATGCCGCTGCTCATCGCCACGGTGGAAGCCATGGCCGATCCCGTCGCCGCGTGGCGCGGCCCGACGACCACCACCGCCGCCACCGTGCCCGTGTTCTTCATCAGCGGACCCATCATCGAAAAGCTGAAGCTCAACCCCGGCACCGGCACCGCCGGAGGCGAAAACCCGGTGACCAACGCCCTCGGCTATTTCGTCAACCTCGTCGGCGACGTGGTGGGCGGCTCCGTGCCCCCGAACTTCGACAAAAGCACGCACGGCTCCTCGGCCGACCTCGTGGCCATGGTGTTCACGGAAAACGCCAAGGAAAACCCGTGGAAGACGACCTACGCCGAAGAAGCGGGCTTCAAGCCGAGCGACAGCATCGTGACGCATTTCAGCGCCTATCTCGGCAACGCCAACATCGACCATGACAGCAAGACCGGCCAGCGCCTCCTGACCACCCTGTCCACCGGCCTGCTCGGATCGGCTTCCGGCCTCGCCTCCTGCCTTGCCGACTACGATGCCACCTATGCCATCAACAACAAGGTTTCCTTCGCGTTCATCGTCCTGTGCCCCGAGCACGCGGCGACCATTGCCAAGGACTTTCCGGACCAGCGGGCCGCCCGCGACTTCATGCGGGAAACGGCGGCCATGCCGTACAAGTTCTACTCGCAGGAAACCTGCGTTCCGGGCAAGGACTTCGGTCCCTATGACGAAAACACCTTCATCCCCCGCTTCAAGAAGACCGAGTCCATCAAGTTCTTCGTCTCGGGCGGGCCGGGCAAGCAGTCCCAGATCTGGGTACCCTTCCCGCAGGTGTTCAAGCCCGTTTCCAAGAAGATAGCCGAATAGCCATCCACCCTCAAACACAGCCGGATCTTTCCCCCCAAAGATCCGGCTGTCCCTTATTCGCCCCGCTGCCCGCACGGAAAGATCATGGTCACGGAGAACCCGCGCGGCTTCTCGTTGGCGCAGAAAACCGAACCGCCGCACTGTTCGATGCTGTTCCTGATGATGGCCAGCCCGAGGCCCGAGCCGCCCGGATGTTTGCGCTGCGCCTCGGCTCCCCGGAAGAAAGGCTCGGTCAGCGAAGGGAGCTCGGCTTCGGGCACGCCGTCGCCCGAGTCGACCACCCGCAGCAGCACAGCGTTGTCCACGGGGCGGAACCCGATCCGCACCCGGATGGGCCCTTTGGAGCCCGCGTAGGTCACGGCATTGCGCAAGGCGTTGCTTACGGCGCGGCGGATGCAGCCCTTGTCCCCCCAGACCACGAGATTTTCGGGGATGTCCATGCGGATGTCCGCATCCGCCGGGAAATTGCGCCGCAGATCCGCGAGCAGGGGCAGGAGGAGCACTTCCTCACAGGATGCGGGCTGCGGCGCGGACTGGGCGCGCAAAAACTCCAGCACGTCGTCGGTCAGCTGCGTCAGGTTGTCCAGCTCCCTCATGACGCGGCGGACGCGCTCCCGGTATTCTCCCTCGGATTTCTTTTCCAGCACGGCAAGGCCGAGGTCGCAGTGCCCGAGCGACGTATTGAGCTCGTGGGCGATGTGCCGGATGAACTGGCGCTGGCCCGCCATCTGCTGGTTCAGGCGGCGGGTCATGGTGCCGAGCGCCCGGCTCAGGCGGCCTATCTCATCCTGCCGCGCGGCATTGACGGGCAGGGGCGGGACGCCGCCCGGATTCCCCTCGGCGGCGATGCGTTCGGCATAGTCGGCCATGCCCAGGAGGGGCCTCGCAAGGTGCCAGACGAAAGGGGCCCACCACAGGCAGGACAGGCCGATGATCCCGAGCGCCACAAACAGCGCCAGCCTGAAGTTGAAGAAAAGCCCCTGCCCGGTGAAGTCGTCGGATTCCACCGCCAGCAGCAGGTAATGGGCCTCATGGTTGGCGTCGGGGACAAAGAGGGTCCGGGCGTACCAATACCCCGTCGGGCTCCCCTGCCGGGCGAAGATGGCCGGAGGGGTGGGGGCGAGACCGGTTTCGGTCTGGTAGTCCTCGCTGCCCCTGAAGACCTTGGAGGGATCGGGGCAGAGGGTGAAGGGCGTGCGCGGGATGCGCTGGGCCGTTTCGAGGATGGCGAGGGGGACGAAATCCCCGGCGAAGTACAGCCACGGATCGTCGAGGCTGACCAGATGGAATTGCAGGCCCGGCCTGTCGTAAGCCTTGACGATGGCGCTCCATTCCTGCGTGGAGCGGTATTGCAGCTCGGTGCTGAGCACCCGGAACACGTTTTCCACATTGGAGCTGAACAGCGAGGCAGGCACGAGCCCGTAGGTGTTGCTGAACAGCACGAAGAAAACGAACCCGCCGCCCACCAGCGCGATGAGCAGCAGGTTGAGCAGAAGCCACGCCAGCATTTTGGAGTAGAGCGACTTCAACATGGCTCTCCCCGGCTACCGGATGAGGGAATAGCCGACGCCTCGCAGCGTCCGGATATACTGCGGCGATCCGGTGTCCTCGCGCAGTTTGCGCCGCAGCGAGGAAATGTGCACGTCGATGGAGCGGTCGTATTTGTTGAAGTCCCGTTCGGCGGTGATGCGCAGGAGATCCTCGCGGGAAAAGACGCTTCCCGGTTCGGAAATGAGCGTGAAGAGGATCTGGAATTCCGAAACGGTCAGGTTGAGCGGTTCGCCGTGAAGGAAGGCTTCCTTGGTGTGGTTGTTCACGGTGAGGTCGCGCACGCGGAGGATATCCCTGCCGTCCGTTTTTTCCGGCGGCGCGCTTTCCTGCTCCGGAGCGCAGCGCCGCAGCACGGCCCGGATGCGCGCCAGCAGTTCCCGAGAGGAAAACGCCTTGGGCACATAGTCGTCCGCGCCGATTTCCAGCGCGATGATGCGGTCGGTTTCCTCATTGTGCGCCGAGAGCATGACCACGGGCGGGGACTGCATCCTCCGGATGCGGCGCAGCACGTCCAGCCCGTTGATGTCGGGCAGGAACATGTCGAGCAGGATCAGATCGAAGGCGCGCCTGTCCAGAATGTCGAGGCCGGATTGCCCGTCATGGGCGCAGGTGAGGCTTATGGAGTTCAGTTCCAGATAATCGTTCAAAAGGGAACAAAATTCCGGATCGTCATCGATGAGGAGAATCCTGACGCCTGAAATCGCAATGTCACCGGGCATATGGGGCTCCTTGTACGGAACGCTGTGGATGGCATGGGCTAAACGCTAGTCTTTTTCCCGGCGTTTGTCATGTCCGGCACGGGAATGGCTCAACAAAAGGGAAGAAAAAGCCATCATCCCGAAAAGAAAGGCACATCCGGAATGCCCCCGGTTGCATCCCGCGGTGGGTGCAGGCATGGGTGAACCCATGCGGGAGCGCTTGCGGAGGCGGGAGAAGGCCGCTGACCGGGGCGGAAACACGTCTCGGGAGCAGGTGATGACGGATAACCGTCATGGATTAAATGTGATTTGCTTGATGACGGGTGTGCTTCCAGCGCTGCCCGCGCAGCGCCGGGACAGGCGCCGCATCCGGGCCTTTGCCCGCCTCACCGCAGGGCAATGCCCCTTGCCGGGGGAGGGCCGCCGCGCCGGGAGGCTGTCCGATGGTTCCTGGTATCTTAACAAAACTTTACATTGCCCGAATGTAAAAATTACAAAAAGCACAAACTGGGTTTACAGCGCTTCTTCATAATGGCTCCAGTCAAGCCCGGCAGCCGGTCGGGCGGAGATAGAGAAAAGGAGTAGGACTATGCAAAGGACGTTCAGAGGACTGATCCTGTCCGCTGCCGCGGCGTGCCTCGTGATGCCCGCAATCGCGGCTCCGGGGGCGCAGGCGGCGGAGAAGCCGCAGGAGTGGGAACTGGTCAACCCGGCGGGCATCATCGAGAAGGCGTCGGTCGATCCGGCCAAGCGGATAGCCTCGCTCGACGGCAAGACGATCGCCTTGCGCTGGAACAGCAAGCACAACGGCGACGTGGTGCTGAACCGTCTGGCCGAGCTGCTGGCGAAGAAGTACCCCAGCGCCACGATCGTCAAGACCTATGAAACCGACAAGAGCCTGAACGCGATCTCCGGGACGGCCGCCGAATCCGAACGCATCGCCAAGGCCGTGGCCTCGGTGAAGCCGGATCTGGTCATCGCCTCCCAATGCGACTGAGGCAGCTGCACCTCATGGCTGGTAGTTGACCAGTGCAATCTCGAAAAGATGGGCGTCCCCACGGTGACAATCGTAACCGACCAGTTCGTAACCCTCGCCCGGGGCACGCAAAAGAGCCAAGGGTTGACGGACATGTGCTTCGTCACGGTGCCGCATCCCATTGGTATGCTCCCCAAGGAGCAGGTCGACGCCAAGGTCGACGCCGCCTTCGGCGACATCGTCAAGGCCGCGACCCAGTGGCAGCCCGTCAAGGAAAAGGAAGCCGCCCAGGAGTCCCCGTATCCTGCCAAGACCTTCAAGTTCACCGGAACCTACGCCGACGTGAACAAGCTGTTCGCCAAGCGCAAGTGGTCGCTTTCGCTTCCCATCATCCCTCCCACCGTTGATCGGGTGCGGGAAATGCTCAAGGGCACCAAGCGCGCCCCCTCCGAAGTGCTGTGGGTCGTCCCGCCCCGCCAGGGTATGCTGACTGTCGAGCTTGTGGCCGTCCTCGGCGTCATGGCCGGGGCCCAGCCCGAGCACATGCCCCTGCTGCTCGCCACGATCGACGCCATGAAGGCCCCTGAGGCGGCATGGCGCGGCACCTCCACCACCACCGCGCCCACGAGCCCCCTGATCGTCATCAGCGGCCCCATCGTCGAAAAGCTCAAGCTCAACGCGGGCACCGGCACAGCCGGAGGCGAAAACCCGGTGACCAACGCCCTCGGCTACTTCGTCAACCTCGTCGGCGACGTGGTGGGCGGCTCCGTGCCCCCGAACTTCGACAAGAGCACGCAAGGCAGTTCCTTCGATCTGGTCGCCAACGTCATCTGCGAAAACGCCAAGGAAACCCCGTGGGACAAGACGTTCGCCGAGGAGCAGGGCTTTACCCGCGACGACAGCGTCGTCACCATCTCCACGTCCTACCTCGCCAACGCCAACATCGATCATGACAGCGTGGCCAGCGAGGATCTGCTGAATACGTTCAGCGCGGGCATCGCCGGATCGGCCTCCGGCATCGCAAGCTGCCTGACCGTCACCGTCCCCGACGAGAAGAGCCCCTACAACAAGCCGCTCAGCGCGTGGAGCAATTCCGTGAGCTACGCGGTGCTGGTCATCTCGCCCGAGCACGCGGCCACCATGTACCGGGACATGAAGTCCAAGGACGCCATCAGGGACTATCTGGTGAAGAACACCGTCCTCCCCTACAAGTTCTACACCAAGGCGACCTGCGTGCCACCGGAGGCCTTCGGCCCCTACGACGCCAACACCCTGATCCCCCGCTTCACCCAGCGGGAATCCATCAAGATGATCGTCTCCGGCGGGCCGGGCAAGCAGTCCCAGTTCTGGGTGCCTTTCCCGCAGGTCCTGAAGCCCGTTTCCGCGAAGATCGCCGAATAACCCTCAACGCCGGGGCCCTCTTCACGGGGGCTCCGGCCCTGTTTTCGGAACGTGCGCAAGCCGTTCGCCAACAGCCCGGATCGCCTCTTGCCGTGGGCGTTTTCGCGTATCCGGGACCGCTCCCGGCGTCCGGGCGGAGCGGTTCGTCCTCGTGGGAAGCGCCGTTGAGGGCATTGGGGACGATGCCGAAACGCGCCTCGACAAACGCCCACAGAAACCTTTCGGAAGGAACCGTCATGCGCATCATCCTTTCTTTTTTGTTCGCGGCGGGGTTGTTCCTCATGCCTCCGGCGCAGGCGGCAAGCCTCACGGTCTGTAATCCGGCGGGGCAGAGCGAGGACGGCGTGTATGTCGATACCATCCTCGCCTCATCGTCCGGCACCGCCGTGGACTTCCCCCGCGCGGACACCGAAACCATCGAAGCCGCAGGCGACGGACTTGAGGCGTTCAACGCCCTGTTCCTCGCCCGGGGCTGGGGCGACGGGCTGCCGCTCGTGCCGCCCACCCCGGAACGCGTCAAAGCCATGCTCGCCGGATACGACCTGCCGGACGACTTCCCCATCGCCACACTCCCGCCGCTGGACGGGGTGGCCACAGTGGGGAAGATCGCGGTCAACGCCGTCATGGCGGGATGCGAGCCGAGGCACATGCCCTTGCTCGTGGCGGCGGTGGAAGCCGTCAGCCAGCCGGAATTCGACCTGCGCGGCGTAGCCACCACGACCAACCCCGACTCCGTGCTCGTCATCGTGAGCGGGCCCATCGTCAAGCGGCTCGGCATCAACGCCGGGACCAACACCTTCGGCAGGGGCAACCGGGCCAACGCTTGCATCGGCAGGGCCCTGCACCTCATCATCAGCAACGTGGGCGGAAGCCGGCCCGGCATCACCGACATGTCCACCCTCGGCCAGCCGGGCGATTTCGCCATGTTTCTGGCCGAGAACGCCGACGCCAGCCCATGGCCGTCCTTTCACACCGAATACGGCTTCCTGCCCGAGCGGAACGTGGTGACCGTGGCTGCGGTGGAGGGGTACTCCGGCATCATGGGCATCGGCTACAGCCGCCCTGAATATCTGGATCTCATCGCGGCATGGCTGCGCGGACACGACCGGCCCTACCGCCGGAGCATCATTCTGCTCGTCGCGCAGGACACCGCGCAGATGCTCGCACGGGAAGGCTGGACGCGGGAGGCCATGCGCCAGTACATCCGGGAACGGGCCCGCATCCCCTTCGGCGAGTGGAACCGGCAGTACCACGGCGCGAAGGAGGCAAGAAAGGGCGTCCCCGAGGAAGTGTTCGCCATCGCCGATCCGAATGAGCTGGTGGACAAGCCGTTTTTCGATTCCATGCCCATCATCGTGGCGGGCGGCACGGGCGAAAAGAGCATGCTGCTGCCCTGCTGGGCCTCGGGGAAGATGGTCAGCCAAGAAATCCGCCTGCCCGCGAGCTGGGGCGAGGGCGTGCGCTGAGCCCCTTTCTCCAGCAAGGCTTGGGAGCGCGTATTCCACAGCGAAGCACGCAACGGTCCGGCATGGCACGTGAGCTTCACTCCGCGTCCCCGTTCTAACGGGCCATCAATTGCCGGCTATTCGCGGGAGGCGGAAAACCGTTCCCCGCCTCCCGCGCCTTGCGCACGCAAAAGGCCACGGATCGTTTCCGATCCGCAGCCTTGGGGATTCCGGGCTGGAGGCGGCCCGGCTTTCTGGGAGCCGGAATCAGGCGCGGATTTCCGCACTCCTGTTCTGGCGGGTCATCAATCCGATCATGACGGAATCCGCGGCGCTGAAAATCTTCTCGTTGAATTCCCGCAGGGTGATGCCAAGCTCGTGGATATCCGGGCTGATGATGCCCTGCGTGTTGCGGATGCCCCGGTTTTCGAGGGCCAGCATGGCGGCTGACCATGCCTCGCTGGCGGCGTTGCTCACCTTGAGCCCGCAGGACTCCTTGGCTCCGTCGCAGATCATGCCGAGGAGCGTCCCCACAAGGGTGATGGCGGCAAGCTCCGCCTGACGCGGGGTTCCGCCGTGCAGCCGGACGATGCCCGCCGCCGCTCCGGCTCCCGCCGCCACCGCGCAGCCGCAGGTGGGGGTCAGGCGTCCGGTATAGGCCTTGATGTAGCCGCACACCAGATGGCTGAGGGCCAGCGCTTCGGCCAGCTTGCGGTCGTCCGCGCCAAGCTCGCGGGCCGTCATGGCCACGGGGATGACCGCCACGATGCCGTGGTTCCCCGAACCCGCGCTGCTCATGACCGCCACGTCACCGCCGCTCATCCGCAGATCCGACGCGGCTCCGGCGACTTCCTTGATCTTGTCCGACAGCGAGCCGTGCCCGTTGTGCTTCGCAAGGGCGCTTCCGATGCCCGCCTGCTCCGTCCCGGCATGGTCGAGGATCGCCATGTTCATCCGCGCGCCTTCGAGCATCTGCCGCACGATGGCGTCGTCGATGCCGAGCGCGAGGTTCCACAGCTCCTCAAAATGCATGGCCGTAAGCTCATCCGTCCAGTCCGTGCCGCCGCTTTGCGCTTCCAGCGGCTGCTCGACGAGGACCGCCCCGTCCGCCACAAGCCGTTCGACATGGTCGTGCTTGCGGGCCACCGTGCAGGAGACGGTATGCCCGCCGCCCGAAAGCGTCACCCGCGCCCACATGGAAGGCGTGCCCTGTACGACCTCTTCCGCCATTTTTCCGGCATCAATGAAGGCCTGCGCCTGTTCCACAGTGTCCGCCGGGATGTCCTCAAGCGCCATCAGCCCCTTGTCGGGATTGCCGCCGAGCGCGCCGAGCACGCACGCCAGCGTCAGCCCCCGCAGGCCGTTCGTCCCCGGGATGCCCACGGAACGCCCGTTCTTATAGATGGCTACGGACATCTCCAGCCGGATGCCTTCCGGCTGCGTGGGAAGGTGGCGGGCGGCGACGGCGGCGGCATAGGCAACGGCCCCCGGCTCGGTGCAGCCGATGGTGGGCTTTACTTCACTCTGAAAAAAAGCATACAGATCCATGATTCCTCCAAATGGCGCGAAACAATATGCCTCCCGCTTTTCAAGAAGCGTTCCAACCCGCTGAGGGCGCTACCCTGCCGTTTTCCAAGGGCAAAAAAGGTGCGGCTGCTTTTTTCGCATTTCACGCCCGTATTTTTCTCATACGGATGAGAAAAATATAAGAAATGAGAAACGACGTTTTCTCAAGATCGCCTTTTGGGAGAAAAGCGTATGCGCACGGCCTCCACTTCGATCCCGCGCTGGCTCGATCTCCCCTTGAACCCCCGTTGCCCCCGGATTCACCGATCCTCGCCCGCTGGAGCGCGGTGCGGAACTGCCTGCCGCCGCTGGCCGAGCTGCTGGATGTGGAAATCGTGCTCATGAGCGCCGGCTATTGCGCCGGCGGGACAGGCACGCACCCGGGCGGCGGCTGCAAGATGCCCGAGGACACCGCGCTCACGTACAGTCTGCGGAGCGGGCAGAGCACGATGGTCCTGTCGCCGGGCGAGGATGCGGTCTGCCGTGCTGTCCGGGCCGGGGGGACTGCACGGATATGGCGAATTTCACCGGCCCGGTGCCCGAGGGCGGGAACGTCGCGGTCGTGGCGCAGATTGTGGCGTTCACGGACGACCGGCGCATGGAATTGCTCATGAAGGCTGAGAAGGCGAGCTGATCAGCCGGATGTCCGGGTTCGCGCGGACGCGGGCGCGCAGGGTGGAAGCCCTGCCGGAGCACCCCTGCGGCAGCCGTTTCCCCGGCATCACCGGGGAAAGCGAAGCGATGCTCCGCCTCAAGGCTTCCATCCTGAAAGCGGCGGCACACGGAAGGGAAAAAGGCGGCGGCGAGCGAACCGGGCATCAGCCTTGCCACGCTCTGCCGCCGCATGGGACAGCTTGGGCTGCTCCCCGGAAAGCGGGGTAACCCGGATGGGCGAACCTATACGCGGGTGGAGGGAAACGCCCGGGCGGCCTGAATGGCGGTAAGCGCGATCATCTTGCAGCGCGGCAACACGGTGTCCACCGACAGGTATTCGCTGGGGGAGTGGAGTTCCGCCCCTTCGGGGCCCATGCTGCAAATGGAGGGGATGCCCAGCACGCTGGCGGTGAATCCGGCTTCGGACGCCCCGAGCGCCCGGTTGCGCCGGATGGTGTAGCCGCCCATAGCTGCGCAGGCCCGTTCCGCCATGCCGAACAGTGTTTCCACGTCCGCCGTGTATTCCAGCGGGTGCAGCCGGATGCCGCCGCTGATCCGCGTGGTGGTCCGGGGCACAAAGGTGCGTGCCGCCACGGCCCGGACGTTCTCCACAAGCCGTTCCGCCGCATCGACCGTATTGAAGGTGATATGGATGCGGGCGTCCGCCCACGGGGCCACGGCATTGGCGGAGTTCCCGCCACTGATGAGCCCGGTGTTGACGATGGTCTGCGCCTGCGCGTCGACAAAGGCGTCGAGGGCCACGATCTTGTGTGCCAGCTCCAGAATGGCGGAGGCCCCGTCTTCGTAGCAGCGCCCGGCATGGGCGGAAATCCCCGAAATCCGCATGTGGAAATGCCCCGAGCCCCGGCGCTCGGTGGTCACGCCGCCGTCCGGGAACCCCGGTTCCGCGCAGATGACGGCGCGCGCCCCGCTGATCCGCTCACGGTAGACGCGGGTAGCCGTGGGTGCCCCCAGCTCCTCGTCGGGCGAGAACATGAGCGTCATGGGAACGTCGATGAGCCCGAGATCCTTCAAGGCGCGGGCGGCGAACATGTTGGCGACCACCCCGGCCTTCATGTCGGCCACGCCGGGGCCGTAGGCGCGGCCCCCCTCCACCCGGAAGGGGCGGGCCGCCGCCGTTCCGGCGGGGAACACCGTGTCCATGTGCCCCAGAAAAACGATGCCCGGCCCGGCTTCCCGCTCGTGGGTACGGGCGGAAAACACGTTGCCGAGCTTCTCCATCCAGCTCTCGTCGGGGTCGATGGCGGGCTTGGCGATCTTTTCCGTATGGAATCCCGCCTCCCGCATCCAGCCGGAAACGGTTTCCCCGACCTTGTTCACGTCCTCCCCGTCTTCGGAAAAGGAATCCATGTTTACCAGCCGCTCGATCATGCCCATGATCTCCGGCTGGCGCCCGTCAAAGTAGGCATTGAGTTTCCCGGTCGCGCTCTCCAGTTCCATGAAAGGCTCCTTCTCCGGCTGACCGCCGGACGGATACACGGTTGAGGACGGAATGGGGCGGGCCGCCTGCGGTTACGGGAGGAACCCGCCCCGCAAGGCGGCCTGACGTGATGTTCCTTGAAAAGGGATACGGAGTTCGGCTTATTTTGGCAATGCCTCCGCTATGTTCCGCGTCCGCCCAAACCGGGGAAAGCCAGAAACGGGAGGCGTCCCTCAATCAGCCCGCTGCGGGCAACCCTTTTTCGCCACAGGCGCTTTCCGGCGGAAAAATCGCTTGATGGAAAAAGGACAACAACATACTGTGATCTCACGATTTCGTTAAACGGAATAGCATTCCGTACTACGGAATAAAAGAGAGGGCAGCATGTCGGCTTCCATCCAAGTTCTGACCCGTGCCATACAGCTTTTGGAGATCCTGCCCCGGAAGGACGCACCCATGTGCCTTGCGGAGATCGCCGAGGCGTCCGGCCTGCCCAAAAGCAGCGCCTATCCGGTCAGCAAGGCCGGGCTCATCATGTTTACCAAGTGCCTCGCCGTCGAGTACGCGGCTGAAGGCATCCGGGCCAACGCCCTCTGCCCCGGCCAGATCCTTACGGATATGAAATGAACGTGAAGCGGTACGCCCGCGAAGCCGCTGCCGAAGGCTGCACGCCCGAGGAAACCATGCGGCGGGCCATTGCCACCGTCCCGCCCGGACGCATCGGCACGCCCCGAGATGTGGGCCTTGCCGCCGCGTTCCTCGTTTCGGACGCTTCCGCCTACATGACCGGGCAGGCGCTGAACGTCACCGGGGGGCAAATCACCGAGCTCTAGCGTTTCCCCCTCTCCCAAGCTTTCGGATGGCCTTTCCCCGGAGGCCGCTTTCCCCGTTTTTCTCGGCTTTTCTTTCCGTCTTCCGTGCATCCTCCACCAGCAAACGGAGAGCCGCCCAATGAAGCCTCATGAAACAGCCTTCCCCTGCGAAACCCCTCGCCTGTCTTTCCGTATGGCAGGCCCGTCCTGTACGGAAGGCATGGTTACGTATTGGCCACATTCCGCCGCCGTAACGGAGGCCGGGGCTTGCGGCGGCCCTTGTCAAGGGATGCACGAAGGGATCAACGGCGGCGGACGGAAAGCGGGCTCCCAGTCTCAGGAAAAGGGGCTCTTCCGCTTCGCCATTCTTTCCAAGGAAACCGGGAACGCCGTCGGCACCCTTGAATGCTCCTCCGTAACCGAAGGGGATGACTCCGCAAAGACCATGCGGATCGGGCTTGCCGGACAACACGATTCCGAAAGCTATCTTGAGGAAGCGCTCCGGTTTGCCGTCCTGACGCTTATCCCCGCCCATGCGCTCCGTGGGTTGCGCGTCATCGTCCCCCATGCCCATGAGCGCGTATCTTTGCTGAAACAATACGGTTTCGAACCTTCAGAAGAGGGCGGCCCTGCCTTGTTCCAAAGGGCGGACCGGACGTATTTCGACGCGGGAAAGGGCATGGCCCTCTGCGGGCTGGCGTGCTGCGTGTGCAGCGAGAACCCCACATGCGCGGGGTGCAGGAATGAGGGATGCAAGGACAGGTCATGGTGCCAGCCCTTCAACTGCTGCAAACAAAAAAAGCTCAACGGCTGCTGGGAGTGCCCGGCATTCCCCTGCGACAACCCCATGTTCAACAAGCAGCGCGTGCGGGCGTTCGCCGCCTTTGTCCTCGAACACGGGGAAGCCGCGTTGATCCGGGCTTTGCAAAAGAACGAAGCGGACGGCGTGCTCTACCATTATCCGGGGCGGCTCGTCGGAGACTATGATCTGCCCGAAAGCGGGAGCGCTATCCGCGCCATGCTGCTGAGAGGGCTGGAGGCGGCTCAAGACGCCCGTTCCTGAGCCACACGCCGGAACAAAAACCGGGGCCGCTCCCGGCGCTCCCATAAAAAGGGGGGGAGAGCCATCTCCCCCCCTTTTTATGGGAATGCGTTGCGGCCTTTTTCCGGCGGAAGCGGGCCTACTGCTTGTTCAGATCCCTGAGCCACTGGATGATGCCGAAGAACACCCACACGCCGCAGACGATATTCAGGAAGAAAGACAGATAGAACAGGTATTTCGTCAGTTGAAGCCACATGGTGACGCCTCCGGCGGTTAGTTGAGGTCGGGGAGGAAGGGGCCTTCGGGCTTGTGGCCCTTCATCTTCTGGTGGATGAAGAACAGTACGAGGCAGTTCATGCCGATGCCGATGAAGTTGGCGGGGATGCCGAAGGGTTCCCCAAGCACCTTGTCGCTCCACAGGAAGAAGCTCAAGCCGCCCGCGATGACGGCTGGAGCGCCCGCGTAGGGTGAGATCTTGCCCCAGAGCAGGCCGCACATCAAGGGGGGAAGGATGGCGGAAGGCCACAGCTTGAACATGTAGATCATCAGCCCGAACACGTCCTGGAAGATGATGGCCACGCCGATGGAGATGCCGCCCACGACCAGCGTGGACAGGCGGGACTGGCGCAGGAGCTGGGCCTGCGTAGCGGCCGTGTTGATGAACTTGTTGTAGATGTCGCGGGTGTAGATGACCGCGGACGTGTTGATCATGGCCGCGCCGGTGGACATGACGGCGGCGAGCAGCGCTCCGAACACGAGCCCGGTGATGCCGGGAGGCAGGATGTCGCGGATAAGGTTGGTGAAGGCCAGGTCGGGCTTCACGTCGGGCTGGATCGCCATGGACGCCAGGCCGATGGCGGCGGTGGTGGCCATGAAGAAGATCCAGTGCACGCCGAAAATGAGCAGCCCGTTCTTGCTGTCCTTGGCGGACTTGGTGGAGGCGTAACGCTGGATGTAGTACGGCGCGCAGAACTCGCCGAGCAGGAAGCTGAAAAACAGGCCGAGGAACTGGACAAGGGACCAGTTGGCCAGGGGTTTCATGTTCGTCTCAAAGCGCGGGTTGGAGTAGAGGATCGACATCATGGCGTCGAACCCGCCGAGGTGATCGATGGCGAGATAGGCGCAGAGCGTAACCCCGATGACGATGATGACGTACTGCACGGCGTCGGTGAGGGTTACGGCGAGGATGCCGCCCGACCACGTATAGGCCAGCGTCACGATCGAGGCGATCAGCGCGGCGGGGATGAGGCTGATGCCCGTGGCGGTCTGGAGGATGGCGCCCATCGCCAGGATCTGTACCCCGAACGCCCCTACGCAGAACAGGAATCCGAACACACTGGAAAGCAAGCGACCGGAACGCCCATAGTAAATCCCATACAGGTCCCCGAGGCTGTAGACATTTTTCCCGGCGTTGTGGACGCGCCCGGAGATGAACAACCCGGAGAAAATCTGGTTGATGACGACGCCGGTAAGCGCGAAGAACACGATGATCCCTGTAGTATGCATAAAAGAGATACGCCCGATGGTTGCGCCTCCGCCGCACAAGGTGGCGGCGATGGCGGCGAAAAAGATCGGAAGCGGCATACTGCGTCCGGCGACGGCGTAGTCGTCGAAGTTTGAGACCTTTTTCATCGAGTAATAGCCGAGGTACATGACCAGCGCGAAATAGCCGGCGATGACGAAGTAGTCGACAATGTGCATGGGATATCCTTGTAGCGGGGAGATTCACGGTTGCGGGAATGGGTTACTTCGTTTCGGGAAGCCGCAGGAGGGCGGAAAGCGGCACGGGCCGCAGGGGGGAACGGACATGCAGGCGCCCCATGTCGGGGATGGCCCTGCCCGCGGTTTCCGCCGCAATGGCCGCCAGAGCCGGGCCGCAGGTCCTGCCCTGGCAATTGCCCATGCCCGCCCGCGTGCGCAGCTTTACTTCGTTGATGTCGGTCAGGCCGTCGCGGACGGCTTCCCGGATATCCGCCGCGCTGACGTTCTCGCAGCGGCACACGGCTACGTCGTCCGGCACGGCATACAGATCCTTGCGCGGCGAGAACCATGCGTCCAGAAAAGCCTTGGATGCCGTCTGTACGGCAAGGGAACGCTGCAGGGGTGCGCTGCGCCGCCTGAATTCCTCCGGCCCGATGCCTTCCTGCCGCTCCGCCACGGCCAGACCCGCCAGTTCTCCCGCTATCCCAGCGACGGCGGCACCGCGTACGCGGCTGCAGTCCCCGGCGACGTACACGCCTTCCCGCGCCGTCCTGCCGCAGCCGTCGCAGGCCACGGTCCAGCACTGCTGGCGCGCATCCCAATGGTGGGGCAGATCCAGCGCGTTCGCCATGTGCGTACGCGGGATGACCCCGCCGTGGTACAGCAGGGTCGCGGCTTCCAGCGTGTGCGCCGTCCCCTTGGAAAAGAAGGAAACGCGCTCAAGGCGATCCGCACCCTGCGCCTCGATGCCGCTGACGTCACGGTACACGGGCGTCCCGCTCTTCCGCACGTCGTTGAGCATGGACAGGCCCCGGAGCAGCAGGGGCAGGCCGAGCAGCCCCGCCGGGAGGTGCGGCGCGGCCTTGAGCATGTTGCTGGGCGGCGTCTGATCCAGCACGGCGGCGAGGGGGTGCCCCTTGCGGATCAGATGGCTCGCCACAAGGTAGAGCAGGGGGCCGCTGCCCGCGAGCACCACCGACGTTTCCGGAAGCAGGCCCGCCGTCTTGAGGAGGATGTCGCCCGCCCCGGCGTTCATAACCCCGGGAAGCGTCCAGCCCCGGAAGGGGACCGGGCGCTCCATCGCGCCCACGGCGATGATGACGTTTCTGGCCCGCAGATCGAGGACTTCCTCACCACGGGAGGCCAGGATGCGATCCTGTTCCAAGAACCAGACCGTCGTTTCCGGCAGGTATTCCGCGCCGGAACGCCGGAAGCGCCGGACAAGCTCCGTGCCGTCGCGGTAATCGGCGGCCTCGGCAAAACGCTCCTCCGCGCCCGGAGCCGTGACATGGCGGTAGATCTGGCCGCCGGGAAAAGCCTGTTCGTCCACAAGGACGACTTCAAGCCCGGATTCGGCTATGACGCTGGCGGCGCGCAGCCCGGCCGGACCCGCGCCGATGACGAGGGCATCCCACTGGCGGCTCATCGCTCCTGCTCCTTGTCGGGGTATTGGCGTTTGATGTCCATGCCCTCACGGACAATCGTGAGGCAGGCCTGACGGTTGGGCTGGCCGTCGATTTCCACGAGGCATTCGAAACAGGTGCCCATCATGCAGAAGGGTGCCCGGCGTTCCCCGGTCAGAGGATGGATGCTCGTATACCCGGCGTGCGCGTCCCCAAGAAGCGCCGCCGCCACGGTTTTCCCGGCGGGCACGGCGCAGGGCTTGCCTTCAAACGTAACATTGACCAGAGCGGCGTCCTCCGCCGCGGCTTGTGAAGCGGACATAGCCGTATTCCTTGAAAAAGGGTTGAAGGCGGTCACTTGTTCGGAGCCTCGGCATGGGGCGACGAAGCCGCCGATCCCTGAAATCCCGAGCCGCCTCCGGCGAACCGGGACAGCCCGAAGATGGCCCCGTCCGGCGGCAGCGGCTTGCCCATGACATAGTCGGGCAGAGCCTGCTCCAGAATGGCGGCAAGGGACACCGCGCTGTGCATGGCGAAGACGAAGGCGTTCTCGTGCCCCGGAATCCGGTCGTAAATGGGGTATGCGTCCTTCGGCCACACGCGCAGCCCGGTCCAGAACCGCAGGATGCGCTTGCGTTCCAGCTCCGGCCAGACACGGACGGCCCATTGCGCGTTGGCGGCGAGCACTTCGGGGGTGAGCCTCCTGTCCATGCCCATGTTCTCGTGGGCCGCGCCGATCATTACCGTGCCCCCGAAGGTACGGGCGATGCCGAGCAGGGGGATGGGGAGGACATCGGCGGGGATGCGCTCCAGGAGCATCACCTGGCTCTTGTTGGGGAAGACGGGGATGTCCGTACCGAGCTGCGCCGCGAGCTTGCGGACGCCGAGCCCGGCGGCGAGCACGGCCTTGCCGCATTCCAGCGTCCGGCCTCCGCAGACGACGGTATAGCCCTTGCCGGAGGGCTTCACTTCCGAAACCCGTTCCCCGGCGAACAGCGTGCCGCCGAGCCTGACGAAGCTTTTGCGGAACGCAAACATCAGGTGCAGGGGATCGACGTAGCCGTCCATGTCGGACCAGATCCCTCCGGAAACTTCCGGGCCGAAGGGGACCTTGGGCAACATGCCTTCAAGTTCCTTGCGGGAAAGCACGGAGGCCGGGTACGTGCCGTCCTCGGTTTCAGCCCGGAGCTTTTCGATGAACTGGGCGCGCGCCTCAAGCTCGGCTTCCCCGAGGCAGGGGATGATCCCGCCCGTGGGCGCGTAGCCCGTATCGATGCCGGACAATTCCTTCAACTCCGCCGCCAGCTTGCCGTAGGCTCGCGAGGAGGCGAAGCCCCAGCGCACGAACTGCGGGCAGCCGAGCGCCTTGGACTGGCACCAGATCAGGCCCATGTTGGCCCGGGAAGCGCGGGAGAAGGTGGGGACGGCATCCACAAGGCAGGTCTTCACGCCCCGTTTCGCCAGCCCGTACCCGACGGCGGCCCCGGTTACGCCGCCGCCCACGATGACGACGTCGAATGAGGCGTTCATCGGGGTTCCTTCCAGGCCACGCAGTCCATCTCGACCTTGAAATCGTTCATCATATGCCCCTGCACGGTCACGCGGGCCGGGGCGTGTTCGATGGAGAAATACTGGCTGTAGATGCGGTTGAAGATGGCGAAATCGCGGGGATCGTCCAGCCAGACGTTGACTTTGACCACATCCTCGGGGCCGTAGCCTGCCTGACGGAGGGTCTTCATGAGGTTGTCCAGCGTCTGCCGGGCCTGTTCCGCGATGCCGCCGACCACAAATTCCCCTTCGGCGTTTTTCGGGACCTGACCGGCGACGAACAGCCAGCCGTCCGCCTTCACCGCCTGCGAAGCGGGCACGCCGCCCTGCTTGGGCAGACCGAAACGCTCAATGCCTCCCATAAACTCCTCCTCTCAAGTTTGGGGCGGGCGGTTGCCCGTCACACCCACTGGTTCCGCCGCACGCAAAAGGCCGCGTAGGCGATCAGGGAATTGATATCGTAAACCGGGACGGAAACCGCCTCCTGCACGGTCCGGGCGAATACGCTCAGGTCCGTGCATTCGAGCAGCAGGGCGTCCAGCGGCTGCCCGTCCGTCATGGCGGCCGCGGCGGCCCCGATCTCCGCGCCCACGGCGTCCGTGTCCATGACGGGCGCGGCCCCTTCCAGAATGGTCTTCCGGAAAACCGGGAAATTCTCCATGCCCGCGATGGCCAGGGCGTCGATCTGGGCGTCGGGAACGCCCGCCTGCCGGAAATGCTCGGGCGTCAGCGAGCCGGAATGCGCGGTGAGCACGCCGATGCGGCAGCCCGGGCCGTGCAAGGTATGGATGAGCGGGATCTGGACAAGGCTGGACATGAGCACCGGGACGGAAACGGCGCTGGCCACGGCCTTCTGAAACAGGGCCATGAAGCCGCAGCTTCCGGCGATGGCTTTGACCCCGTCCCGCTCAAGTTCGCGGGCGGCGTCGACGAACAGCGTTTCGAGCTGCGCCGAGGTGCTGGACAGGATTTCTTTGGCCCCGACGCCGCGCAAGACCCGGCAGACAACGGGGAAATCGAAGGTAAGGGGATTTCTGAGCTGCCCCGGAGGTTTTGGGAACAACGTATCAAGGCAGAGGATGCCGATTGGGGTGTCGTAGTACAGGTAACCGCTGGGTATCCGCATAGTGCACTCCCGTGGGCGCTGGCGCCGGATGAAGGGCCGGATGATTTATCATAATATGATAAAGGTGTTACAATATGATTTGAGTAGCGGTTTTATAAGCCTTCGTCAAGGCGCGCGGCGGCGGGGAAAGAAGAAAAAAGTATCATGAAGCCGTTACCGATAAAGCATTTTTCTCTTTTTCCTCCCTCTAATCCGCTTACTTGTATAGTTATTTTTATAATGCCCCACCAATGCTCAAAAAGGAACGATCCGATACGGCGGGCTTCCAAAAGCAGGGCGGAAGCGGAGTGACGGCACGCGGCGAGAAGGCCGCGCCCTGAAAGGCGAAACCGGCCCGAAAGTGGGACGGAGCGGGATGACAGGGGAACGGGGAAAGGAATGGGCGGGACGAATCGGAAGCCGGAAGGCGGAGAACCGAAGAGGGCCGACACCGGGAGTTGCGGCCCCTGCGGAGATCGGGCACCCGGCCCGGGGCGATAATGCCCGCCCCCGGAAGGAAGGGGACGCGCAAGCGCCGGGGATGCGGGTTACCTTCCAGCCGCACGCTGGAGGGGGAGCGGCGGACACCGCAAATGGGCCCGGCGTGGGGGGATCAGGACAGGGCGCTTTGCAGTTCTTGAATGATTTTCGGTTGATCCTTGTCCCATTGCTCGGAACGGACGGCGTCTATGGCAATGCTCCCCACGGCCTCATTCCCCATGCGCAGGACATGGGAAACGCCGATGGTCCCTTCAAGCAGCATCCCTTGGGCCGAGGCATACCCCTTCCGGCGGGCTTCGGCCAGGAAACCGCGCAATGCCGAGAAATCCGTCTTGAGCACGAACCGGATTTCCTGCTCGTTGTGGGTAAGGATCATTTCCGCCTCATCTTCCGGCATGGCGGCTAAAATGGAAAGGGTGGCCGATCCCATGCCGAGCGGGCGGCGGTCGCCTGTTTTATTGAGAAAAACCTGTATGGGATGCCAGCCGTCGAGACGCTCCACGCACACGGCGTCGTAGCCGCTCCGGGCATAGAGGATGGTCGAATAGCCGAAGCGGCGGGATATGCGTTCCGCCAGCGGCAGAAACCGGGCGCGGATAAAGGCGGCGACGTCCATGCGCGGGCTGATGAGGCAGGAATCCCCGATGTGGTATTTCTTGGTGGCCGGGTCGCAGGCCACAAAATTTTTCTGGCGCAGCACCGTCAACAGCCTGTGGACGGTGGCAACGGGGATATCGAGGGACGCGCTCAGCTCTTTGGGGGTTATCATGCGGTCGCCGCAGAGGATCACCTCTTCCAGAATGTTCAGCACGCGATAGACGCTCTGCGCGCCTTTGATGGTCTTTTGGTTGGAATCCATAACCATTCTTGCCGATTGAAGGTTGCAGATACGATGCGCCGTTGGAAAAAGGCGGCCAAAAGGAAACGCGCCGCCCCCGTCCGGGACGGCGTGTGAAGACGGCCGCAACGTTTGAGGAGCCGGTACGGATATCCCGGAAGCCCGCGAGGGCGGCTTCGACGGCACTCCGCCGGGCCGGGGTTCCCGCCGGGGAAGGTTTCGCCGTACTCCAGCGACACCCCCACAGGCACCCTTGCGGAAACCGCCGCCCCATTTTCCGGTGCGCGGGGTGTCCGCCTCTTTTCCGGGCATTCCCTATGCCATTTCTTGCAATAACTTGTTTGTACTGTCAATATTACCGCATGATAGAATACTTCAACGCCGATTGGCCTTGAGGCGGCAGGGAAGCATTGCGGGGATCCCCTTCCCAAAACCTGACGGCCTGCGCGCCTGTTCCCCCTCTCCTCATCTTTTTGTTTCTCCAGAACCCATACCGGATGCCGCCCACGCTTTCCCGTCCCCCCACGCTTTCACGCGGCAGCCTCAACGTACTACACGGAACCTCTTCATTTCTTTTCATATATCGCTTGTGCGAAATGTGCATTTTTCTCTTGCCTTTTGCTCACGGCCGGAGTATCAGAAAATTATAATTCAATATTAAACTTTTTAATATAAAATTATGGAGGTCCGCATGGCCGCACAACTGCTGTTGCAGCATGTGAAAACACCGTCCGGCGTTTGTGCCGACATACTCGTCGATGCGGGACGGATTGTCCGGATCGCGCCCGATCTGCCTCCGTCCCTCGCGGACACCCGCCTGGATGCCGAAGGGCACATGGCGGCGCCCGGTTTCGTCAACGCCCATATCCATCCGGCACAGACATTTGTGGGCGGACCGTGGGTCGACTACGACTATGCGGATACGGTCCCGGGGCGTGCGAAGGCGGAAGCCGAATACCTCGCCAACCACGGCCGCATGAACAGCCTGAGGAATTGTTACGTGCAGTTCCGGGAAGCGATCCGGCGCGGTACGACCCATGTGCGGGGCCACATCGACGTGGGCGTGTTCGGGCTTGCGGAGCTTGAAGACGCGGCCCGCGCCCGGGAAGCCTTCCGGGACGTGCTGGACATCGAGTATGTCGCCATGCCCTCAAACGGCATCCTGAACATGAAGACCGATCCCGAACAGACCATTGCCGCGGCCCTGCGCGCTGGAGCCTCCAGTATCGGCGGGGCCGACCCCTGCGACCGGGACCGCGATCCCGTGCGCTCCGTGGAGCTGACCCTGCGTCTGGCCGCCGAACACGGCGCCAAAGTGGATCTGCACCTGCATGAGTTCGGTTCGATGGGCCTTTTCTCGCTCGATCTGCTCTTCAAGAAAATCCGGGAATACGATCTCCGCGACCGCGTGACCATCAGCCACGCGTGGTGCCTCGCCAACCTCCCCGACACCCGGTACCAGCCCATAGCCGAAGCCTTTCAGGAGCTCGGCATCGGCATCATCACCCACGCCCCCGGCCATGTCCCCTTCCCCTCCCTCAAGCAGGCCCGGCGCTGGCAGGTCCGTTACGGCGTCGGTACGGACAACATGCGCAACCTCTGGGGGCCCTACGGCATGAACGACATGCGCGAGCGGGTCATGCTGCTGGCCTACCTCAGCGACTTCCGCCGCCGTGAGGATCTGGAACTGGCTTACGACGCGGGCACATACGGCAGCGCGTCCGTGCTGGGCCTGCCCGACTACGGGCTGTCGGAAGGCTGTTGGGCGGATCTGGTCGTGTTCCCCGTCGAAAACAGGGCCTGCGCCCTGCTCGAAGGCCCCATGCCCCGGTTTGTGATCAAGCGCGGCGTCCTTGTCGCACGGGACGGCGAGTTGACGGACGCCGTCCCGCCGTGCCCGGAATAACCCTCGGTCCCTCCCACATCAGGAGAACGCGTATGAAGCCCTTTTTCGACATGTCCTTACTGATCGCATTCGGATTCTTGTCTCTGCTTCTCATCCTCGGCGTCCTGCTTCGGGCCAAGATCAAGTTTCTCCAGAATTTTATGGTTCCCGCCTGTCTCACGGGCGGGGTGATCGGCTTTTTCATCCTCAACACCACGGGCTTTCCGCAGGTCCAGCCCGAACTGTACCCGGCGCTGGCCTACCACTTCTTCACCATTTCCTTCGTCTGCATCGGCTTGAGGGGCATGAGCAAGGTCGACCAGAGCAAGGGCTCCGCGACCAAGGAAATGGTGCGCGGTTCGATCTGGCAGGCGCAGATGTTCTACATGGGCCTCTGTTCGCAGCTCATCCTCGCGACGGGCATCGTCTATCTGCTCAACGCGCTGACCGGGCGGGATTATCTTGAATCCATCGGCTTCCTCGCGGCGCAGGGGTTCGCGGCGGGGCCGGGGCAGGCCATTTCCACCGGGCTGGTCTGGGAAAAGTTCGGACATTCCGGCATGGGGCAGCTCGGGATGACCTTCGCTGGGGCCGGCTTCATCGTGGCGTTCGCCATCGGCGTGCCGCTGGTGCGCTGGGGCGTGCGGAAGGGGCTGAACACCTACCCCGTGGGCAGCGTCCCGGAAGAAGTGAAGACCGGCCTGCTCGCACCGGAGAACCGGCCCTGCGGCCTGCGCCAGGTCACGCAGAACTCCAACGTCGATTCGCTGGCCCTCCAGCTGGCGCTGGTGCTGGGCGCATGGATGCTGGCCTATTACGCCGTCGAGGCCGTGGCTACGCGCGTGCCTTCGAGCATCGGCGGGACCATGTGGGGGCTGTTCTTCCTGATCAATATGGTATCCGGGATGCTGATCCGCTTCGTGATGCGGAAGCTCGGCATCGTCCATCTCATCGACGGCGACTCCATGACCCGGCTGACCGGCTGGATGATGGAATTCCTGCTGCTCAGCACCCTCATCGGCATCAAGTTCGCGGTGGTGAAGGACTACATCCTCCCCATCATCGTCCTTTCCGTGGTCCTCGCCGTCTTCACCCTGTTCTTCATCCTGTACTTCGGACGCCGCGTCCCCGGCTATTCCTTCGAGCGGACGGTCATGATGTTCGGGACCTGCACGGGGACCATCCCCACCGGGCTCATCCTGCTGCGCATGGTGGACAGCGAGCTGAAGACCACGGTTTCCGTGGAGGCGGGCATGTGGAACATGGCCGTGTTCATCTTCTTCTACGTCAATTTCATTTTCCACGGCTACGTCGTCTACGACTGGGGGATGCCCGCCACGCTCGGGCTCTTTGCGCTGACGTTCCTCGCCAACTACACCATCCTGAGGGTGTTCAAGCTGATCGGGCCTAAGCAGTTCTAGATCCGGCAGCACCTATGGCAAAGCCCCCGGAAAACGCTTTCCGGGGGCTCTTTTCAATGGATGCCCTCAACGGGCCTTGCGGGGACGCGGCCTAGACTTCCCCGCGCTCTTCCAGATCCAGCAGGATGCGCTTCAAGAGCGTCTGGAGCTGCTCCTTTTCTTCCGGGGAAAGCATGGTAAGCAGCCGCTTTTCCATGTCCGTCTGGGCGAGGAACGACTCGCGGGCCATCTCCAGCCCCTCCGGGGTCAATTCCACAAGGACGTTCCGACGGTTCTCCCGATCCGCATTGCGCCGGATCAGCCCCTTTTCCTCAAGGTGATCCATGACGTTGGTGATCGCCCCCGGAGTCCTGTAGGCCTGTTTCGTGATGTCTTTCGGATTGAGCGTATACGGTGGCCCGGCATGAAGCAGCGCCGACAGCACGTCGGCCTCTCCGTTCTTGATGCCGAAGGGCTTCATTGTTTCCGTACTTTTATGGTTATGATAGCGCGCGATACGGAGAATCCTGCCGAGGATGCTTTCAAGCCCGATGCCGGGAAACACCGTTTCCCATCGCTCGTTGCGGCGTTGCGTGTAATCTTTGGGCATGAACTCCCTCATAAGATAAAAAGATTTTCAACCGGCAAGCAGACCATACCCCAGAACACCACGCGCGGGCAAACAAAAACAGCGCCGGAGAATGCCGCGTCCTCCGTGATCCCACCTTTCCGGAACGCAAGCGATATACTGCATCCTCCGTATCGGGCGTGGCGGCCTCAGCCGTCACGCCTCACCGCAGTGGCGCGGAAGGAAACCGATGCCGGGGATTCCGCCAGCCCAGACGCCTGAGCCAATGGCCGTGGAGGAAAGCATTCGTATTCAGAAGCGGCCCGGGGACGGAACGCTTCAGATTGTTCCTTCAAATTTCCGTTTTAAGGCATTTTAAAAAAATCTTTGACTCGTATTTCATGGAAGACCTAAAGAAGCGTAAACGGCGCGCTGGACGCCTGAACAGGAAAACAGCTTTTGGGGCGGTTTGCTATTTATCTTAATAAGTGTTAAGTTAAATAGAGAATCAACCGGAACCCTAGGGCTTGGCATGGCAACGCTCCCTGAAATCATCTCCAACGGAGAACTCCCTGTCTTGGACGACTGGGAGCCTCTTAGCAGAAAACGGATACTGCGGTACTTTGACCGAAGCCTCGAATACGCGGACGTCTCGGCCTACGTATCCGCACAAGGTGAACTGCTTCCCGACGAGCGCATCATCCTTGTTTTCCTCAATGCCGTTTACACGCAATCGCTGGCGACCGTGGAACTGTATTGCCGCTATGTCGTCGAGCTGTTGAACTACGCCCGGAAGCCTTCGTTCTCCGTTACGGCCCGTGATGTCGAAAGCTATATCAGGCAATGCAGGATGAAAGGCCTCAAGCCCCGTTCGGTGAATACGATTATCGGAGCTCTGAAAAGTTACTTCAAACGGCTGGCAGACACGGGCGCCATTGCCCTGAACCCCACGGCATTCATTAAAAAACGGAAGGACGGCGCGGGGATTTCACTCCCCGGGAACCTCACGCACAGCCTTTCTGAATCGGAGATGCTGCTCCTGTTCGACCGCCTTGCAGAACACGGAGCCCCGCAGCGGGACATTCTCCTTCTGAAGACTCTCTTTATGACCGGATTGCGCGGCGAAGAGGCCGTTTCCCTCTGCTGGAAAGACGTCACCGTCTGGCAGGGGCAACGCTATTTCAATGTCCTGGGCAAGGGCTCAAAGGAAAGGCGCATTTATCTTCCTGATGAAATTGACGAAGGCCTTAACGAATATGGAAAACTGACCGGGACGTCTCCAAATCAGCCCATCTTTGGAAACCTCAGAAAACCATCCCGGCGGATCGGACGCCACGCCCTGTACCATATGGTCAAGAAATGGCTGACGGCACTCATGAACAGGCCGGATGTCTCCCCGCACTGGTTCCGCCACTCCTGTTTTACCTATCTCGCCAGCAAGGGGGTCCGCCTTGAAAGCATACAGGCGCTTGCGGGACATGCTTCCATCGACACGACCATGCTGTACAACGAAGCGGCGCAGCTAATGGTCCCGGCGGGGACCGCCTTCAATAAATCCCATTCATATGAACCAATAAAAAGAATAGAATAAGGCTGAGCAGCTCCCAGATCCATTGGGTTCAGGCTTCACATGGTTCGGGAGATTCCTCTTCCCAAAACCAATGGGAGGGGAACCGCCCAGTGGTCCATCCTTTCGGGAACATGCGCCATCGCCATAGCAGAGGCCCCGCTCGAAGTTCCGCGCAGGGCCTCTTTGCGCATGTTCATCTGATATGTTCACCATAGCGAGGCGCGTCCTTTTGTACACGGAATAGCCTAACGGATCGAAAGCAAACGATTCTTTCGGATGAAGCCTTTCCCCTTATCCACAAAAGTATCCCCCTTCATGCCGGATGAAGGAGGACGCGGGAAACGTCAGGAAACCACGGCGGCACCCGGCTACTGCAACAGCCCGAAGAGGAAAACCCGCTGGTTTCCCTCCATACGGCAAACGCCGCCCTTTCTGTTTTGCCCGCGATCCGCAAAACCGCAGGCAAACCACGACGTATCGCCTTTACCCGTTTCGCCGCCAGGCGATGCGCTCCCTTGCCGTGGAACACCGCGCTGGCTGTCTTTGCCTGCCATAGCCCGAACCTGCCAGTTCAGGCCTGTGGCAGGTTTTTTATTTGCCCGGCTGGAAAACGCGGGAAGCCTGCAGCGCCGTCAGGGCGATGAGCTTGCACCGCTTCACGATGGAAGAAGGGACAAGGTATTCGTTGAGGGAGTGGATATGTTCCCCTTCCGGGCCCATATTGCAGATGGTGGGGACGCCGAGGCTGGAGCTGAAGCCGGCTTCGGACGCGCTGTCGTAATGCTGGCCCTTGATGGACATGCCGAGGAGCTCCCCGGCGTCCTTGACGAGCCCGAAGAGCTTGTCGCCCGCTTCGCAGCGCTCGAAGGGATAGAGGCGCAGCCCGCCGCTGATGGAGGCCGACGTTCCGGGGATCACGGTGCGGGAAACGGCGTCACGGATGCCCGCGACGACCTTTTGCCCGTCCTCAAGCGTCCTGTAGGTCAGATGGATGCGGGATTCGGCCCACGGGGCCACGGAGTTGGCGGAAACCCCGCCGCTGATCAGGCCCGTATTGACGGTGAGCCCACGGTCCAGATCCAAAAAAGTGTCGATCGCCAGCGTCTTGTGCGCGATTTCAAGGATGGCCGAAGCCCCGTCCGCATAACAGCGCCCCGCGTGGGACGCCTTGCCCTGTACTTTCAGGAACATATGGCCTGAACCTTTGCGGGATACGGTGACAAGCCCGCCGGGGCCGCCGGGTTCCGAGTTGATGGCGGCGCGTGCGCCGGGCAAGACCTGCGCCAAGGTCCGGGAAGCCGAGGGGGAGCCCAGCTCCTCATCGGGCGAGAACATGAGGGTCATGGGGCAATCGATCAGGCCGAGCCGCTTCAGGGCCCGCGCCGCGAACAGGTTGGCCACAAGCCCCGCCTTCATGTCGGCCACGCCGGGCCCGGTGGCCCGATCGCCCTCTATCTTGAAGGGCCGCGCCTGCGCCGTACCCTTGGGGAAAACCGTATCCATATGCCCGAGGAACACGATCCCCGGCTCCGCTTCGCGCCCGTGCGTCTTGGCCATGAAGACGTGGCCAAGATCCGCCTGCCACGGCTCGTCGGCGGGCGCTTCCGTCTTGGGCATCATGAACGTCTGGAAACCCGCCTCGCGCAACCAATCCGTCAGGACGGTCCCCAATTGGTCCACATCCTGCGCGTTGGTCGTGAAGGAATCCATGTTGACGATCCGCTCCAGCAAACGGAGCATGTCGCCTTCCTGAGGGTCGAGATACGCATCAAGCTTGTCTTTCCATAACGTGAGGTCCATGCGGGGTTCTCCAATCGGCAAAAAATTACGCTGAGGAGGAAAGTCGCCTTTCCGTGCCGTTGACACATCAACCGTCTCTTTCCAATGCATTGGCATTGAAAAGCACTTTGGGGCCGAAGGCGCGGGTCATCGCGCATGGGGGAAGATTGCGGGAACGCCGCCGGAAAAACGGGGGAAAGGGAATGGCAAGAAAGCCGGAAAGAGGGAAGTGGGTGAAGAGGCTGGAGGGGCCGCCGGATGCGGCGCAGCGGTGGCGGTCAACATGCGCTCCCCCTTTCCCGGGACTGCGCCAGAAAATGCTTTTCCGCCACGGCATGGAGATGGCGCGCCATCGCGTCGGAGCAGGCGTCCGCATCCTTGCGTTCAAGGGCATCGATGATCATCAGATGCTCGTTGATGGCTTCTTCCATCCGCCTCTTCAGACGGACATCGTCCGCGCGGTTGTGGGAAAAGAGCTCGTTCAGATGGCTGACAATGTCGACGAAAACCGGGTTTCCGGTCGCCGCCGCCAAGAGGGTATGGAATTGGGCGTCCAATTCGCCGTCGTTCTCCCCGTGCAGGAGTTTTAACTGCTGATCGCAGACAATGATCTTGAGCTGATGGAGCTGTTCGGCGGAATGCCGTGCCGTGGCTATCCGGGCTATGGACGGCTCGATGACGAGCCTGAACTCCATAATATGGTCAAATGACTTTCCTTCCGTGTCGACGGCATTGAGCAGGGCGGCGGTCAGCGGCGCGAGATCGGAACCGCAGATGTACGTCCCGTCGCCGTGGCGGCTCTTGAGGATGCCCTGCTCCGAGAGCGTGCGGATGGCTTCCCTGACGCTGTTCCGCGAAACGCCGAACGTTTCGGCAAGCGCCCGCTCGGGGGGCAGCTTATCCCCCACCTTGAGCCCGCCCTTTTCGATAGCATCCTGTATTTTCTCGGAAAGCCTTTGATATGCCTTGAGGGGTTCCCGTGTTTCGGGAAGAGGTTCAGCCTTTTGAGATTGGTCTGGAGTCTCTTGTGAATGCGTCATGCGAGGTTCTCCCTTTCTCTTTTGGTAGAACCACTATTGTAACCTTCAACCAATCTTGTCAAGCATCATGTGAAAAAAACAATGATTCACCCGGTAAAAAACGGGAAAAAGCTCTTCTATAACCATAATACAGCTAATTTTCATGAGTTATATAATTCACTATTGTGACGATACTCCATCAGGAATACACAGCGTTCCATTTCCATTCAAATACAACGTCAGAGAGAGCCTCTACGAGTTACAAACATAATCGCCCGTCAATACGTTAAAGCAAAGGGTGCCCTCCTGAGATAACGGGGGGCATCCCTTGCGTTCCGCCATACGGTACCTGCGGAGAGCCGGGTTGTACGCATCCCGATGCCGGGAAAACGTTCGTGGCGCAGGAAACCAGTCCGTCCCATGTGTACTTTCCGGTTTGCGGCTGAAATCCCTATCTATATTGCGCTGCTGGAATGTTTACTTCCGTGGCGGAGGCCAACGAAACCAGGACCTGCTGGAGAGCGGGCATACGATAACCCCTGCCGCCAAGAACTCTCTGCCGCACCCTTGTCCTTGTGCGGTGGAAGACATGCCCGCCGCGGACTCCGACGGGCTAACCACGCTTCCCTGAGGATAGAAAAGAACAGGGATAACGCAACGGCATCTCAGGCAATGCGTTCCATGACCCCCTGGATCGCCAGGCGCACCCCTCCCTCCGTATAAAAATTGCCGTTGATGAGGGTCCGGCATTTCAAAACTTTCTCGAAATGCCGCAGGGTTTCGGGGCACGGCTTCTGCGGGTTGCTCCAAAAATCGTCCAGATCCTGCTCTTCCTGCGACGAAGCCAACCCGCGCACCGCATAAATGGACGTGCCAACGCAATAGACGGGTATCCCCCGCTGAAGCCCGGAAATGCCGATCGTGCTGTTGAGGACCACCATCCCCTCGCTGCGGTCCATCATAAGCGCGGCCCTGCCCGACTCCACGAAATGAACCCGGCCTTCCAGCCCGCAGGCATGGCTGAACCGGCGGATGTACCTCCGGTAATTGATGAGCCCGTTATCAAGAGGATGGTTGCGGATCAGCAAATGCATGGACTTGGGCGCGGAGTGCGCAAAAGAAGTCAGTACATGCGCAATGGCTTCCTTCATCCCGCTGAACGGCGAATAACGGCGGACTTGGGAATCCGAATCAAGCTGGAGAGGAAACAGGAAATAGGGCGCACGCGACCGGTAGATTTCCCGGACGCTCTCCGCCGAACGCCTTTCCCATGTGCGGCGGGTCAGGACGCGAAGGAACCATCCCCAGACTTCGCTCACGGCGCTCTGCGGGCGATGCGTCCGGAAACAGGGGAAAAACGGGCGCAAAAAAATGGTCCCCGCATAATAGGCAATAGCCTTCCATACGCGTGCCGAAAGAGGATTCTGTACGGCAACGGGGGACGGCGGGGCCGGATGGGATTCCGCAAGTTCCCGCAAAAGGGCCGGCGAATGGGGAAGCATCGAGTTGCCGTTGACCCCGCCCTCTTCCATCGTGATATAATGGGGCCGCAAATACCCTTCCTCAAATGCCCACACCCGGATATTCCGCAGTTTTGCCACCAGAATGGCTTCACGGTGCAGAGGCCGCCAGTCCCCAAAGGCCAGCAGATCCGTAACGCCTTCGCGCCGCATGAGATCGCCGATCCAGCCGCTCCAGTCCGTGGTCCGCCCCTGATACCACACGGCCTCTCGCGAGTGCCAATCCACCACGTCACCGCCGCAGATATTGACGCGCAATACACGATGCCCGGCCCGCTGTAACGCCAGCCCCAGCTCACGGAAAAAACTCCCGTGCGGGCCTTGAAGAAACAAGTAGGTACGCATGATCAGAATACGTTCCTTATCTTTTCCCTGAGCGCCGCAAAGGTGCGCATAAAAAACTTGCCGCGCATTTGCCCTTTTGGCTGGGTAAGCCGGTAACAGATGTCCTCGGGCGTGCAGAATCCCTTCGTCTGCCAATCGTAATACGAAGGATAGAGTATCAGCGTCCCTGCGATAAGCTCCTCAAGCGAAAGCCCGGCTTTCCGGCGGGGGAAATCAATCCGATCATGGGTCAGCCCCCACCCCGCGTAGAAAGGCCCCCCGTAAGCGTGGACCTCTATTCCCCTCAGCAATGCCTCGAACCCCGTAAGCGACGTGAGCGTGTGCACTTCGTCGACGATGCCAAGCAGGACATCCATACGCACGTTGCGGACAACACGATCCGCGTACCGTAACGCCTCTTCATCGGGTATGCACCCTTTCCGGTTCCGGCTTTCCACGTCAGGATGCGGCTTATAGATGATGAAAGCATCCGGATGGCGTTCCCGCACGGCCTTGAGCAAATCCACATTGGAAAACAGCCCGCATCCGCCCAGCCGCACGGAAGCGTCGTCCTCCACCTGTCCGGGGACAAGGAGCAAACGTCCCTTTGCAGAAAAATCACCACGGGTTACTGCGTCAACACCCGTGTTGTATTTGGTAATTCCCTTCTCGACGATAAAGCCACGCAAGGCGGAAGCCCGGCTGCACAATTCGGCCCGCTCCGGATGTTCAGGCAAGGTATTCAAAATGTCTTCCAGCCCACTCGGGCGGGACGGATCATAGTAGATGCCCTTCTCATCCAGCACCAACGAATACGGCCAATTAAAATCCGAACCCAACCCCACCGAACGGATGAAGCCGTCCTCCATGCGTATCAGCCGGACGCCCATAGTCTGGCAGGAACTCTCAAGTCCTATTGTGCATTTGGACGCCCATACCACGACATCGCCGCCGTTTGCTTGCGCCCATTTGATGGCTTTCCACCAATCAGAAAAAAAACGGATGGTTCCCGTGGTCGATTGCAAAAAGGCCCGGGCATGAGGACGTTTCCATCTGGAAAAGCCAACACATGAGTGGAACCCCTTATTCCGCTCATTCTGAAAACGCTGGGCGGCCAGAATCCGAATGGCTTCATGGATGTCACAACGCTTGGCGGCCACGGGATTCACATAACGCGCATACAACATATACGCCGCGGCAAAGATCTCTTCCGCCGTACGGCGTTTTGCCCTCCGCGGGCAAGTAAGCCGATCATGCGTTGCCCCCCATCCCGCATAGAACGGCATGCCGAAACAGTGCACTTCCTTACCAAGCAGCAAGGCCTCAAAGCCCATCTGGGAGGTGACTGTGTACACAACATCAGCTTGAGCAAGAAGGGAAAGCGGCGAAACAACCTGTGCGATGATCGCAATGCCTCTTCGCTTCGCCGCCTCGGTCAGATAGCCCTGCTTTTTCCCCGCAAGCACATCGGGATGCGTCTTGACGAACAACCGGGCGGTGGGAAACCGCATCTGCGCGTCGTCCAGCATAGCTGTGAAACTTTCAGCATCGGCACGGCCAAGCGTAACGCTGGTATCCCCCTTTGTCTGATCAAGGATAAGAACACGCGGGCACGAAGCATCACCAAGCAATTTTTCAGCAGCACGCGGCGCATGATTATACTTGCTCAGATCGTGACGCTTGATAGCTTCAATGGCATGCTGGGCGGACTGCAACTGCCCTTCCAAATCCCATCCGGAGCCGTTCAGCAGATTCTCCAAATCGGATGGCTCAGTGGCGTCGTAGTAGATGCCGGTATGGTCAACTACAAGGGAAAGAGGCTGCGCCCCCTTGCATCCGAGATCAAGGGAGCGCAGGAAGCCGTCTTCAAGCGCGATATAGGGAAGGTTATGTTTCAGGGCATAACATCGTGCCTTATCGGCTGTGGGTTTGTGGCCCCAGCCGGCGACAAAAGATCCTTCGGCGGTGCCGGATGGGAGCAGCCCAAAGCCTGACGATTCCAGCAGGCGCCGAAGTTTTTTTGAAGAATAATAAATCATCCCTTTGTGGCTGATATGTTGAATTGGAGCCCTTATCGGGCCTATGCTTCGCGGGCAAATCGCCCGGGGGAATTGCGGAAGGGCAGCTGCCGTCCGGAAACATGCCTGCCGCGCAGGCCGCAGCCTTTGGGGGCCGATCAGCGCCGGTGGCCCTTCCTTGCCCGGCATCAGCTGCGACCGTAAACGTCCGCGAGGCGGACGATGTCGTCTTCGCCGGTGTATGGCCCCGACTGTACTTCGATCAGCACAAGCGGGATGACTCCCGGATTCTTGAGACGATGGACGGCGCCAAGAGGAATATATGTCCCCTGGCCTTCGCTGAACAGGCTCACCTCGTCGCCGTTGGTGACTTCCGCCGTGCCGCTGACCACAATCCAGTGCTCTGCCCTGTGGTGGTGCTTCTGCAGGGAGAGCTCTTCGCCAGGCTGGACGATGATGCGCTTTACCTGGAAGCGATCCCCGCTGGCTAGTGATTCATAGCTGCCCCAGGGGCGGTGGACCAGCGTGGACTGGTGGCATTCCGGCCGCCGTGCATGCTGAAGGCGGCTGAATAGCTTTTTGATATCCTGCGCACGCTGGCGCGGGAGCACCAGGACGGCATCCTTTGTCTCCACCACGACCAGATCCCGTACGCCCAGAACCGCAAGCAGGCGGTGCTGGGCGTTCAGGTAGCAGCCCTCGGTATCTTCGAGCAGCACATCCCCCGTCACGGCGTTGTCCTGCGCATCCCTGTCGCTGTTCTGGAAAAGGGCCTCCCATGATCCCAAATCGCTCCAGTTCAGAGCCAGCGGCATGACCACGGCCCGTTCCGTCTTTTCCATGACCGCATAGTCGATGGAGTCGGAAGGGACGGCTAGGAATGCGTTGCGTCCCGGGCGGATGAACGTGCCGTCCGTCTGGCGGTCCCGCCATGCGGCACGGCAGCCTGTATCCATATCCGGCACATGCCGTGCCAGCTCTTCCAGAAAGACCGAGGCCCGCAGCAAGAACATGCCGCTGTTCCAGACATAATTCCCTTGGGCGAGAATGGACTCAGCCGTTACCGCATCGGGCTTTTCCACGAAACGGGCGACATGGAAGCCTGCCCCAACGGCCTCGCCCTGTTCAATGTAGCCGTACCCCGTTTCCGGGCCTGTGGGCATGATGCCGAAGGTCACGATGGCACCGTCTTCCGCCAGCGGCACGGCCTGAAGCACTTTCTGGCAAAAGGCCGCATCGTCGTCCAGTGCATGATCCGCAGGCAGCACCAGCATCAGGGGATCTTCCTCCCATTCCCGCAGGAAAAGGGACGCGACGGCAATGGCCGGGGCCGTATTGCGCGGCTCGGGCTCAAGAAGGACGTCGGCTTGCAGCCCGCAGGCTTGCAGCCCGTGCAATGCATGGAAGCGGTGTGCTTCGTTACAGACCACAACCGCTCTTTTGCAGCCCGGCAAAGACTGCATGCGGCGCATCGCCTGCGCAAAGAGGGTGGGCTTTTCTCCGAAGTCGACAAACTGCTTGGGGCAAAGTTCCCGCGAGAGCGGCCATAGGCGCGTGCCGCTACCGCCACAAAGGATAACTGGGATGATATCAGGCATGATACTTTCCTTGTCAATATGAAACTTATGGAACTATTAAGATTAGGTATAGGTTTATGACGGCATACCGTTCGGATTTATGATGCTGCTGGCCATGGAGGCGATACCAGACGCCGGGCCTAGTTCAATTTCTGAAGCCTCTTCCCTATGAAACGCAATATCGGATTTTTAGAATCCATGAAGAATTTTACCGGATCCGTCTTGAATTTGCGTATCAGTTTAGATCTACGCATCCTTTTGTCTATTGTTACCGCGTCTATTGCCTTGTCAGCGTTAGCCTTGTTTGAAACTACAAGTGACGCTCTGAAGTTTTCAACCATTTCCTGTGTAACAGTTTTGTTATAGTTGGAGCTTTTTTCTGATAGATAGTTATAGAATGTTTCAAAATGGGTATCCCATCTAGGCATTTTATATGCCTTCATTTTTTCTATTTTAGATGCACGGTATTTTTTATCAGATGCAAATTTCAAAATTTCGTTTTGCCATCCTAACGAATCTATCAGCGGAACGTATGTCAGCAAATCCTGGCCAGCTTCATGGAATATTTCAATATCAGAACATATTACTGGCGTATTCAATGCGATGGCCTCAACCAGAGGCATGCCCCATCCTTCTGTAAAGGATGGAAAAAGCAGCGCCGTAGAATTGGCTACGAGCTGTATCAATTCGTTATCGCTGAGTCCCTGAAGATGGAAAACATGATTCTGAAGATACGGGCAACGATTCATCATATACATTGCGGAATCGTTTTTCCAACCATTTTTGCCTACAAATATAAGCTTTGGTATTGACGCCAACTTATTTTTCTCAATCATATCTCTCCATACATTTAAGAGAAGGATATGATTTTTTCTGGATTCTATTGTGCTGACATATATGAAATAATCTCCCTGTACTATAGGCTTGTTGCTTATGTCTACATCAAGGAAACGATCTTCGATGCCTATTTTGTTTATCAGGCACTTAGGCCGCGTAATATTTTGTTTATCACAAAAATTATACAGCCTTTTTTGTGTAAATTGGGAGTTTACAATGATTATATCAGCAAACAATGCCATTGCTTTGACACGTATTTTATGCTGTTCTTCATCGGGTTCATTGACATGCTCAGGGAAATCTATCGGAATAAGGTCATGCAGGAAAAATATGAGCTTCATTTTTCCCAAAGTCTTAAATACATAGTACGCCTCAACCTTTCCGACGCCATAATGTGATATGTTTACATAGCACCCGTTCGGTTTTTTGGTTATCAGCTCAAATACATTTTTATCTATGCATTTTGCAAACCTGCCGATGGTCTTTTTTATCAACGGCACTTTTGACGCATCATTGATTGATAGCGTTTTCTTCTGGAAAGATACTTTTTTGGATAGTATCCATTTATCATATAAGTATTTGACGATGCTGTCGCCATATTTTTTTTCAACAGCACAAAATACGCCTTTTATTATTGTTAAATAATAGATTTCTTTTTTGCTATCAAGAATTGATTTAGCATAATGGATATCAACTCGATCTATTCCTGTTGGAGTATTTTCATCGAGTCTGGCAATAAACCTAGTTATGTCGTAAAAAAAAATCATTATCTTCCCCACTTCATTTGCAAAGAAAACTTCATAGCATCGATGTATGGATTGGGCGTCGTTTTTATAAAGTCACCTTTATTATGGAGAATATAATCCCAGAAATCCTTTCTCATGAAATCAGCATAAACCGGATTGTAGAATAAAGACATGTTATCTTTATCTTCAAAAAAATATTTCTTTTTCAAAAACCTTTCGCTTTCCAAACCAAAGAATTTCGCTTCAAAAATCCCGCCGCTCGACAGGCCTATGATTTTTACAAACTTTCCGCATCCAAAACAGTCATAAATGTTGAAGTCAGCTATTTTTACCTTCAACGATGAGCAATACTCTATTATTGAACCTGCTTGCTTATTATGAGGATGAGGCTTATAGTACAAATTCGGGTACTTGAGTGAAGATTCCAAAAGCTTTTCCTTTACGAAATCTTCGTTTGCTATTTCACCGTCGCAAATCAATGAAGAATCGATAGGCATTTGCCCAAGGAAGAGGACGGAACATTGCTCAACGCTATCAAAAAGAGCAATCCTAGATGCTTTTGCTTGTGTAATCCTAGCAAATTCGTTGACGATATGATAATCCAGTGCGCATTTCTGAATGCGTTCATACCATTCTGTTACGTTCGTTCTTACGCCATAAAAATAATCTGGAAGGAAACGTATCGGATAGTTTGAAAAATCAATATATGGAATATTGTTTTCGGTAAATATTTCCAATACGGATTCAGGCAGCTCAAACGATATTACAAGGCTACCTTTGAAAGCGGATACTATGTCCTCTGCTATGTATTCTTTATACTCTTCAGATGGAGAAAAGATTTTGGCCCATGAATTGGTGCAAAACGGCAAATCGCATTTTGAATAGATATTCCATCTGAGGCTATGCTGTCCATCGTCATCGCCATAAAAAAACTTATGGCTTATATTATCCAAAGATGCGACGATCTGAGAGCCTGCAATATGATACATCCATTTGCTGTTTTTTTTGAATGGAGTCTCAAAGATATCCTTTTTGCCATCTTCGATTCTCAGAAAGTCTTGTGTCACAATGACAGAGTTGAAGGAAATGTCCTTTTCCTTAATGGAAGTACGAATGGGCATGGCGGTATCTCTGTGAAAAGCTGTTTTTTCCTTAGAAAAAGTGCGAAGAGCCATTATGATATCCTTTTTCATATACTTATAATGTGTTCAACCAGTTCCCGAAACGCGCCTTGGCCACCGAAGCTTTCCAATACGAGATCGGCTTTGGCTTTCACGTAATCCGGCGCATCGCCCACGGTCACGGATACGCCGCAAAGGCCAAAGACCTCCATGTCCGGGATGTCGTCCCCGATAAAGGCCGTTTCCCCAGCGGCAACGCCGCAGCGCTCCATGATGCCTGCCAGCATCGCCCGCTTGTCGGGTTCACCCAGCACGGCCTCAGAAATGCCCAGATCGGCGAGGCGCCTGCGCAGGGCGGGGCAGTCCCTCCCGGAGAGTACTGCCACCCGTATGCCAGCCTTTTGCAGGAGCTTAACGCCTAGACCATCACGGGCATGAAAGCGTTTCAGGCATTCACCATCTGGCCCGTAGTACAGCCCGCCGTCCGTGAGCACCCCGTCCACATCGGTAATGACCAAGCGGACGCGCTTCAGCTTTTCCAGCGCCGCCAGGCGGCGGCGTCCCCTGATGGCCGCACGCACCCGTTCCAGATCCTCCGGCGTGTCTACCCCGGCGCCCATTGGCGGCACTTCGAGGACGCGGATAGGGATGCCCGCCTGGAGAAGCCGGAGCTGTTCCAGCTGTTCCAGCCTTTCCAATGGGGACGGCGGCAGTTGGCTGAACGCCTGCAGCGCCTCTGCCCTGTAGGCATAGATGCCGACGTGCCCTAGGAAGCGGGCCAGCTCCGAGGCGTTCCGGACATAGGGGATCAGGCTGCGACTGAAATAAAGCGCATTGCCCGCGTCATCGCAGACGACCTTGACCTGGTGCGGTGAACGTGCCTGCTCCTCGCTGATGGGGCTGCACAGCGTGGCCACCCGCACGCCGCCGTCGCTCCTGAAGGCGGAAAGCAGCTTTTCGATGGCCGAAGGCTCCAACAAGGGCTCGTCGCCCTGCACGTTGATGTAGATATCCGCAGCCAAGGAGCTGGCGACTTCCCTTACCCGATCGGAACCGGACTGGCAGTCTGGGGAAGTCATAAAAACCTTTCCTCCGAAAGCTCGCACGGCATCCGCGATACGAGCGTCATCCGTGGCCACCACGATATCGTCCAAACCTTCCGCACGGGATATCAATTCATAGACATGCTGAATCATTGGTTTACCGCAGATATCAGCCAGTGGTTTTCCTGGAAGGCGCGTTGAGGTATATCGTGCCGGAATGACTGCTATTACCTTCATATCATATCCCCTTTGCCAACTTATCAAAGGCCTGAAGATGTTCCAGCAAAACGGGCAATTCCCTGATAGCAATCATGTTAGGCCCATCACAGGGAGCCCTATCCGGATCCGGATGGACTTCCATAAACATACCGGCTACGCCTATGCTGGCCGCCGCCTTTGCAAGGACAGGGACAAACTCCCTCTGGCCGCCGCTGCATGTTCCTTGGGCACCGGGGAGCTGCACGGAGTGTGTTGCATCAAATACAACCGGATGGCCGGTGCGTTTCATAATTTCAAGGGAACGCATATCCACAACAAGATTGCCGTATCCAAAAGAAGTCCCTCGTTCACATAAGGAAATGCTATCGTTCCCTGCCGCCTTTGCCTTCTTCAGGATATTGGCCATCTCCCAAGGAGCGAGGAATTGGCCCTTTTTTATGTTGACAGGCTTTCCAGTCGCGGCGACGGCTTCAATGAGATCGGTCTGGCGGCAAAGGAACGCTGGTGTCTGGAGCATATCGACAACCTCCGCCACTGGCGCAGCCTGTTCCGGGCTGTGAACATCCGTAAGAACCGGAACCCGAACTTGCTCCCGAACATCTGCCAGAATAGACAATCCTTCTTCCATCCCAATCCCACGAAAGCTGGAAATGGAACTTCGATTAGCTTTGTCAAAGCTGGATTTATAAAGAAACGGAATCTTCAGATGAGTAAAAATTTCTTTGAGCGCTGACGCTGTCTCTAGGGCTTGTGTACGCCCCTCAATGGCGCATGGTCCTGCAATGAAGAAAAAGGGGCTCGTATTATCAATATGAATGTTTTGTGATTGAAACGAAATGGTAAACATAGCTTCTCCGGATAGCTACAACCCCACAGCAACCTTCGTCGCCACGGCAATTTGGTACAAAATCTGGGTGAAATCCTTAGCCAGCTGCATATTCTTGGAATCAAACCGGGGCATGACCAAGATACGGTCGCCCGGCGCTATGCCCATATTTTGGACTTTGCCCACTTCACCATTCTGCTTGGCGACAAGGATATTGTCCTTGTCCGCACGATCCGAAAGGCCGCCCGCGCTCTCGAGGTATTCGTGGAGGGACATACCCTTTTCATAGGTGATGGCCTTGGGTATCAAGACTTCCCCCGATACATGGACGACATCCGTTTTCTGCGGGATAACAATGACGTCGTTGTCCTCAAGCAGGAGATCCTTGACTGTGCCCCCGCGCGAAACGACGACTACGCCGTCAGGCTCCAGCGTTGCGGCACGACGCACAAAATCCTGAATCAGCTCCGCTTCCCGAACCCGGATGTTGGCTTCATCCACGGACGAAGACGTTGACGTGAGCGCGCTCTGTTCAAGCCTGCGCAGCGAATCGGCAATAATCGCCTTTTGCTGTGCGGCTACACTTTGGCGGCGGATATAGATCGCGGACGTATCAGCAATGGCCGGCTCAATTTCCACGTATTGCAACAACGATTTGAGGGTCGTGTCTTTGCGGACGGGGAACCGGGAAGCTCCCTGAATGGCCCCTGTAACTGCGGCCATGATGGTGCGCCCACGCTTATCGGCCACGAAATCGACAGTGTCCCCGTCCGCAAGCTGAAACTGCGCGAATTCGGCAATGGGGATGTATACGTTGAACGGCGCACGGTTGCGTATCCCGCTGATGCTGACGTGCGAAGCGCTGTTCAACGGCGTAGCGAGATCGAGAAGGTGCGCCCCGGTCGCCGTGCCCATGAATTCATAACGGGCCTGCTGGCGAAGCAGACCGAGAGCGGCGACACTGCTCCCACGTTCATCCACCAAAATCACGTCCCCATCCTTGAGCCGGATGGAAGGCATTTCCCCGCGCAGGGCGAAATCATACAAATCGACCGTCCCGATAAGGGATTTTCCCCGCATCACCTTGATGTGCCGATAACTTCCCCGCTCGGGCGTGATGCCGCCCGCCCTGTCCAGATACGACATGACGGAATCCATCGGCCCACCCGCGTATCTTCCGGGATGGTTCACGAAGCCCGCCACGTAAACGGCTACGGGTTGAGAGCTTTGAAGATTGACGTAAATATTGACGTTGTCGGTGAAGACGGAGGCAAGGCTTGACCGGACGGCTCCCAGAAGCTGCCCCTGCTTCAGCCCGGCCACCCGGATCGGGCCTACTTCCGGTAAAAAGACATTCCCCTGCTGATCGACCATCAGGACATCGTCATACGTCTTGGCTCCCCAAATACGGACCACTATGCGGTCTCCCGGAAGGATGACGTAATCGGCGTTCACACTTTCCGAATAGGTGGAGGCAAAATTCCCCTGAAACAAATTGGCGCCGAAGGGAGGCAGCGTCGCCGAAGCCGGACCGCGCAGAGGCGATTGCGCCCAGGCTGGCGGGGCATCGAGGACGGTAGGGACCGGCGAACTTTCGCGGCTGCCCCATATGGAGCCCTGCGAAGGGAGGCGATATGTCCCCGGAGCTTGCTGCGCGGGCATGGAAGAAGGAACGCCGGGAATACCTCCCGAACTCGCCGGAACGGGATTGGAAGATCGACCGAGCGGCTGTCCATAAGCACTTCCGCCTGTTTGCTGGACGGTATTCTGCGCCCCCGCCGCATACGGCGGAAGGCTTAGCAAAAGAAGGCTTCCGGTCGCAAAAGCCAGGTATGTTTTCCAGTGCATCATATGGTTCATCGGTTAAAACCCTGCGTGTTCTCGGATAGAAGCGGTGATGAGCGAACCCAGCCCGAGAAGAAGCAGGGCGCCGACAAAGACATAGGCCGTGAAAAGGAAAGGACGCGGATAGAGGGACTCATCCGGCAACGTAGGCTGCTGGAACGCGACGACATATCGGGATTTGGCCACTTCGTGGACTCTTGCGGACTCAAGCGCGGACATGGCTGTTACAAGCTGTTTCTGGGCGAACTCGGCTTCGATGGTGAGATCCTCATACTCGCCTACCACAGCGTTGAGATTGCCCTCCTGCGAGCGGAGGCCCGCCAATCGCTGCTTTTCCTGATCCAGTTGGCTCTCCACAGCTTTCAACCGCGTTTGCAGCGCTTTTGTCGCCGGAGCGCTGGAACGCATGAACGACTGGGCTTCCGCCAGCTGCGCACGCAGTTTGACGGCTTCACCTTCCAGTTCCGTCACCACCCCCTGCAGACCAGCGGCCGTCACCCTGGGGTCGAGGAGGGTATGCGCATCCCGGAAGTTACGCATAGCTTCCTGTGCCTTCCTGACGCGCGCCTCCGCCCTCTGGACTTCCGATTGCGCCAGTGAAACGGCGTCCTCCCGGGCACGGAGGTTCATGGTATTCACAAGGGCTTCGCTGCGGGCCAGTACGGCGGCGGCGATCTTCTGCGCCATTTCAGGGGAGTAGGCTTTCGTTTCCAAGGTGATGATGCCCGTATCCTGATCGAGGGCGGGAATGACCGCCCATTTCCAATACCGGAGCTGCTCATCCTGAGTCGGATTATTCGTCAGGCGTGAAAAGACGTCGTGGCCCTTGTCGGAAAAATGCAGATCAACGCCGAGTTCTTTATCAATATCATGAATGATATCTAGCGATTGAATGTACTCAACTACGATATGCGCGTCCGCCCCCGTCGAAGACGAGGAGCGGAGCAGTGCGGAGGCGATATCCAACCCGCCTCCAGACGAATCAGCGCTGCGAATAGCGAAACGCGTCTGGGAAACGTACATGGGCGAAGCCCACAGCAGGTAATAAAGGAACACCGCTACTGTGGGCAGCAGTACAACACACGCAAAAATCTTCCCTTTTCGCGGCAGCCTGCCCCAGCAGGCACGCGCACTGGAAAAAGATCGACGGCCTGACTGTACGGCCAGGGTGAGAGGCGGCGGATTATCGCTTTTGAGCATCACAAATTTCCTGATAGCGGGTAAGCGCGTCCTCCAGGTTGGCAAAGCACATCAGCTTGCCCCCAAAGAGAACCGCAGCGTTATCGCAGTTTTTACGTATTGTTGAAACGCTATGTGAAACGACGATGAGCGTTGAACTGGCTTTGCGTTCCTGAAAAACGCGCTCGCCTTTGGCTTGAAAGGCCGCGTCGCCCACGGAATAGGCTTCGTCGATGAGATAAAAATCGAAACCGATGGCCATGCTGAGGCCGAACGCCAGCTTGGATTTCATACCTGACGAGTACGTGCGCACCGGCATATCCATATATGGGCCCAGCTCCGAAAAATCTTCCACGAACTCAGTTACTTTACGGATATCGGAACCATAGATGCGGGAAGTGAAGCGCAAATTCTCCCGACCCGTGAGGCTCCCGTGGAAACCTCCCGCAAAGCCGATGGGCCACGACACCCGGCTTTTGCGGACGACCTTTCCGCTGTCGGGGAGTTCCGCGCCGCCGATGATCCGCATGAGCGTCGACTTCCCAGCCCCATTGAGGCCGAGAATCCCCATGTTCTCACCGGGACGGAAGGTTATGTTCACATCATCGAGCACAACCTTTTTCCCTCGGGGGAGGGGATAGGACTTGGCAATGTTATGCAACGCAATCATTGCTCGGCCCTCTTGCGCGCATAACGCTCCAACAATCCGCCAAGGCACAACGAAACCACGCAGAACGCCACAATGTAGAGGTAATCGTAAGTGGGAGCCACGTATCCGCGCGATAAGCTCTGACGCAGCAATTCAATGAGCTGCATGACCGGGTTGAGCAGCAGGATGTCCGCAATGTTCTTTGGAAACATCGAAACGGAAAAGAAAATGCCCGATGCAAAGAACAAGATGCGCAGTATCATGGGCACGATTTTCTCCAACGTCGGCCAAAAGACCGCCAATGAAGCGCACAGCATCCCGCAGCCGAGCCCGAGCAAAGGCGTCAGAAGGAATGCGGCGAAAAGCCCCGTCCAGTCGGAGACATAAAGGGATGTGCCACAAAAGGCCGCAATGCCTGTAATCACGCATCCGGAAGAAAGCTGCGTCCCCCACACGACAACGGTCCGGGAGAGCATCAAATCAAGCGGCGTTACCTGCGGAAAGGTCAAAAGCGCCTTGTTGCCATTGACCGCAGTCATACATTTGGTAAGCGTTTCGCTGAATGTGGCCCAGAGGCCAAACCCCGCAAGCAGGAACATCAAAACGGACATGCCGTGCGGAGCCCGCGCCCCGGCTATCTCCCGTATCCCCCAGAATATCCCGATGCCGAACATCGTCTGGATCACAGCCCACAGATACCCGAGCCGCGACGAGCCATAGAGCGTATGCACTTCACGGAGGATCAGGGCCATAATCACCCTTCCCTGCACAATCCAACCCGACGACATGGATTACCTCGGCAGCGGCTCAAAAATCGGTTCCACAAGCGTCCACTCTTCCGAAGGCCGGCGGCAAACGGCAACCGTCATTTCCCTGTGGGGATCCGTCAATGTGGCCCTGCGGCACAGCATCCGGAGCCCGGAAACATACGGACGCCCCACTGAAACCTCAGCGGGCCCTCCAAAAGGCGTTTTCTCGACGGAGGCAATGGTTCCTTCCATCTGTTCCCCAAGCTGGCTGGCGAATCCGGCATACCTGGTTTCCTGCGCCGCAACCCCGCTCTTTTCCCCGCGTCCGCCCTGCTGCACAGCGCATCCGCAAACGACCGTCAGGCATCCCACCATCAGGCAACGCAACATCGTAGACATCAATTGCCCCCCGCCCGCAGGCAGTCATGAACATTCAAAATGCCGACGGGCTCTCCGCTCCGTACGACATACAAACTCGTGATTTTGCTGGACTGCATGATCCCCAGCGCCTTGGCGGCAAGGCAATGTTCATCGACCGTGATCGGATTCCGGCTCATGACCCGTTCGGCGGTCAGCCCCAACAGACCGCCGTCCATATGCCGCCTCAGGTCTCCATCGGTAATGATGCCGACAAGGATGCCTTTCTCCATAATGCCGACACAGCCGAACCCTTTGCCTGTCATGATGCAGAGGATTTCCGTCATCGGGCTGTCAGGGGACGCTAAAGGGAGAGCTTCTCCAACGTGCATGATCTCGCGCACGGTCATGAGCTTCCTGCCAAGCCTTCCCCCCGGATGGAACCGATGGAAATCCTCCGCGCCGAATCCCCTTGCCTTGAGGAGGGAAAGGGCAATGGCATCTCCGAGCGCCATTTGAAGCGTCGTCGACGTAGTGGGAGCGCATCCGATAGGGCACGCTTCCGGCTCATTGGGGAGTAAAAGGACATGATCGGCGTGGCGGGCCAAAAAACTATCGCCCCGCTTCGTCACACCCGTAATCGGGATCCCATGCCGCGAAGCGAACAGGATGATATCGTTCAGCTCGGCCGTTTCGCCGGAGTTGGAAAAGGCGATGACCGCGTCATGCCGCGACATCATCCCCAAATCACCGTGGCTGGCCTCAGCGGGATGGATGAAATAGGCGGGCGAGCCAGTGGAAGCGAGGGTCGCGGCCACTTTTCGGGCTACGTGCCCGCTTTTTCCCATGCCAGAGACCGCGATGCGCCCGGAAATGGACAAGAGACAACGGATGACTTCATCGAATGAGCCATCCAAATCTTCTGCCATATGCCAAAGCGCCTCTGCCTGTTTTTTGAGGGTATCCCCGGCAAAAGACACAAAACTATTCATTCTTCACCCCTTAAAAAAGCGTAGCATTAGTTCCCACTCATCGATTTAATGAGTGGGTTCAAAAAATAAAAAACGTTCCGGAACCGAGATGAAACGGCTCTGGAACGTTTTTCTTTTATACTATAAAATAAGCTAATTACACGCTGAGAGAGAGAGAGAGAGAGAGAGAGAGAGAGAGAGAGAGAGAGAGAGAGAGCATACGGATCACCTCTATTTGCAAAATGCAATCAACTGAAATAACAAGATAAACTTCAATCTATAACCACTCTAACATAAAGGTTTTCCCGATGCAACGGCGGAAAATTTCTCTCTCGTAGAAAAAGGCTGTTTGAGAATGCTGGGAGGGGGCTTTTTCAGTCTATGCATACGACCCAAGGGACGGCACGATACTCTTGTCTCGGCCTCACCCTTTTTATCGGTTTCTAGAAGAAGCGGCGGAGGATTGGGGAAACGCGGGTAGAAGCCTCGGGCTCTCGCAACACCTTTCCAAGGCTCTCCAGCAAGGCGGCGTTTACAGCCCTCTGCCCTTCCTGCCAGCCGCGCAGAGCTTGCGGATCGCAGGGCTCCTGCCCGTCGAGGCGGCTCAGGAACCGCTTGAAGGGGCTCGCGTATTCGTAACCCGACACGTCGCCGCAGACATCCGCGCCGATCACCCTGCCCTCGCAGGCGGCAAGCACGGCCTCGGTATGGCTGAGCCGGAAGACGCCCTGATCCCAATTGGTCTTCACCACGTCTTCCGCGAATACGTCCTTGTCGATGGAAAGATAGATGTTCCCGGCATCCGCCAGTGCCGGGAGCAGCCCGCGCACCAGTTCGTCCGCCGATCCGAATGATCTGCAGCACTCCGCCCGCCCGATCAGGCGCAGCCACGCCGCGTCCGTGCCGACGCTCCAATACGTCAGCTTGCGCCGCAGGAAGGGCGTCAAGCGGTTCTCCCACGCGTGGGCAAGGCCGATGTCCCCCGAGGTGATGCCGATGACATGGACGCGCCGGACGCTCGGCAGCAAGGCGGCGTGCGACACCCACGAACCGCAATGGATGCCGAAGGGATAGCGCATGTTGTCCGGGTGGTTGTCGAAAACGACCACATCAAGGGACGCGGGCGGCAGGCGGCGGCACAGGCGGCGCAGCGGGATCAGCGTGACGTGGTGGAAGTCGCCGCTGCCCATGAACGCACAGCCGCAATCCACAGGCAACACGCCTTCCAGATGGGCTTCCAGCGCACTGAACGCCCGGCGCGTGCAGCCGAAGCGTATGGCCTCCTGCCACGGGCCCAGCGGGATGCGGCGTTCGCCCTCCGCCACAGGCAGGACCGAGCCGTCGAAATCGAGGATCACCGGCGGGGATGGCCGGAAGGATTCGCGGGGGTCATGCATGATCCGTATCCTTATCAGCCGCCTTCGCGCCCACGGCCTTTACGTCGGACTCAAACCAATGCCGGAACATGTACAGGATGCGGCGCAGGATCGGGTTGCGCACCCAGACCAGATGCCGGGTGAACGTAAACCGCGCCCCGAGGCCGGCTTTGACTTCAGGATCGGTCCAGCCCGCCACGTAGAAGCGCAGGCCGCGCTCCAGCGCGTGCTCGAGGTTCACGAACCAGCTCACGAAATAGAGGTCGAGCTCCCGTGCCTGCGGGTAGCGCAGCCCGATGTACTTGTCGATGAGCATCCCGCCGTGCTCAAGGCAGATGTTGTAGCCCACGAGTTCCCCGTCATGGCGGTAACAGAATACCACGCCGCCGATCTCCCGGCTTTGCAGCAGCCCCGCGAAGAAATCCCGCGTCAGCAGGTCGAAATGGATTTCGCTCTGGGCGTAGACGCCGAGGTAGAGGCCGTACAGCTCCTCCAGCACATCAAGGCTGCCGAACCGGGCGTCCCCCAACGGCACGGCTTCGATGTCCAGCCGTTCGCGCGACTTCAGCTTGCGGCGCAGGTTCTTGCGGCGGCTCTTGGAGAGGCGCGACAGGTATTCGTCTGTACTGGAAAAATCAATGGGAACGTAGGCCAGCGCCTGCCCTTCCACGACGATGAACCCCTTGTCCGGCGCAATCCGGGCCAGCCGCATGGCGGCCTCGTTGTCCCCTGCACCCAGCAGCGGGGAAACTTCCGGCACGTCCTTGACGATCAGCAGGGATTGCCCGGCGGCATAGCGCTCGCGGAAGCCGTCCAGAAGCGCGCCCGGCTCCAAGCCCTTCGGGAGCGGCGCGTATTCGGTGGCCGTGGTCCCGGCGAAACGGGCCGGGAAACGCAGCAGGCGCGACCACAGCCCGAACAGGGGAAGCCTGCGGATCTTCGCCAGAATCGCGGGTTCCAGCGTGGTCAGCAGATCGAAATCGGTTCCGAAGACGGGCAGATCCGCTTCGGAAGCGGCGGCAAAGCCCTGCGGCGGGTGGCGCAGGAACAGCTCCACCAACGCCTCGGGTTCGAGCAGATTGGCATGGCGGGCATCAGGCATGGCATATCTCCCCGGCAAGACGGGCGAACGCGGCATCGTCCAGCCAGTGCGTATTGGTGACGGTCAGCATCCTGCCCGCCAAATCCCGCGCCGCCGGGCAGGGCCCGCCCTCGACGGCACCCGCCAGATACGGATAGTCCGGCAAGGCCCGGACGAACAGCTTGGAAACCCCGAGCCCCGACCGCCACAGCGCGCCGAGCGCCCGGTCCCGCCGGTCCCGATCCGGCATGAGGACCATAAAGAAAGGCCATACCCCCTCCCCGCCCGGATCGTCGCGCAGGACTTCCGCGCCCGCCCGCTCCAGCATCCCGGCGCGGCGCACGGCCCGGTCACGTCCGGCCTCGAGGAACGCCGGGAGCCGCTCCAGCGCGTTCGCCGCCACGCGCAGGCGCAGCGGGTCCATGCGGTGCAGGGGGATGTCGTCCAGCGTGAAGGCGTCGCCCACCGCCGCGATCTCGTCGCCCCGGTCAAGCTCGCGCCGCAGCGGGCGCCCATAGGCCAAGGGCAGCAGCGCCGGGTTATAGGCCACGGCGTAGCCGAGCAGTTCAAGGACGCGCCGGGCGTTCCAGAGCAGGCCGGGCCGCAAGACGCGGGAGGCCGTCCCTTGAAGCTCGGCGTGCAGGTCCGGATCGCGGCTGAACAGCACGCCGCCCTCGTACGTGGTAAGCCCCTTGCCCACGGCAAGGCTGAAAAAGCCGATGTCGCCGGACAGCCCCACGCTCCGGCCTCCGAAAGACGCGCCGAGTGCTTGCGCGGCGTCCTCGATCACGACGGCTCCATAGGCATGGGCCACGGCGGAGACGGCGGAAATGTCCGAAGCCCTGCCGCCCAGATGCGCGGGGACCACGGCGAGCGCGGTTTCATCGCAGCAGCGCCCGAGCGCGCCGGGATCGATTCCAAACCCTCCGGGCAGCGTGTCGCACGCCACGGCCCGCAAACCGGCAAGCCGCACGGCCAGCGGGACGAGCGGGCAGGTGTAGGCCGGGACGACGACGCGGCTCCGGCCCGGATTGCGGCGGGCCAGCGTCCGCAGGGCCAACACGAAGGCGGCGGTGCCGGAGCAGGCCATGATCGGTTCGGGGATGCCGAGCCAGTCCCGCAGCCCCGCCGTGAACGGCTTTTCCGGCGCACGGAAGCAATCCCCCATGTGCATGGGCAGTCCTGCGGTGGGCGGCAGCTCGCGCATCCTGAAGCGAGTTCTTTTTAACATGGCAGAGAGGCGTTGGGGAAGGGAGGGAAAACCTTTCTGAAGAAAGGCTTTTCCCTCCCTTCCCCAAACCCCATCCCTCCTTTTCCAAAGACGTTTGTGTTTATCGAATCCTTGTCCGCAGTGTTTCTGGATACGTTTCAAAGAGAACGTCCTACTCTCCGGCCCGGACGGGGGCGGCTTCCGCCTCATCTTCGTCGTCCTTTTCGTCTTTTGCCAGACACAGGACGCCGAGCAGGATGAGCACCCCGCCGAGGATTTTATAGGCGTTCAGAGGCTCGTTGAACAGCCACACGGAAAACAGGGTCACGCTGATGAGTTCAAGGTGCGAAGCCGCGAACGACGGCCCCACCGGGGCATAGCGCAGGAGCGTCATCCACGTCACGAACGCGCCGAGGTAGCCCGCGATGGCCCCGTACAGCCACGGGTTCAGGAACAGGCGCATGAGCCAGTCAGGGCTCAGCTCCAGCGGCAGGGCCTGCGTGGAAGCGTATTTGAAGCTGATCTGGCTCAACGTATCGAACGACATCAGGATGAGGAAGCCGATGATGTAAAAACGCTTCATCCGCCCACCCCCACAATGGCCACCCCGAGCGTAATCAGGGAAATGCCGGTCACGCGCCAGCGGGTCAGCTTCTCCTTGAAGAACAGCCGCCCCGCAAGCATGATCACCACGATGTTGAACGAGCCGAGCATGACGCCCACGGAAAGCTCAACCTGCGAAAGGAACGCCATCCACACGAAAAACTCGAGCACGTAGCAGCAGATGCCGAACCACAGCCAAGGCCGGGAAGCCATGCGCTTCCAGTGCGCGAGGCCGCCCGCCCCGGCGGTATGCTCGCTGGCCGCCGCCTTGAAGAAAAGCTGCCCGCCCGTGTCCACGAGCATGTTGGCGATCCACAGGAAGACGATCAGCGCGGTCATCGCCCCGCCCCCTCCGCCGCTTTTTCCATCCCTTCCGCAACCGAGGAAGCGGGAGATGGAGCGGCGGCGTCCGGCGTTTGCGCAGAGGTCTCCGGCGCGGCGGGGACAGGCTCGCGGGCCACGGCGGCGAGGCGTTCGCGCTCCGCGTCGGAAAGCAGATTCCAGGCGAAACGCGCCGTGGCGTCGCCCACCACGTTGCGCTCCTGATCGATGGTGACCATATGGTAGCTTCTGTCGAGCAGGAGCAGTTCCGTGGGCCCGCCGATGTGGTCGCGCACATACAGGGCGTTGCTGCGCGCGCTGGCGATGTCGTCGTTGCCGGCGTGCACGATGAGCGTGGGCGTCTTGATGCTCGGCAGATCGCGTTTCACCGCCGCCACCAGCCCCCAGAGCTGTTTCAGCGACGCGCCGGGCGTGGCCGTAAAGCCCGCCGCCGCAGCGTCCCCGCTCTGCATCTGCGCGAGGATGCGCCCGCGCAGCTTGTCGTCCATGATGCCGTAGGGGAAGGCTTCCTCAAAACGGTAGCGCTTGCCGAAATAGGGCGTCTTGAGGATGAGCGGCAGAAGGAAGCTCAGCTTGGGGATGGTCCAGCCGTCGTACCGCAGGGTCGTGGAATAGAGGGCCAGCCCCCGCGCCCGCCCCGGATAACGCTGGGCGTGGCGCAGCGAGAGCACGGCCCCGGCGGAAAGCCCGCCCACGAACACCGCGTCCATGTGCTGCGAGAGCGCGTCGAAGGCGTCCTCGACGCTCCGCGACCAGTCCGACCAGCAGGTGGTGATGAGCTCCTCTTCCGAGGCGCAATGCCCGGCAAGCTGCGGGCACAGGACGGTGAAGCCGTACCTGTTCAGGCGCTTGCCGAGGATCTTCATTTCGGCGGGCGTCCCGGCAAGGCCGTGCACCAGCAAAAAGCCGATGCGCCCCCCCGGGAAGAAAGGGCCGAGTCGTTCAAGGCTCTGCATAGAAGGGAAAATCCTTGTCGTCGGGCCGGGGTTTCCCCCGGCCCGGCAAAAGTCAGTTTTTCGTCACGCGGCGCAGGATTTCATCCAGCAGGCGCATGGCAAGATCGACCTCTTCGCGCGTGATGTTCAACGACGGCGCAAGGGTGATCACATTCTTATAGTAGCCGCCCACGTCAAGGACAAGGCCGTACCGCTTGCCGTCGACCATGAGGTCGCCCTTGATGCCCTCGTCCACGATGCGGTCCATCATGGCCTTGTCGGGGGTGAAGCCGTCCGCCGCGCAGATTTCGGCGCGCAGGGCAAGGCCGAGGCCGTCCACGTCGCCGATGATGGCGTAGCGGGACTTCAGCTCGCGCAGGCCCTCAAGGAAGTAGGCGCCCATCTCGCGCACGCGGGTTTCGTAGTCCTCTTCCGCCAGCATCCGCATGGTTTCGAGGGCCACCGCCGTGCCGAGGGGGTTGCTGGCAAAGGTCGAGTGCGTGGAGCCGCAGGGGAACACCTGCGGATTGATATACCGTTCCTTGGCCCAGATGCCTGCGAGGGGGTTCAGGCCGTTGGTCATGGCCTTGCCGAAGACCACCACGTCCGGGGTGATGCCGAAGTTCTGGAGGCCCCAGAGCTTGCCGGTACGGTAGAAGCCCATCTGGATTTCGTCGTCCACGAGCATGATCTTGCGCTCGTCGAGGACCTTCTTGAGGCGCGGGTAATAGCCGTCCGGCGGGACCACATAGCCGCCCGTGCCCTGGATGCATTCCACATAGAACGCGGCGTATTCGGCTTCCCCGGCCTTGGGGTCCCACACGCCGTAATATTCGGTTTCGAACAGGCGCTCGAACTGGTCGGCGCAGAACATGCCGCAGTCGTCGCGGCGCTTGCCGTAGGGGCAGCGGAAGCAGTACGGGAAGGGCACGAACAGCGCGCGTTCCCCGAAGTGCCCGTAACGGCGGCGGTAGCGGTAGGAGGAGGTGATGGACGACGCGCCGAGCGTGCGCCCGTGGTAGCCGCCCTCGAAGGCGATCATGAGGCTCTTGCCGCCGCAGGCGTTGCGCACGAGCTTGAGGGAGTCCTCAATGGCCTGCGAGCCGCCCACGTTGAAGTGCACGCGGCCCTCTTCGCCCCACGCGTCCTTGATGGATTCGCAGAGCATGGCGGCGAGTTCGATCTTTTCCTTGTGCAGGTACTGGGAGGCGACCTGCGGCAGCGTGTCGATCTGGCGCTTCAGGGCATCGTTCAGGCGCGGGTTGGCATAGCCGAAGTTGACGGCGGAATACCACATCTGGAGGTCGAGATAGGGCTTGTCCTCGTAATCGTACAGGAACGAGCCGTTACAGCCCGCGAACAGCTTCGCCGGTTCCAGATAGTGCACGGTGTCGCCGTAGGAGCAATACCGGGATTCGGCTTCGAGAAGCGCCTTTTCGTCTGCTTTCGTGGTCTTCAAGACATTCTCCACAGGTTGGGGGTGAAATGTGAAAGGGGCCGGAGATCTTGGGGAAAGGAGGGATGCAGGTTCAAACAATCCCCTTCGAAATGGGATTTGTTCCAAAGGCAAAGCTCTCCGCCCTAGGCAGCCGGAGCCGCGGCGGGCGCGGCGATGGGCTTCGGCAGGGGTGCGCCGAACGCCTCAAGGATGTCGAAGAAATCAAGATAGGTGAAATACGGATACCCTTCGGCGGCACAGCGGCGGTGCAGGGCCTTGCCCTGCCGGGCCAGCGTGAACGAGGCCGAGCGCGCCAGACAGCAGTCGGAAAGCCCGTCTCCGATGAGCAGGGTCTTGCCGTCCCCCGAGACGGCCTCGGCAACGCCGCACTTGCACACCCCGGAAGCGCAGCCCTCGCGTCCGTAGGGGAATTCGAGGCGGTAGGCCCCTTCCCTGTAGACCATGCGGTTGGCGACCACGGGGACATGGCGCAGGCCGTGCCTGTTCAAGATGCGCTTGATGGGGTAGTCCATGCCGTCGCTCACGATGCCGAGGGGGATGCCTTTCGAGCGGCTGTACCGCACGAACTCCACGAACCCGCCGGTGACGGGGACCGTGTCCAGAAAGGCGTCCAGCCGCTCCAGCGGAGCCTCGATGAGCGGGATCTGCCGCTCCATGCACTGGCGGGCCGAGATGGCACCCCGCACCCATTCGTCCTCGATGGTTTTCCAGGCTGGCCGGGCGAACCGTTCGAGGATCGCGTCGGTCACGTCGAACGGCGTGACGGTGCCGTCGAAATCGCAGATGACGGAATACGGCCCCGCCGCGAAATCGGGCAACTGGAACACGTCTTGCTTCTCCGTGAAGGGGTGATCGGTATGCATGTGGAAACTCCGGGCTGTTTCCCCAAAATAAGCAAACAGCGTGCCACGGCGCCGGAAATCCGGGGAATGCCATTGCTTCCCCTATGATTGCAAAAAAAGGCGCGAGGCGGCGAAAACCGCGGGGATCGAGAGGAAGCAACATAAAATGAAGGAAACGAGCTACAAAAAATGGAGCTTGCTACAGGAAATGGTGTTAGACCCCGCCCAGCGGCTGCGCTATGCTGGGCCACACAACATGCGGTAGTCTCCGTCCCCCGGTTATCCTTAATAATATACGCTGTTCAGGGCGGGTTATGAAGTATTTTCGCGGATTGAAGATATCGCTCGTCGCCAAGCTGGTGCTGGCCTTCGTCCTGGTGGCGGTCATACCCATGCTGGTGGCGAGCAAGATCACCACGGAGCTCATCGCCGATGTGGTGAACAGGAACATCGAGCGCTGGCTCGGGGAAGCCACGACCTACATGCGCCACAGCGTCGAGGAAACGCACGAGCGCCTCAAGGCCGTGAGCCGCCTCCTCGATACCCGCTTCGACGGCAAGACGACCCTCAACAAAAGGGAAGCCGCGGCCCTTTCCTTTATGGATATCGACGCGCTGTGGCTCCGGGACGCGGAGGGGGGGCTGCTCTACGCCACCCTGCCCGAAGGCCGGATCGCGGAGCCGCTGTATCCCGGCGCCCTGTTCAGCTGGGTCCTCATGGCCGACGGTACGCGGCGGGTCGCCGTCACGAGCGAACGGGCATTCACGGCGGACGACGGCAAGGTCCGTACCCTCCAGCTTGCCAGCTGGTTCAGCATCGACTACTCGGACAGCAGCGCCAGCGGCCCGGTGATCCTGCGTATCTTCCTGCCGGAGGGCGGCACATTCCGGCAGGTCTATTCTTCGGCCTCGGACAAGCGTTTCCACATCCCGCGCAGCGCCTTGGAAGAGATCGGGAAAGGGGCCTCAACCGTCTTCATCCCCGAACCCGACTGGACCGACGACACCCCCGGCGCGCATTCCCTGATCGCCGTGGCGCGCGGCGAAAACGGCGAGGTCCAGGCGCTGTTCGTCACCTCCGCCCTCCTGCTCCCCTTCCGGGGCTGGCTGGCGAGCCCGGTGCTGTTCTGGGGCTTTTTCATCTTCGGGACCCTGCTCTCGGCGGGGATCGGGTACGTGCTGGCCCGCAGGCTGATAAGCCCCCTCCGCCAGCTCAACGAGGGCGCGCGCGACATCGCCGCCGGAAAGCTCGACTGCCAGCTTCCCGTCCGGGGGAACGACGAGATCGCCGAGCTGACCGCCGGTTTCAACGTCATGGCGCGGCAGCTGGAAATCATGCGGCACGAGAGCATCAAGTCCGCCCGGCAGGAGCGTTCGCGTATGCTCGGCGAAATAGCCCTCGGCTTCGCCCACGAGATCCGCAACCCCCTCGTGGTCATCAAGACCTCCGCCGAAGTGGTGCTCGCGTCCCTCGCCGTCAAGTCGCGGGAAGTCCGGCTGCTCGGCTTCGTGGTTGAAGAAGTGGCCCGCATCAACAACCTGATTTCCGAGTTCCTGGCCTTCGCCAAGCCCTCGCCGCTGAAACTCGAATATTTCCCGCTGTCCCCGCTGATACAGGAAATCGCGGAACTGAGCTCCGCCGAAATGGACAAGCGCGGCATCCGGTACAGCTTCTCCAACGAGGCGGAGGACGACCGGGTCCTCGGCGAGCGGAGCCAGATCCGGCAGGTCCTGCTCAACCTCGGGCTGAACGCGATGGACGCCATGCCGCAAGGGGGCACCCTCTCCGTGCGCCTGTACGCGGAAGGCGGGCAGATCCGCATCGAACTCAAGGACACGGGCTGCGGCATCCCCCCGAATCTGCTGTCCACAATCCATATGCCCTTCATCTCGACCAAAAAGAACGGGCTTGGCCTCGGCCTGTCAAAAGCCTATGCCATTATTGAAGAACACGGCGGCAGCATCTCCTGCTCAAGCACGGTCGGGGAAGGGACCGTATTTACCGTGTGCCTGAACAGGTAAGGCGGCTTCCTTTTGAAAGCATACGGTTTCAGGGGAAGGGAGGGGTTCCGTTCCGGCGGGGTTGAGGAGGGAGGAGCTTTTCCGGGAAAGGCGCTTCCCCCCAACACCCCAATATCATTTCACAAGCAATGCTGTCCCAGCAAACGGCGGAATCATGTATACAATCCTCATCGTCGACGACGAAGCGAACCTTTTGGAAGTGCTGGCCGTAGCCCTCGAAAACATGGGCTACGGCACGGTCACGGCGGAAACGGCCGAGGAAGCGCTGGCCGTACTCGAAGAACGGGAAGTGCACCTCGTCCTGAGCGATCTCCGGCTTCCGGGGCTGAGCGGGCGCGAGCTGATGGAAAAGGTCAAGGCCGCCAACCCGGATCTGCCCGTGGTGATCATGACCGCCTACGCCTCGCTCAAGGAGGCTGTGGAGATCATCAAGGAAGGGGCGTTCGACTACACGGTGAAGCCGTTCGAGCTCGACGCCCTCGAAGCCACCATCGCCAGCGCGCTGCGGTATTACGCGCTCGGGCGGGACAACCGGGATTTGCGCGAACAGCTCCAGACCGCCTCGGCCGGGCAATTCGTCGGGCAAAGCCCGGCCTACCTCGCCCTGCTGCGCAACGTCAGGGAAGTCTCGGCGAGCAGCGCCAACGTGCTCATCACCGGCGAATCCGGCACCGGCAAGGAAGTCGTGGCCAAGGCCATCCACTACGGCGGCCCGAGGGCCAAAGCCCCCCTCGTGACCATCAACTGCGCCGCCATCCCCGAACAGCTCCTCGAAAGCGAGCTGTTCGGCCACGCCAGAGGCGCGTTCACGGGCGCCACCAGCAACCGCAAGGGGCGCTTCGCACAGGCCGACGGCGGCACGCTGTTCCTCGACGAAATCGGGGACATGCCGCTGGCGCTCCAGGCGAAGATCCTGCGCTGCATCCAGGAGAAGGCCATTGAGCCCGTCGGCTCCAACACCACGCAAAAGGTCGACGTGCGCATCATCGCCGCGACCAACCAAAACCTCCTCGAAGCCATTGAAAAAGGGAAGTTCCGCCGCGATCTGTATTACCGGCTCAACGTCTACCCGATCATCATGCCGTCGCTCAGGGAACGCAAGGAAGACATCCCCCTCCTCGCCGAGCACTTCGCCCTCCGCGCCGCCGGGGAGATGGGCAAAGTCCCGGTGACGTTCACGGAGGCGGCCCTTGAGATCCTCAAGAACCATACGTGGCCGGGCAACATCCGCGAACTGGAGAACTGCATCGAGCGGCTCACGATCATCGCCTCCGGCACCGCCATCACCCCGGAACGGCTGGCCTCCTGCGCCGTGCCCGGCGGCGGGGACGCAAGCCGCCCCTCCGCGCCCGGCTCCGCCTTCCCGCTCGATCTCGATCGGCAGCTCGCGGAAACGGAACGCGACCTCATCCTGAGGGCGCTCGAAGAAACCGGGGGCGTGCAAGTCAAGGCGGCGGAACTGCTTAACATTTCAGAGCGGAGCATGTGGCACCGCATCAAAAAGCTCGGCATCAACATCATCAATAAAAAGGAAATGATATGACGCCCTTTCCGAACGGAACCGGCCCCGCCAACGCGGACACGGGCCCACCCGCTCCCCATGCCGCCGCTGGTACCGGGGGCACCAGCGCCATCGGCGGCGCACACGGGCGGCCATGCCTTTCCGGGGCGGCCTTCCGCCGTTTCACCCTGCCCGCCCTGCTGGGCCTGCTCCTGCTCGCCGCGCCTCTCCACGCCGCGTACGGGACGGAATCCGGCACCCCACCCTCCGGAGACATGGAATGGAAAGGCGAAGCGTCCACCCCCTCCAAGCGCTGCCCAACCCTCCCCTTCGACGGGGAACTCACCCTCGGCGCGGGCGGCAGCGTGAGCAGCTCCCCCTACAAGGGCTACGGCCCGGACTGGCTGCCGTTCCCCATGATCACCTATGAGGGGGAACGGTTCTTCATCCGGGGGTATACGGCGGGCGTCAAGATCATCAACCTGCCCTACTTGGAGCTTTCCGCCTTCGCCGGATACGACAGCACCTCTTTCGAGGCTTCCGAATCCTCCAACCGGCGGCTGCGCAGGCTTGAGGACCGTTCCCCGTCCGCCCAGGCCGGGATGGAACTGCGCCTGTTCTCGCCTTACGGCATGTTCCATGCCAGCGGGGCCGGGGACGTACTCAGCCGCAGCAACGGCTTCAACGGCGACATCGGCTTCATCCAGTCCATAGAATTCGGGCCGCTGGAACTGCTCCCCGCCGTCGGCGCCTACTGGAGCGACGCCCGCTACAACAGCTATTACTACGGCGTGACCCGGAAGGAAGCCCGCAAGAGCGGCCTCGGCGCCTATGCGCCGGGCTCGGGCTTTGCCCCGTATGTAAGCTTCGCCATCGACTACAGCCTCACGGAGCAGTGGGAACTGTTCTGCCAGGGGGAGGTGACGTTCCTGAGCGGCGCGGTCAAAGACAGCCCCATGGTCGGGGAAACGCACACGCAAAGCCTCACCCTTGGCCTGACCTACACGTTCTGACCGGGCGCGGAGGCGGGGAACCATACGCGAGGGAAAGATGCTTCTCCTGTTCCTCACGTTCAGGCTGTTTTTCAGGGGGCTGGGCAAGCTTGTCCAGCCCGGCGCGCTGCCGGGCCCCCGGATGCTTCTCTTTCTCGCCGTCTCCGCACCGTTTGCGGCGCTGCGGAATCCGCGAAAGGCTTTGACAACCATCTATAAAAGAACGATACTCTCCAATAAACGGAGTTTACCGCTCTATGTTGAACGATTATCTGAAAAGCCCGCGCGACGTGCGGCTCGAGCTGGCGGGACGGGCCAAGGCCGAACGGCTGCGCCAGAACCTCACGCAGGAAGCCTTGGCCCATGCCGCCGGGATCAGCCTGTCCACGCTCCGGCGCTTTGAAAAGACCGGGGACATCGCGCTGGCCTCGTTCGTGGAAATCGCGTTCGCCCTGCGCCGCATGGACGGGTTCGACGCCCTGTTCCCCGAACCCCCGGTGCACAGCCTGTTTGAAGCCGCGCCCCGCGAACGCAAGCGCGCGAGGAGGCCCGATGCGTCTTGAAGTATATCTGAATGCCCGGGGCGAAAGGCGGTTCGTGGGCTTATTGGATGAGCGCGGCGGGGACATCCTGTTCGAGTACGACAAGCGCTTCCTCGATTCGGGCATTGAACTCTCGCCTTTCCTGCTTCCCCTGCGGCCCGGGGTGGCGTCCGATCCGAAACGGACGTTCGACGGGCTGTTCGGCGTCTTCAACGACAGCCTGCCCGACGGCTGGGGGCTGCTCCTGCTGGACCGCCTGCTGCGGCGCAGCGGCCTGCCGCTGGAACGGATCACGCCCCTGTCCCGGCTCTCGCTGGTGGGGAGCGGCGGCATGGGCGCGCTGGAATATGAGCCCGTGACCCCGGACCCCGACCCGCTGCCCGAACGCATCGATCTGGACGGCGTGGCCGAAGAGGCGTGGCGCACCCTCAATGAGGACCCGCTGCCCGTGGAGACGCTGCGCACGCTCATGGCCCTGAACGGCTCCTCCTGCGGGGCGCGGCCCAAGATCATGGTCCGGGTGTCCGGCGACAGGCGGCTCATCGTGCCCGACGCCGTCGCCGAGCCCGGCTGCGATCCGTGGCTGATCAAGTTCCCGGCGCGCCATGACGATCCCGCCATCGGCAGGATGGAATACGCCTGTTCCCTCGCCGCGAAGCGGGCGGGGATCGAGATGCCGGAGACAGCCCTCTTCCCCGGCAGGGACGGGGCCGCCTACTTCGGCGTCCGGCGCTTCGACCGCGAGGACGGCGGCAAGGTGCATGTGCATACCGCCTGCGGGCTGCTGCACGCCTCGCACCGGTACGCCTCCCTCGACTACGAAAACCTGTTCCGGCTGGGAAAATCCCTCACCCGCAATCCCGAGGACGTGGAAAAGCTGGTCCGGCTCATGGCGTTCAACGTCCGGCTCGGCAATCAGGACGACCATTCCAAGAACTTCTCCTTCCTCCTCGATGCGAAAGGCCGCTGGCGGCTGGCCCCGGCCTATGACCTCACCCCCTCGCGGGGCGTGGGGGGGGAACAGACCTGCATGGTCAACGGCAAGGGGCGGGACATCACGGACAAGGACATGATCGCCGCGGCCTCGGTCGTGGACGTGCCCGCCCGCACGGTAAAGGCCATCCTCGAGCAGGTCGGCGAGGCCGTAGCCGCGCTCCCGGCCATCCTCGCGGAGGTTTCCGGCTGACGGAACCTCGCCTTCCGCATTCCCGGACATCGGCCTCTCCGCCGATCCGATCAAGAGGCCCATGCCGCGCCCGCGGGCGGCTTCCCGGATACCGCCCCGCTTCCACGCGCCGGGAAACGCCCCATAATGCCCCATATTCCCTCGCGTTATGCTACCAGCCGCCTCAACACGCCGGGGCTCCCGTGGAAGAGGCCGCGAGCCCGGCGGCATTGGGCGGAGCGTACCCGGGGCACACGGGAAAAACGTTGGCACCGCCTCTATCGATGGAGGCGATCTCCAGCCCATGCGCGGCCCCGCCCCGGATGGCCCGGCGCAGGCCATCCCCGCCCGGAAGCGCGCGGCCTCCCGTCCGGATGCTTCCCCGCATCCCGCGGAAAAGCGGGAACGGCAGGCACGGCCCTCATCGTCCGGGGAACCGCCTTTTCCGCATCCGGAGAAGGTGTTGCGGGAACAGCTTCGGCTGGTTATGACTTCTCTGAGCACGGATTTTGCTTGAGCCTTTTGCATGAAGCGCCCGCACGGAAATCCCGGCAACGTCGTTGGCAGGCCCGTGCGGCATGTTCCGCCGTTTTGCGGCATGACAAGGAGTCGGACAATGGACGCTACCATACAGGGATTGCGGCTGCCGGAAGGGTTCGCGGGGATGCTTGAAGACAACGGCCTGCCGTTGCCTCCCCTGCCTCTGGAGGCCATCAACGAACTGGAACAGACCGACGAATGGTTTTTCGCCACGGACGGGCGCGAGCCGCTCTCCGGGCTTGCCGGGCTTTACCTTGAGGATCTGGACGCCGTCTTCGACAGCCCCGAAGCGCCGCAAGGCCTCAGGGAAGGCCCCGTCCGCTATCTTGGCTGCGGGCTCCTCGGCGGGGGGCTCCAGAGTTGGCAGTTCCGCTATCTGCTGGATGCGGGCCGCCTGCGCCTCGGGCTGTCGCTTCCGTGGGGGGGCGCATGGAACGATCCCGAAACGGAACGCCTGTCCCTTGAGGCGGCTTGCAGCTTTATCGAGGCCTGCCAAGCCTGCCTGCCCCAATCGGGCGTGCTGAACGTCGTCCTCGACGCCGAGCGCTGCGCATGGCGTCTGGACACCCCGGAAGGCGACGTGCAGCAACAGGGCGAAGGCCTGTATGCCCTGCTGGATCTGATGCAGGGGCTCGATTCCGGGCTTGTCGGCATGTCCAACGTCAACTGGATGCGCGTCTAGCGCACGGAGGCCACCATGAGCTCCACGATTTTCTCCGCGACGTCCGGGACTTCCATCAGCGTCGATCCCCATGCGGACGTCGAAGGCGCCGGGCAGCAAAACCCCGCAGTTCCCCACGACGCCCAGAACGGGGCGCCGGCCCCCGGAAACCCGCCCAATGAGGATCTCCTCCAGGCCGAGGCGCGGCTGCGCCAGATGCTGGACACCGCCCTTGACCGTTCCGGCGGGCTGCGGGGCATCGGCGGGGATCTGTACGACGCCATCAAAACCGAAATCCCCCGACCCAAAGTCTTCCACGGCGGCTTCCGCATCCACTCCGCCATGCTGAAGGCCGCCAACGCCTGCGACGTGGCGGCGGCGAACCTGCGCCGCATCCCCATCGCGGACTTCCACGCCAATCCGCTTCCCGATGCCGCCTTCGCGGCGCTGGAAGCGTTCGTCGGCGCGCAGAACGAGCTCTACACCCAGATCGGCGCATTCCAGAAGGCCAGCGGCGTCAGCGCCGCCCTGCTCGATTCGCTGGCGCAGGCCACCCAGTTCCGGGCTTCCGAGGCGCTGAATTTCGCCGCCACCATGCAACTCGCGGCGATGCCCGCCGAACGGCGGCAGCAGATAGCCCCCGGTGTCGCGGATCCGCAGGCTCCCACGGCGGGGAAAGCCATGCAGGACATGGCGCACTTCATGCACGGCAGCGGTGACGTCGCCGGGGCATTCAGGGCCGACGCGGCGCGGCTTTTCGGGAGCATCGACGCGCTGGAAGGCCGCAAGGGGCAGATGCCGCTGGCCGAATTCCGGGATACGGCCACCCGGTTGCGCGCCGATCTCGAAGCCCTGCGCGGCCGCATCGACGGGGCGATACACCCCAACGCCGATCCCGGGGGCGGCCCCGTCCTCATCCCCGACCGCACCCTGTTCGCCCCCGCCGAGGCCATGCTCGCCCGTTCCGCCGAGCGGCTGGACGCCCTTGCCTCCGCCGATCCCAGAGCGGGCGTCAAATCCGCCGTGCGCGCGATCCTGCCGCCCGTGGACCAGTCCCTGTTTCCCTCGGCCTCGGCCCTGCCCGGCGGCCTCGGCACGCCGCTCGCCACGGGGCTCGCCCGCTACAACGCCAAGGTCAGCGAGATCATGACCCGCCTCGATGCCGGGGCGCTCTCGCCCGAGCGGCTGGCCCACGAAATGGAAGACGCCGTGCGCATCCTGCGGGCCCCGGAGACTCGCCGGGCCTGCGGCACGCTCCTGACCATGATGGCAATCGCGGAGCACCCTACCATCGGCGCAAAGGAAATCGGCGGCTACTATCAGCATTTCTGCGGCGAACGCATCCCGCGCGGCATGGCGGACCTGTTGCGCCGGAGCGTGGGGCAAAACGGCTTCGTGCTCGTGCCGTCCGAGATGAAAAGGCTCGCGGCCCAGATCGAAAACACGCCCCTGCTCACGCGCGATGGGATCCTCGTTTCCGAGTTTCAGGAGGCCGCCGGGATGCTGCGCTCGACCGGGGCCAACCCGCAGGCGCGGGGCGAATACATCCAGGCCGCGCTGGATCACCATGTGGACATGAATACCATCCTCGAAGCCTCCCTGCGCGGCATCATGGCCGACCAGCTTGAACTCCGGGCGGGCGACGCCATCCTGACCGACACCCGCAAGCTCGGGCAGGGCGCGGCCAATACCGTGCATCTGTGCACGTACCGGGGCAGAGACGGCGAAGACATGAAGCTTGTGTTCAAGCCCGAGGTGGGCGCGCGGCGCGGCCTCGACCATCTGTGCGCGTCCGGCCTCGGCTACCGCAACGGGGCGCGCGTCATGCAGCTCAACGTGGCGGCCTCCCGCGTGGCGGACGCCATCGGCTGCGGCGGAACCATCGCCCGCTCAAGCATCGGCAGCCATGACGGGCAGCTCGGCCTGTTCATGGAGGCCGCCCCCGGCAAGACCTTCTTCGATATCGCCAGAGGCAAGCCCGTCTGCCGGATGCCTGACGGCAAGGAACTCAATTTCCCCGAAACCTGCCGCTTCCTGCGCTCCAACGGGAAACTCGACGCCATGCGCGCCAACCTGATGCGCGAACTGTCCAAAATGGAATGGGCCGATGTCCTTTCCGGGCAGGTGGACCGCCACGGCGACAACTACCTCATCGACATCAATCCGCAAACCGGAGCCGTAAAGATCACGGGCATCGACAACGACGCCAGCTTCGGGACCCGCAAGGCGGGCATGACCGTCGTTGACCTGAGCCGCCCCACCCCGCGCCAGCAGGATTTCCTGAGCAAACTGCGCAGAGAGGGGTACACGATACCGCCGGACGGGCGCATCGACCTTTCGAAGCTCCCCGACAGGCTGCTGAGCGAGACGCGGCAGCAGTTCGGTTTCAACCAGCTGTTCCGGCCCGTGTTCATCGACCGCGATACCTTCGACAAGCTCACAGCCATCCGGGAAGACGACTACCGGGCCATGCTCGCCCCCTGCATGGACAACGAAGCCGTGGATGCCGCGGTATCCCGGCTCAAGGACGCTCAGCGCCACGCCGCCCGGCTCGAAAGGGAGCACCGCGTCGTGGAGGACTGGGCCGCCCCGGGCATCAAGGAAACGTATGCCCGGCATAAGGTCGGCGCAAAGGGTTCATTCGGGGAGCGCATCCAGAACGGTTTCTTCACCCGGGACTTTCTGACGAAGTTCAGCGCCATCCTCTGATCCGAGGGTGCCGCGAAACGCCTCCGGACGCCGCATTTCCTTGGGGATGCGGCGTCTTTTTTTACGGTGCCGCATCCTCCAGGCATGAAAGGGAACGGGAGATATCCCAGATACCGGAGGGAGCCCGATCCGCTTCCTCCGGCGTTTGAAGGAAATGGCAGGCCCGGCTGTACAGGGAATCATACCGTACCCCTCCCTTATTGAGCGTCCATTTTGTATGTCCATTATATAAGTATAACATGAGCGTCCGATCAAGAAGGACAATATGAGCGTCCATTTTGAAAGCCTGTCTTTAAGCAGGTGAGAACGGATATTTTGAGTGTCCATTTTATGCGTCCATAAAGACAGGAAACTGTGAATGTCCACAGATACTTTACAGTACCTATCTTATTGCAAAAACGGAAGAATAAAATTGACATAATAAAAAGATTATGCGCTACTATATTTCTGCGGATAATGCGCGCTCCCACCAGCGCACTTCTCCAATGCACAAAAAGGCCGCAGCGATTCGCTGCGGCCAAGGCTTGCCGGAAAATCTCCGCACAAACGCTTTAAGGAAATCCCTCGGCTTTTGCCCTCTGAAAGGTATCCATTCCAAAGGCGATCCCCGTGCCGTGAAAGCACAGGGCTTCGCAATACGCGCAGCCTTGGAAAGAGAAGGAAGGAAGGAAGGAAGGAAGGCCGCACTGACTGTTTTTGGGAAAGGGAAACCTTCTTCAGAAAAAGCCCCCTTCCCCAGCGTTACCCCTCCCCTTTCAAGGCCCGTCCATGAAAATCAACCAGTCTGCCCGGCCTCCGGTTCTGCCAGCAATTCCAACAACTGGCCGAGCGTCTTCTTGCCGAACGCCACTTTCGCCTTGTTGATGATGAGGCAAGGCACGCTCATGATCTTGTACCGTTCCCGCAGTTCCGGGAAGTGGTTCACGTCGTAGACCTTGGCGGTCACCAGCGGATTGGAGGCGGCGATCTTCTGCGCGGCTATGACCAGTTCCGGGCACATGGTGCAGGACAGGGCAACCACGATTTGCAGATCCAGCGGCCTGTCGATGGCGGCGATGGCCTCGGCAAGGGCGGGATCGATGCTCTGCCCGGGGCCCGCCGCGTTGTACAGGCCCACGACGAACGAATTGAACTCATGCCCGCCGGGGACGCCGTGGAAGGCAATGCCGGTATCGGTCCCGTCCGCCCGCAAAACCCGCACGCAGGGGCGTTCCGGCCCGTCAGACGGCGGCGTCCACTCCACGGTCAGCTTATCCGTCAAAGCCGCAAGCTCCATGAGCATCCGGCGCAGATCTTCCGAAACCGGGCGGCTGTCCGGTTCCGCCTTCAGGATGAGCGGGCGTTCCATGCGGGCGAAGACTCCCGCAAGCTGTTCCCGCTGCTCCGCCGTGAGGAACCCGCCTTCTGTCTCGCGGGCATTTCCGGAAGGGGCTGAGGCTTTCGAGGCTCCGGAAGACGCCGGGGCGGTTGCCGGGCGCTGCGGGCGCAAACCCGTCTTGCGCTGCATGTCCGCCGCATAGCGCTCGATGGAGGTAGCGGCAACGGCCCCGTCGGAAACGGCGGTGACCACCTGACGCAGCCGCTTGTCGCACACGTCCCCGGCGGCGTAGACGCCTTCCGTCCTCGTCCGTTGTTCCCTATCGGTAACGATGTTCCCCTGCCCGGTCAGCTCCGCAAGGCCTTCGGCCAGCCGCGACGCGGGCTCGTACCCCGCGAAGACGAATACCCCGAAGGTCTCGCCCTCGGGCGGCGCATACGTCTCCAGCCGCCCGGTCACGGTGTCGCGGAACACGGCGCGGCGCAGGGCCGTGTCGCCTTCCACCGCTTCCAGAACTGTATTGAAGCGCACCCGGACGGATTCGTGGGCGAGCACCTGCTCGGCGATGCTTTCGGCGCAGGACAGCGTGCTCCGGCGCACGAGCATGGTCACGGAACGGGCGTACCGGGTGAGGAACATGGCTTCCTCGGCGGCGGCGAATCCGCCGCCCACCACAAAGACATCCCTGTCCGTGAAGAACCCGCCGTCGCACGTGGCGCAGTAGGCCACGCCCCGGCCCCGGAACGTTTCCTCGCCCTCAAAACCCACCTTGCGGGGATGGGCCCCGGTGGCGAGCAGTACGGCGAAGCACCGGAAAGCCCCCCGGCTCGTACGCACGATGCGGAAATCCCCGTCCACGTCGATCCCTTGCGCTTCGGCCAGCAGGAACTCCGCGCCGAAATGCAGGGCCTGACGGCGCATGGTTTCGGTGAGCGAATGGCCTTCGGTCTTTTCCACGCCGGGATAATTCACCACTTCGGCGGTGATCGTTATCTGCCCACCGAAGGTGTCCTTTTCCACGACAAGCACCCTGTACCGGGCGCGGGCAAGGTAGAGGGCGGCGGCCAGCCCGGCCGGGCCGCCCCCCACCACCACCGCGTCGTACAGGTCGGCGGCCCGACCGGCGTCCATTACAGCAGGCCCACGAGGTCGAGGCTGGGCTTCAGGGTTTCCGCGCCGGGACGCCACTTGGCAGGGCACACCTGATCGTCGTGCGAGGCCACGAACTGGGAAGCCTGCACCCGGCGGAACAGTTCGTCCGCGTTGCGGCCCACGTTCCCGGCGATGACTTCATAAGCCACGATCCGCCCTTCGGGGTTGACGATGAAACTGCCCCGCTCGGCCATGCCTTCCGATTCGATCATCACGTCGAAATCCCGGGCCAGCTCGCCGGTGGGATCGGCGAGCATGGGGTACTTGATTTTCTGTATGGTCTTCGAGGCATCGTGCCACGCCTTGTGGACGAAATGGCTGTCGCACGAAACCGAATAGATCTCGCATCCGATGGATTTGAAATCTTCATATTTTTCAGCGAGATCCTCAAGCTCCGTGGGGCACACGAACGTAAAGTCCGCCGGATAGAAGAAAAACACGGACCACTTCCCGAGGATATCGGCCTTGGTCACGGTCTTGAAGGCGTTGTCCTGAAAAGCCTGAACGCTGAATTCGCTTACTTCCTTATTGATCAGGGACATAACTATCTCCTTTGGTTTTCGTTGGTGTGTCCGCACGGCATGCCGCCGCGCTTCATTAATTGAATACGAAATTCATTACCATTTAGGACTCCCTTGTCAAGGCTGCGGGAACATGATTTTCCTGAGCGCGCCCGCCCCGGCACGTATCCCCCGCATAGCCCTTCACGCCCACGTACCGCTTTTACCCGCAAGGATACATTACTTTTTCTGTTCCATCCCCACCCGTGCCGCACTCTCATCACGGCATGGGGCATTGCCGTGAGCTTCGCCCGTCCACGCGGCGGCATGAAAAAACCTCGATATGAGCCTGTCCGGTTTTAGTCTTCGCCCCGCCTGCATGGGGCATCTGCTGCACTCCCGGGGCGATTATCAGCAAAGCCCCCGCACCACGCGCCGCTGCATTCCTCACGGCATTACTGGTATCTCTTCCTCAACTTCGCCCCACACGCACTGCGGCATTCCTGAAAGGGATCGGTGCCCCCCCGCTCCATACCCCGGCCCGGTGACCAACGCGGCCCTCCCCGCCCGGCGGATCGCCCCGCATCCCATACGCCGAAGCGCCTTCCGGCCCTCGACAGGTCCGCAGGAAATCTGGTATCCGGTAAGGGACCGTTTCCGCAAAACCGGGAGGACGCCATGCCCGATCTTGCCTCAGTCCTTGAACAGGCCCGCGTGCCCGAGCATTCCGCGCCGTTCATGCAGGCCATGTCGCAAGGGACGGCCTTTCTGGAGGGGGAGTACCTCTTTCTGACGGCTGACGATTGGCTCATGGCCATCGGGTACCCGCTGTCCGGCGAGTATGCCCACGACTCCTTTGAGCGGGCGCTCGCGGCGGCCCTGCGGCGTGTCCCCAAGCGGCTCGAAGGCGTGGACTGCTGGGCCATCGGCCCGGACCTGCCCGCCCGCCTCGCGGGGCACGTCACGGACAGGGACACGTTCTACATCCTGCCGTGCGACGCGCCCGTGCCCGCCCGCCTGCGCCGCCCGGTGGAAATCGCCGCTGAAAAGCTGACCGTGCGCGAGGGCCGCGACTTCACCCCGGCGCACCGCCGCCTGTGGGCCGAGTTCATGAACCGGGCCGTCCTGCCGCCCAACGTGCGCGGGCTGTTCGCCCGCACCGGGGCCGTGCTGGATACGCCGGGGCTGCGCCTGCTCGACGCCGTGGACGCCGAGGGCAACCTCGCGGCGAGCCTCCTCCTCGACGACGCGCCCCGCCGCTTTTGCAGCTACCTCATCGGCGCGCACTCCCGCACGCACTACACGCCCCACGCGGCGGACCTGCTTTTCGCGCACATGCTCCGCTCCGCTAGGGAAGCGGACAAGGAATACGTCCACCTCGGCCTCGGCGTGAACGACGGCATCCGGCGCTTCAAGACCAAGTGGGGAGGCCGCCCCGCCCTGCCCTACGTCATGGCGAGCTGGCGGGAAACGCCCTGCGAGACGGGCAGCGAAACCATAAGCAGCCTCGTCCGCATCCTCCTCGAATCGCCGTCGGATCTCTCCAAGCGCCAGATTTTCGACTCGCTGCCCCAGCAGCGGCCCTTCGCCATGCTCTGGGAACTGACGAAAAACGGCAGGACCTCATGGATAGGCGGCACGGCGCACTTTTTCTGCTATTCGTTCGAGGCGGCTTTCCGCAATCTGTTCGAGCGGGTGGACACCGTACTGTTCGAGGGCCCGCTCGACGCGGACTCGCTGGACGAGGTGGCCCGCATCGGCAAGACGCCCGACGGCAGGCACCCGCCCCTGATCGATCTGCTTGAGGAGCCGGAAATCAGGCTGCTCGAACGGGTCGTGCAGGGCCCCACCGGAAAGCTCGCCCGCTTCTTCAACGCGGCGAACCCCAACCCCGCCGACGTGCGGGGGCTGCTCGCAACCACCCGGCACTGGTATGCATTCTTCTCGCTGTGGACGGCGTATCTCGAACGGCAGGGCTGGAACCAGTCCGTGGATCTCTGCGCGTGGCACACCGCGCTCGAAATGGGCAAATCCGTCATCGGCATGGAAAGCCTTGAAGAACAGGTGGCGTCCCTGGAGTCCGTTCCCCTCGGACGGGTGACCGCCTTCTTCAGAGGCTGCCGCTCATGGAAGGGCTACGCCCGGCGCAACATCCATTCGTACCTCGACGGGGATCTTGAGGGGATGCTCGGCACGAGCACCGAATTCCCCTCGCGCACGGAACAGATCATCGACGGCAGGAACCAGCGTTTCCGCGAGCGTATGCGCCCGTTCCTCGAAGAAGGCCGCGCGGCGGTTTTCGTGGGGTCGGCCCACATGCTGCAACTGCGGGATATGCTCGCCGAAGACGGCTTCACGGTCCGGCAGGCGTACCCCACGTGGCGGCACAGGCTCCGCGCCGCGATCAGGGGCAGGAATGGCGGTTAGCCGGGGAAATCCGGGGTTCGGCCACGGGCCCCGCCGGAGAAATTCCCCCCGGACCCCCTCGAAATGGGGGAACGCCATTTTCCGCCATTTGGTGAAATCGAGCCCTCGGAATGGGTAAAGGGGCTGAAAAAGGGCTCCCGCAGGCCACAGTCTTTGAAGAAGATCGGGGTCGTGAATGAAATCGGTTCCCTCCGCAGGGGGGATAGTCATAAAAAGTTTTTCGTCCCGGCGGAGTGCAATAACGCCGGCGGGCCCTGCCTGTTTCCCCATCAACCTTTTCCCTGAGCGCGCGGCGCGCGGGTTCCCGGAGAATGCCATGCCACCATCACGTTGGGCGTCGTTTGCCGCCGAGGCAGCCGTGCCCGAGCAGCTTGTCCCATACGTGCGCGCCGTTTCCGATCTCGAGCCGCTGGAATGCGGGGGCTTCCTCGCGTGGCGCAGCGGCCCGGCGCTGGTGCTTGTCGGGCATGACGCCGGGTTGAAGCAAGGCGGGGCGGAACAGGAGCGCAGCCGCCCGGAAGCGGTCCGCCTCGACGCGGCGGTGGGTGAAGCCTCCTCCCTGCGCGGCATCGAGTCCCTGACCGTCCTCGCACCCTTCCGGCCCGATGCCGCCCCGGAATGGGCCGTTTCCACCAAACCCGACGCCTATTGGGGCATCCCCCTCCCCACGGATGCGGCGGACATGGCCTATGGCCAAAAGCTCCGCAACCAGCTCCGGCGCGCCCGCCGGGACATTCTCATTGCGCGGGAGGGCTGGAAACCGGATCATGCCGAACTGGTGGAACAGTATATCCGTTCGCGGCCCTTCGCGCCGGGGACGCGGCATCTTTTCCGGCACATCGGCCCGTATGTGGAGGCCGTGCCCGACGCCCTGCTGTTCGCGGCGCGGGACTGTGAAGGCGCGTTGCAGGGCTTCGCCGTGGGCGATTACACGGCGCTCGGAACCGTTTTTTACCTGTTCGCCTTCCGCTCCCCGGAAAGCCCGCCCGGCACGACGGACGCCCTTTTGGACGCCCTCGCCGCAGAAGGCATCCGGCGCGGGCATACGCTCCTGAACCTTGGCCTCGGCATCAATCCGGGCATCGTGTTCTTCAAACGCAAGTGGAACGCGACGATCCTCCGGCCCCACGTGGAAACGTCATGGGCGGTGCAACGGCCCCAGGAAGCCGGCCTGCTCGGGTCCCTGAAAAAACTGTTCGGCATGTAGGAGAACCCCATGGCAAAAGACGGCGGCGCGGCCGATCCGCTGCGCAACCCCCGTTTTCAGGAACCTTCGGTTTGGCAGCTGTTCCGGGAAAGCCTGTTCGGCAAACCCCGCCTGCTCGACTGCATACAGGTGGAAGTCACCTCCGTTTGCCCGGGGCGCTGCGTCTATTGCCCGCATACCACGCAGGCCGGATACTGGCGCTCGCGGCACATGGAAGCCGCGACTTTCGCCCGCCTGTGGCCGCTCATGCAGGAGAGCGGGCGCGTGCACCTGCAAGGCTGGGGCGAACCGTTCCTGCACCCGCGGTTCATGGATTTCGCGGCGCTGGCGCGCAAGGCGGGCTGCCGGGTCTCCACAACCACCTGCGGGCTGCGCATGGACGAAACGCTTGCCGGGCAAATCGTGGAGAGCGGCATCGACATTGTGGCCTTTTCCCTCGTGGGCACCGACGAGGCCAGCAATGCCCCGCGCGCGGGCGTGCCGTTCAGCCGCGTCCGTGAGGCCGTGCGCACGCTCCAGCGCGTCCGCAAAGCCAAAATGGGCGTGCATCTTGAGCTGCATTTCGCCTACCTCATGCTCGCCTCGCAGATGGAAGCCGTGGAAGGCCTGCCCGATCTTATGGACGAACTGGACGTACACGCGGCGGTGATCAGCACGCTGGACTACATCGCGGCGCCGGGGCTGGAGGCGGAAGCCTTTTCCCCGCACGAGGCCGGGAAACTGGACGCCGCCCGGGACATACTCGAACGCGTCGCCGAAGAAACCGCCAAACGCGGGCGCGGCCTCTACTACAGCCTGCCCTCCCCTCGGCCCGATGACGGCTGCGGCCTGTTCCCCTGCCGGGAAAACGCAGCCCGGACGCTCTACGTGGACGCGGAAGGGCGCATGTCCCCCTGCATCTACCTGAACCTTCCGGTGGATGCGCCCGCCTCTTCGCCCGAGGCCGTGAACCGCCGCGTGTTCGGGTCCGCCGTAGAGGAAGACCCCCTCGGCATCTGGCAAAGCGGCCCTTTCCGCATGTTCCGCGATGCGCTGCAAAGCCCGCTTCCGGATATCCCCTGCCGCACCTGCCCCAAACGTTTCGAAACGGGGAACTGACGCCTACCCCCTCCCGGTAAAACGATGCCCCGGAAACTTTAAATTCCGGGGTTCTTCTTTTGGGCTTTCAGGCGGGTAACGCACGTCCATGACATCGTGGAGACAGGCCATAGTTTCGCTTAAATTCGGGCCCCCGATTTTTTATTGAACGCCCTACCCTACCGCAATCCGTATGAGCCATAGGCAGGAAGAAGGCTCGATAGCGCGTCCCCCCTATTGATAGTGAGGACCCCGTAAAAGATCGGGAAGGGCTTGAAGGAATGTTTCCTTCACACAGCGTCGCATAGAAACAACGTGCTTTGGGAAACCCTTTTGGGGATGTGTTTACTTGAAATAGGGAACAGCTTGAAGCGTTTTTTCCTGCTTTGAAATCAAGAACAGAAAGATCTGACTTTTTCTTTCTTTCTATCATGTGGGGTAAAACGGAAAAAAGGCCGTCCAATATGGACGCGCAGAATATCCGTCCATTTCGTCCTCTCTTGTATGTATATATTGTTTTTATTATCTATTTTTGAATAGGGACATTTCTTTTCGTCATAAATATGATTGTCCGCGAAGAGCGGCCATTCTGTCCTTGCATGTTGGACAGGCATACTGTCCCGGGACACGCTGGGCGTCCAGACTGCAAGGACAGCGTGTCCTGACATGCTATCCCCGCTCATTGGACTTCCAAAATGTCCCTACTTCCCGGCGATCTGCATGTCCTTTCAGTGTGTCCGATCTGAATATCCTCACAAAAAGGACATACGTTTTGTCCGAACAGTTTGTTTGAGCACAATGGCCGATCAAAATATGCATAGCCGTTTTTCCGGTCAAAATATCCTGCCATACTAGACGCTCGAAAAGGACTCTCATATGTTCCACCCAAAATGGACACTCATAATGTCCATGCAAACCGTATATGGTTGCCTGTCTCCGCCAGAGCGATTGGGAATGCTCCGGTGGGGAGCAACAGCTCTGGACCTGCAGTGATACCTTCCGTTTCTGAGGGAGGAACGATGGTTGGGGAAAGGAGCATATGGGGAAAACGGTCCCTCAGGCCTCTTCTTTTGGTGACCGGTGGAGGATAGCCGATTGTTGTAAGGACGGTGGCCAACCGGAGAGGCGGGGGGACGTTCCTGATGATGGGGCGGCTTATGGATAATGTGGGTGTCCACTAAGGGAGTCCATATTGGATGCTTTCAGGGCGACGGGCGGATACTCAAAAGATTTGCAGTTCCTCCCTGTATGTTGGAAGAATACAATATGATATGAGCGTGTCCATTTGAGCGTCCATTATGATAGTCCGTTTTGAGTGGATATTTTGCTGTAAAAATTCAGTTTTTTCATGTTTAAAGAATGAGAAAAAACATTCATTTTATAAAGATGCTATCAGAATATCTCTGCGTGTTTTTTGGAATATAAGAATATGGACATGCAAAATGGACACTCAAAAAAATGGATCAACATGTACTCTCAAAATGGCCTCTCAGAAAGTCCTCGCAGAAAGGAGGGGATGCAACAACGCTACGTAGAGAAGAATACCATAAGCTCGGGTACGTGGTTACATGTGGGGAATAATCAGGTCAGTCATGGCCTCACGAACTTTGGGCTAAAATGAATACGCATTGGAGGATGTCGGCATCAGCAATGGTACTGGTGCAATAGGGGAGGGTAGATGTTCCGCCGTAGAGTTTGTTTTCCTGCGCCGTTGAAACGTTCGTTTTGTCCAGGGATGGGCCCATGCTGACATCGTTCAATCTTTTTGAAATCGTGTTTCGCCCTATGGTGAATAAAGGCATGGCTCGTGGAGTAAGCGCTATCCTCCAACGGGCTCCGGGGCTGAAAGATTTTTGAGTGGGCGGTCTAAGGGCTGGGAGGATGGCCCCCCTGAAGGCAATGGAAAAGGAATATGATAACAGCCGATGATTTCCGTGTGGCGTATCCCTGAGTGGGTGGATACTCGCAAAAACATATTTGATATACGAATTTTTTCGGGTAACCATCCGTCCTTCAAGCATTCTTTTTTTGTATGTCCGCTTGTCTGAAAAATAACAGGTATGGATTTGTAATATGCTGAAATAAAATGATTTTATCTCAAACAAAAAATCCATCAAGGGAACCGCTCTTGATGCGCGAGCCCATCCGCTGCGTAAGGGCGAACATTCATCGAAAGAAATATAGAAAAAAAATAGACTAAAAATGTTGTGCTTCAACGTTTTTTATTCTATCTGAAAACCAAGTCGTTCACTAAAAGGAGATTCCGATGGGCAAGATCATTTCGGTCGTCAACAACAAGGGTGGTGTGGGGAAGACGACGATCACCGTCAATCTCGCACATGCCCTGGCCATGCAAGGGAAAAAGGTGTTGATCGTCGATGTGGACAGCCAGTGCAACTCCACTTCCTTTTTCAACCTCGCTCCCGGCTGTGCTTCGCTTTACGAGCTGCTTGCCTCGGTTTATGACGAAGAAGCCCCCGAAATCAAACCTGAATCTTGCATCTATCCCACAGAGATCGGTTGCAGCATCCTCCCGAACGTTGAGGAGATGGCCTTCATCGAAGCCGAATTCTATAAGAACGAGTCATACATCGTCGCCCTCCGTGAACGGCTGAGAGAGTATGCGACCAAAGAGTTTGACATCACCCTCATCGACTGCCCGCCTTCAATGGGGGCTTTCGTGTATATGGCGATGATCGCCTCCGACTTTATCATTGTGCCCATCCGTGCGGGGTCGCGTTTCTCGCTCGACGGTATCACGAAAACCATCAATGCTATCAACCAGATCCGCCGCACGAAGCTGAACGAAGGGCTTGTCCTGCTTAAGTTCCTGTACAATATGGCTGACTTGCGGCGGCTTGCGGACAAGCACTCGCTGACCATCCTGAACAACCGCTATCCCGGACAGGTCCTCACCGAGTACATCAGTGAGGCGACCATGCTCCGATCCTCCGAGATGCTTTCCGAAACGGTGTTCCAATCTTCACCCCGCAGTAAGGTGGCGGCGAAATTCCGCTCCGTCGCCCGTGAAATCCTCGCCGCCCTCGGCATGTAAACAGGAGCCTCTGATGACCCCCGGACAGACGCATCCCCGCAGACGCGGCCTCAACGAACTGATGGAATCCGTCGCGGCCAAGCTGGCAGAGCGCCCAGATCACATCGCGGCGGCCAGAGTCCTTGAGGAGATGCAGGCTGACGCCGCGAAAATCTCGCATAAGGCGGATGGTGTGGACGTGCAGAATGGACAGTCTGAAATGTCCTCCTCCTCCTCCTCCTCCTCCTCCTCCTCCTCCTCTGTGGACGCGCAAATTGATTCTCCTGAGTGTCCTGACAAAGTGGACGATCAGAACGGACTTGCAAGTGGACTCGCCACGGAGGCACGAGCTGGCGTCTCTGTGAAGACAGAAGTTGAGGACATGCAAAATGGACAGCCTGATACCACTGTCAAAGTGGACGCTCAGGCGTCTCAGCACTCCCCTTCGCAACGAGAAACAACGGGAAAATATTCTGAAACTTCAAGCCTTGAGTCTCTGAGCGCGCCCTCTACGTGGACGCCGATAGTGGACACTCTACATGGACATTCAAAGGCATCTCCGGCTGTTTCCCGTCCCGATGGACGGAAACGTCCTTATCAAGTGGATGTTCAGAATGGACACTCAGAATATCCTGACAAAAGATCCTCTCACCATGAAGAGCTGCCTGAGCGGAATCCAGAGGTACCGGTGGAGAACAGACAAGAGGCGGGGGCTTCCACGGAGCAGGGGACGTCTGCCTCTCGTAAGCATGATCAGGAACAAGCCGTACCTGTCCAGGCCGCTGCGATGACATTGCGTTCGCCCACATCAGACGCTCTGAATGGCCGCTCACGCCGGACAGCCAAAGTTGACGTGCAGACAGGGGCCCGGTGCAAACCCAAGAGGGTCGGAGAAGGGCAGATCAGCCTCCTCAGGCCTCTGGCTCCAGTGCATGGGGCCAATCCGACGAAGCTCTTCAAGTGGCTTTACGGGATCGGCAAGAAAGAAACCATCGACCTGACCCTCCCCATCATTGAGGAGACCATCGGTATCGATGCGCGGACCTGCCGTCGGATTATCGCTACATGGGCGGAAACGGGCGTGTGCGAGAAAACGGTCCATCGGCGGGGGATGCGTATCAGGCTTCTTATGGATGAAAAGGAGGCACTCGGCGCGCCGCGTGCCGCTTCCCCTTCCGTGTCGGCTTCTCCGGCGGATGAGCTGGAGAGGGCGCTGCCCGAGCTGTGCCCGAGGCTGATGGAGGTCGGTTTCACCGCCAAGCATCTGCGCCGGATCAAAGAGCTCCTCGCCGTGCAGAACATTGACCCCGGTTCCCTCACGGACGCCCTCCGGTATGCGGAGTACGAGCTGGAACACGGCCAGATGGTGGACAGCAAGGGCCAGCCCGTTTCGCGTCCGGTGGATTGGGTCTTTCGCTGCCTGTCCAAAGACGGGACCTACCGTATCCCCACGGGGTATGTTTCTCCGGCGGAATTACGCCGCCGGGAACGCGAAGAGGCCGTGCGCCGGGAACGCGAGGCCTTGGAGGCCGAGCGGAGGCTGCTCGAAGAAGAGGCCGCCCTTGCCCTTGAAAAAGAGGTCGAAGCGATGTTCCGTCAGATGCTTGATGAACCCGACGGCCCGTTTGCCTCACAGATCCTGGAGAAGGTTCCCGCCGTCCTGCGTTCGCGCGGGGGGTTGGAAAACCCGCTGGTGCAGAAGGCCTGCCGGATGCAGATCAGCTATATGCTCCAGGACGCCGTCGGAGCGGGGCAGTAGGGCTATTCTGTATGTCCATTCTGTGTGGACATTTTGGGCGGATAATCTGTCCGTCCGGGATGCGTGCGGTTGCGCATGGACAGGCAGCCCGTCCGGAAGGCCCGGACAGCGTGTCAGGGCAGGATGTCCGGACATGTTGGACACCCAATCCGTCCGAGGATGTTGTGAGCGGCCTGTGAGTCAGGACAGAATGGCCGCACACGCCGGACAGTCTTCTTGGCGATGTCCCGGACACTCTGACAGGAAAAAAAGGCTGTAAAAACAGTGTAGACTCTCGTGAAGGGACAACTTGATCGTCCATTTTGATCGGATAATCTGATCGGACATTCCTTTCGCCTATAGAAAGAGAGAAAGAAAAACTCTTTCTCTCCCCAACGATTCAAGACAGAAGGTGCTGCTGCGAATGGCTTCCAAATCGACCAAAAAAGATCTTGTCCAACACATAGCGAAGGCTCTGGAAGTGAGCCCTGTGGAAGCCGAACGGGTTATGCTCGTGGTTATGCGGTACGTCCGGCGGCAATTGCTTGAAGATACGTCGGTGATCCTGCCGGGCATCGGGACGCTGGCCGTGACGGAAACCGCGGCCCGTCTGGGGCGCAATCCCCACACGGGGCAGCCGGTGCCCATTCCCCCGCGCAAGACGATCAAGCTCAAGGTGTCCAAAGACCTCAAGGAAGCGATGGAGCCTTCCGAAACCGTGCGCACGGGCGGGGCCGATTTTGACGCCCAATAGCTCCGCCGTTCCGGAGCACGCCTGAAGGCGGAGCCTGGCCGGAAGGGGCTTATCCCTCGAAAAGGACGATCCGGTTTCTGCCGGACGTCTTGGCTTCATACAGCGCCTGATCCGCATGGGTCAGCACTTCGCAGATGTCCGCATCTTCCCCGAACGAGCGGTGCGCAATGCCGATGCTGACCGTCAGCTTGCCCGTCCGGGAATCGGGATGGACAAGGTCCAGTGCGGCCACTTCTTCCAAGATGCGCTGTGCCACGGTCATGGCCGAATACTGTCCGGCCCCGGCCAGAATGATGGTGAATTCTTCGCCGCCGTACCGGAATATCCTGTCCGAATCCCGCAGGAGCGCTTTTTGCGTGGCCTGCGCCACGGCTTTCAGGGCGGCGTCCCCGGCCTGATGCCCGAACCGGTCATTGTAGTTCTTGAAGAAGTCGAGGTCGAGCATCAGCAGGGCGAGCGGCGTGCGCGCCGGGATGCGCTCCATCGTTTCCTCAAGCGCCCGGCGGTTGTATACGCCGGTCAGCGCATCCCGGAAGCTGAGGTCAGCATACTGGTCCCGTTCCTGCGCGAGCTGGCCGGAACGGGTGTTCAGTTCGTCCATATGGCGGCTGATGTCGGGCAAAACGTCGAGTACGTCCTGCAATTCCCGGATGCGTACCCGGGGAAGTTCCGAGATGGAGTGCCCGGAACGGATGGTCCGCAGCGCCTGAGAGAGCAGGGACAGGGGGCGGAGGATCTGAAGGTGGATGAGCAGCAGCGTGGCCAGCAGCCCCGCGAGCAACGCGGTCCCCATGATCGGGAACAGTTCCTTGATGCGTGAAACTTCCTCGTTGATGTGGGACATGCTCCGGTAAATCCATTCGGCCTCGTGGGTCGAAACGGCGTCGCTGAGCTCGCGCAGTTTGCCGTCGAGGGTGTTCCAGAGCTGTTTGGCTTCCACGTGGCCTCTCGCGAGCTGCGTCCAATTGGACACGATGCCGTCCCAGTTCGTCCGGAATTCCCCGCAGTCCTTGAGCAGCGTCCGTTCAGGGGGTTCGGCCTGTTCCGCCTTGGCGCACATGTCCATCAGCGGGCGCAGGCTTTCCTGCAGGCCCTGCTTGTTGGCCGTGTTTCTGGAGAAATCCTTGTCCAGGTGCCGCGCACTGTGCCTGAGGGGATAGCTGTATTCCATCCCCGCCCGCATAAGCAGCCGCCCGAGCACGTTCGAAAAAAAGATTTCCGCATGATGGAGCCGATCCTCGGCCAGATAGCTCTGCTGCCTCAGCTCAATGAGACGGAGGAGTTGCGGCCTGATCTCATCCATTTTGCTGGAGAAGTCCACCGACGTCTCCTCAAAGACCGATTCCGCGATCAGCGCCTGGGCGGTGATGCCCGCGTTCCGGCTGATGGTGGGGTCGGACGCGCTGTACACCAGCGCGATGTTGCGGCGCATGTTTTCGACGTTGAGGAGCATCTGCTGCTTGGCAAGGATCTGCGGCAGATGGCTGTTGCTGGTGGAGAGCGCCAGATTTTTGATCCGTTGAAGGTCATTGGTGAAGATAAAAGAGACGAAGGCCAGCAGCGCCAGCAGGGGCACTGAGACGAGCACGGGGAAAAGGTTGATGCCGAGTTGTCGTTTCCGCTTCGGCTCCGCGTTTCGGGAAGGCTTGCAGTACATGAACGCGCTCAATAAATGCTGAAGGGGAAATATTTGCGTACGATGCGGTCGTACTCGCCGTTCAGTTTGATATGGACGATGGCTTCGTTGATCGCCTCGATCAGTTCGGAATTGTTTTTCCGGACGCCGATGTGGGCATAGGCGAGGTCTTCGTCGGGCGGGAGGGGATCATCCAGTATGGCGAAAGGCTGGCCGCGCTCGCTCTGGAGGAATTCGTACCCGGACAGACCGTCCACGAGGATGGCGTCCAGCTGTCCGGCGCAGAAGGCGTCGATCAGTTGCCCATAGGTAGGAAAACGGATGATTTCAGCCACGTTGACCCAGTGACTCCGGAGGAAGCTCTCCTGCTGCGTATGATCCTGGACGCCAACGCGTTTCCCTTTCAGGCCTTCGGCGCTGACGGCCACGCTGCCCGGAAGCCCCAGATAGATGGAACGGGAGTGGTAGTAGCTGTTGGTGAAATCCATATACGCCAGCCGTTGTTCGTTTTTGGCAAGCCCGGCAACGATCATGTCCAGCTCGCCCCGGCGCATTTTTTCGAGCAGCGTGCCGAAAGCAAGGGGCTCGACCGTGCAGGAACGGCGCATGGCCTTGCACAACGCCTCAGCGATCTCCGGGTCGAATCCGGCCTGCGTGCCCTCGGCGGGAAAGGAGAAGGGCGCATAATCGTCTTCCACGCCGATGCGGAGGATTTCCTCGGCTCCGCTGCGGGGCGGGAACCCCGCGAACAGCAGCGCGAGGAGGAACCCAGCCAGAAGAACGGGCCGGAGTGAAGAAAAAGACGGTATCGTGATTCTCAAGGGAAACTCTCTCGGGGGGCAACCCGCAGCCCCTGCGCCGTTTTCGGCGGGGCTCGCGGGACGCTTCAATGTGATGCTCTCGTTTTCAAGGAGGAAAAAGCGTTCCTCAGGCCTTAACGTTGGGAAGTTCCCCAACAACCAAATCGGGAAAACGACGGAGCGGTGGGAACCCCGGAGGAGCCGGGATAAAACCGTGCGGCGGAACTGGCGGCGGGTAGCGTCAGTTCCCGAAACCGCTCGATACGCGGCGTCGGGACCGGACAGCCGGATGGGGTTGGCCGCTTTTCCTGAGGTGCGACCTGTCCTTTTCTAAAGGATATTTCGGCCCGTTGCAATCAGTGTTTGGGGAGGAATAACGCTTTATTATGATAAATTGCCCCGCTTTATGGCGAAGTGGGGGATGGACGTGAAAGCGGCCCCGGGCCTGAGGGGAACGCCTCCGGATGCCGCGGTTTTCGGAACAAAGGACCGGTGCGGGCAAGGTATCTGCACATAATCATATGGAATGGCTATAAAATTGCGGGGAAGGCCCCTTCCCCGCTGGGGATACCACAGCGGCGAATGCCGGGGAGAAGCGGGCGGGGAGAGCGGGCACGGGAGCAATCATGCGGGGGAGAGGCTGGCGTGCTGTATTTTGTTTTTTCTCCGCAATCCTGTGGCGTGTTCCCCGTTTTTTGGGCGATCGGTTCTCCGTTCCGCACGGAGACTCTGTCCGGCATCCGTTTGGGATACGGGGCCGGGCGGAGCCCGCCGGTGCTTGCGCTCCGCCAACAGGCGGGGAGGGCACTATTTTATCGCATAATCTTTTAAATTATGTCAATTTTATACCACGGAAAATAGCTGCGAAATCCTTCCCCCCAATGCCCGGCATATGCGCGATCCGCTGCAACCGAGTGCCGCGCATTCGTAATCAAAAAAAAATTATAACACAGTAGAATTATAAAAACAAATCCATCCCCGTTTCTGGACGAGGCGGGATTTGGAGCCAAAGGCGCTCACTGTGCCATGCCAGATAGTATTGGGTATTTTGGAAACTGGGAAATAATGGGAGTTAGGGGGAAGTAGTGGGAATGGTAGTTATGTGAAGTAGGAGGTTTAGGTAGAGGTAATGTGGGAAAATCGGTTCGCGGCGTCTAGGTTGTGTCGCGCCAGATGCTTTTTCCAAATTGCGCCGAAACGAAACAGAATTTTGGTATACGCAAATACCCCCGTTGCATGTCAATTCTGACATAAAACGGGGGTATTTTTTTATCTATCCAAGGTTGCCCATTTCAGCAGTGCCACGGCTAACAAGCGGTTTATCCATGCGTTCCTCAAGCCGGGCGCATTTCTCTCGTAATTCACCGTTTTCCTTCCAGAGGTTACGGTTTTCAGCCGCCAGTTCGTCCCTCTGCTCCTCCATTTTCTCCAGTTTTGCCTCTAACTTGACGCATCGTGCACATTCGCCGGATGACGCTACGGGCTGTTGATGGTGCTCAGGCTCCGGGATTTTTTCGCCCGGGCGCATAGGGCCGCGCCCAAAAATAAGCCAATCGGATGAAATATTTAGATAAGAACAAAAATTCTCTAAAAATTTGGCATCTGGAGTTTTTTCTCCCCGCTCGTACCTGCTTAGACTGTTTTGAGCTATCCCAATATGGATAGATATATCCTGTTGTGTGATGTTTCCACGTGCTGCCTTTATTCGCTTCCCAAGAGTATCCATAGGTGTAACAGTTCCTCATTCGTTCTGTAACGAGTTCTGTAACACCGCGCATACGTAATATCTTATTGTATTATTTGATAATAATACAAATATCCATATTTGTATTCTGTAACAACATTTCTGTTGACTTTTATATCCATATATGGATAAAAGAAGGTGTACGGGCGGTTTACATGCAATGTTTACAAGCAAACTCTATCCGCCCGGCTCCATAAGATCAATGCCTGCATAGGCGTGGCGCATACGCGCAAAAAAACGGGAGGGAAACATGAACTGGGCGGACAAGGGCATGACGCTCCGGAAGGAGTTGAGCGAGCGGCGCTGCTTTTACTCGATGCGCATCCATGAAGCGCTCAGACGCAACGGAATGAGTGCGGCCGTGGTGGCCTATGAACTCGGCATTTCCCGCGCGTCCGTCTCCGCCACGATTCTCGGCAAGAACCACAGCGCCCGCGTATTGGACGCGCTCCGCTCGGCGGGCGTCCCGGAAAAGTACCTTTTTGATCCCCGCCGCGTTGAGGCGGCGGAGAAGGAGGCGGCGGCGTGAATCCCAACTACGCCTAGCCATTTAAGAAGGATCGGGTGTTCCGTAAACAGTTTTTTTGTCATCCAGCTACCGCGCCCGTGTAGGCCGTCCCGAGTTCTTCCATGCAGGGGCGGCAAAACCTGCACAACGGCGGATACCGCGCCAACCTACGCGGGACGTTTCCCCGGCACGGCACAAGTCCGGGGCGAATTTTGAGAGGTGAAGACGTGAACGGGATGAAGGAAATTTATACGACGCAGGAGATTGCAGTTCTCTGGGGGACAAGCAAGATGGCTGTCCTTCGTCGTGCCAAGCGTGAAGGCTGGCAATCCCGCCCCCGCGCCGGACGCGGCGGCGGCAACGAGTGGTTCGTCGCATCAATGCCGGAATCCACCCGCCTCGCCATCGCCGCCAAGGTGGCCCTGTTTACGCCGGTACCGGTCAAGGCTCCCGCCCCCGTTACCCTGTCGCTTCCGTCCCGGTTTGCCGGGAACGGCAAGACCCGCGCCGAGGCGAAGGCCGCGCTCTTCTTCCTGTACCGGATGTTTACTAAAACCGCCGGGCTTCCGAAGACGCGTGGCATGGAAACCTTTTCGGTTCGCTGGAATGCCGGAGAGATCGAGTCCGAGGCATGGCTTCGGGAAGCGATCCCGCACGTCAGCAAAAATACCCTGCTCAACTGGGAGCGTGCGATCAAGACGGAAGGCACGGCGCGGCTCGCGGGCGACTACGGCAAGGGCAAGCGCGGCAAGGGCTGCATCGACGGCCAGCCGGAAGTCAAGGCGCTCATCGTTGCGGCGGTCTGCGAGCACCCGGAAGGGAAGGCGGGCAACGTGCGGTACAAGCTCGAGCACGTAAACGAACAGCGGATCGAAGACGGGCTTGAGCCGTTCGAACTTCCCTCCCTGCGCCGCCTGCAATGCTGGATACGGGACTGGAAGGCGAGGAATCCCGCATTGTTCCTGTCCGCCACGGCTCCCGGCAAGGCGCGCAACAAGACGATGCCTTCCTTCGGCGATTTCTACGCTTTTGTGACCGGGATCAACCAGCGGTGGGAATACGACGGCACGCCGTCGGACGTCATGCTTTCGGACAACAAGCGGTACGCAATCATCGGCGTCATCGAAATCTACACCCGCCGCGTGAAGTTCCGGGTTGTCGAGCGCTCAACGTCGCAACAAGTCGCCTGCGTCACGCGGGATTGCCTTCTCGACTGGGGCGTTCCCGAAACGGCTGTAACGGACAACGGGAAGGAGTTTACGTCTCGGCAGATGCAGCGGCTTTTCTTGGATCTGGGGATAGCCTGCGACATTTTGCCGCCGTTCCGCCCGGACCTGAAACCGGCCATCGAGCGCGTGTTCCACACGTTTTCCCATGACCTGTTGCCGATCGCGCCCTGTTATGTGGGGCATGACGTGGCCACAAGGCAACGTATCCGGGATCAGGAAGACTTTGCGAAGCGCCTCATGAAGCGGGCGAAGAAAGGCGAAGAAGCCGAAGCGCTCACCATCGGCATGAGCCCGGAGGAATTGCAGGCGTTTTGCGACAAGTGGACGGATTCCGTTTACATGCACCGTCAGCATAGCGGTTTGAGGGGAAAAACGCCGTACCAGATGCTCTCTGAATATCCGTACGGCGTCCGGCGCATCCCGGAGAAGTATCATCAGGCGCTCGACGTGCTGCTTTTGCCTGTCATCGGCACGCGCCGCGTCACAAAGGAAGGGATCGAAATCGGGGGAAGAACCTACATCGCTCCCGAACTTGGGCGGCCTGACGTCGCACAACAGGATGCGGAAATCAGATTCGACAAAGCACGGCCGCAATACGCCTATGTCTACCTTGACGGCCTGTTCGTCTGCCGGGCGAAGTGCGTCGACGCTATGGCTCCCGAAGAACGACGCCAGATCGCCGTTGACGCCCGCAACGCCATGAAGTCCGTCCGCAACGCCATTTCCCAAATCAAAAAGGACGCCAAAAAGAACCATCTCGACACTATGGCGCAAGACATCATCGAAATGCTCACCGAGCGGGCGCAGAAGCTCGTGGCCGACAACCCCGTTCCGACACGGGAGGTCATCGAACACGTCACGTTTGATCTGATGGAAGCCCAGCGCGCGGCGTCGGGCGAAAAGCCCATGCAGACCCTGACGCCGGAACAGGCCGAGGAAGCCCGTGCGCAAGCCATCGAGCTTGTCGCCGAAAACGAATTTACGGTGCCTCAGTCCGCTCAGGCCCGCAATGCACTTTTTGAGGCATTGCAGACCCGCACGATCAGCGGCGAGGCATTGTCGGCCGACGAGCTGAATTGGATATCAATGTACAGAACCAGCGCAGAACGCGCAGGTTTTGAGGCCATGAACCAGCTTTACGCCGTCAACCAATAAAAAGGCCCGTTGTTGACGCAACGGGCCGGGATGGAGAGGCACATCTCCATGTCTATGAGGGAAATAACTATGCAACAGACAACAGCAAGCGTCAATACGGGCATTGCCCCGCTCACCAACGTCGCCCTGTGCCTCGGCACGCTCAAGCGGGCGATCGACCGCCCCCGGCATTTGCCCGGGATCACGGTCTTCTACGGCCCTTCAGGGTTTGGCAAGAGCACGGCCGCCGCCTGCGCAGTCATCCAATGTCGTGCCTGTTATGTGCAGGCCCGCAGCTCGTGGACGCGCAAGGCTGCGCACGAGACGATCTGCAAGGGACTCGGGCTGAAGCCCGGCAAGACCATCTCCGAAATGCTCGATCAGATAGCCGAGGAACTCGCCCTGTCGGGCAAGCCGCTGGTCATCGACGAGGCCGACTTTCTCGTCGAGCACAAACAGATCGAGATCGTCCGCGACATCTATGAAGCGTCCCAGGCCCCGATCATGTTGATCGGTGAAGAATGGCTCCCCGGCAAGCTCGAAAAGTGGGAACGGTTCCACGGGCGCGTGCTCGACTGGTGCCCGGCGCAGCCGGTGTCTTTTGAGGACGTCAAGGCGTTGTGCAGGCTCTACGCCGCCGGGACCGAGATCGCCGACGACCTGTTGCAGCGCATCTACACGGTGTCCAACGGTTCGGCCCGCCGCGTCGTCGTCAACCTTGCTCTCGTTGAAGAGGCCGCAAAGGTCGAGGGCCGCAAGACCATCAGCCTCGCTGATTGGGGCGCGCGGCCGCTGTATACCGGCGAGGCTCCGAGCAGGAGGCGCTAACATGGCCGAACTGTTTTCAAGTACGCCTTACGCGGCGCTTACCGCCAGAGAACGGATATGGGCGGCCATCCGTGAGATGAAGACCGTTACCGTCCGCGAAGTGGCGGATCGGTGCGACGCGAAGGCCGACGCCGTCCGGGGGTACTTCGCCGGCCTTGTCGCCGCTGGCGTCCTCGACGTGATCCACCGGGGGACGGGCGGAAAGCACAGCGTCTACACGCTCAAGCGCGATCTCGGCGTCCATGCGCCGCGCGTCAGGAGGGACGGGACGTTCCTGCCCGATTCAGTCCGCTCCCGGTTGTGGAACGCCATGCCGATTTTCGGGATCTTTACCGCCAGCGAGCTTGCGATGTCCACCACACTCGCGGAGTCGCCGGTTTCGCGTGCCGAAGCGCTGGACTATTGCCGCTGGCTGGCGCGGGCGGGCTATCTTCGCGATCTCGGCGATGAAAAGTTCCGGTTCGTCCCGGCCCGGCACACCGGAGCAAAGGCCCCCCAACTAGTGCTGGTCACGCATGTTTACGATCCGAATATCGATCAGCTCGTCGTCCACGGGCCGCTTGCAGGGAGGGACGACGAATGACGAACCGCGAGAAAGCCGAGGCCGCCTGGGGAACGCCGCTGCCGGACTGGATCGAAAAGCTGGCCACGGCCTGCGACGGCAAGGGGCTGCGGAAGACTGCGGCGGATCTTTCCGTCTCCCCGGCCATTGTGAGCCTCGCCATTCGGCGCGGCCGCGCGAAGCTCGACTTCATCCGGAGCCGCGTCGAGCACCTTCTCGGGATTTCCATCATCCCCTGCCCCGTGCTCGGTCTTATCAGCCGGAAGGAGTGCCGGGACAACCAGCAAAAGCCGTTTTCATCCATCAACCCCATAGAGGTGCAGCTTTTCCGGTCATGCCGGGGATCCTGCCTGTACAGCGAACTCAAAAAGGAGGAACGCCATGATCTCCGAGAATCTCGAAAAATGCCTCGACGTGCTCGACAAGCTCACGAAGCGCGGCAATGACGACATCCGGGAGCTTGCCCCGTTCATCGTCAACGAAATGCGTCGGGAAGTGCTGCGCGTACGCGAGCTTGAAGAAGACGTTTACCGCTCTGCCCACGTCGTTTTTGAAGTCAGAGGAGGACTCCATGCCGAAGCGCGTTAAGCCGAACCTTTCCCCCGCCGCGTTTCCCGTCCATTCGCTGGAGGACGTCGACGCCGCCCTTGAGCTTGCGATCGGGCGTTTCGCCGAAGCGAGCAAGGCGGAACTGTTCAGCAAAAAGAAGTCCGTGCAGCTCCAGTTCGGGATCGTGGGCTTCCGGGCGTCCTCGAAGCTCAAAACGCTCAAGAAATGGACGTTCGAGCGCGTGCTCACGACGCTCCGGGATACCGGGATGCGTGAGTATATCCGAGTAAAAGAGGAGGTCGACAAGGAAAAGCTCAAGGGCCTCGCGCCGGAAACCCTCGCGGGCATCGGCTGCACCGTCGTGCAGGAGGACGTCTTTTACTACGAACTTCCCGAACAACCCGAACCCGAAACCCAACCTTCAACCCTATAAGGACGAGCATCATGACCAAGACCGAACTCATCAAGAAGTGGCAATCCGATTTGCAGACCTATTGCAGCGAAGACGTATACCCCCTCAATCAGCTTGAAGTCCTCTTCGGGTGCCTGTGCGGCGTCATGTCTTCCGAGCTGTTCGAGGGCGGAGAGGTTTCTTTGCCGGGCATGGGGAAACTTTCGGCCGTCCACACCAAGGCCCGCGACGGCCGCAACCCGAAGACCGGGGAAAAGCTCCATATTCCCGCTCGGCTGCGGGTGACGTTCAAGCCCTCGAAGGCGTTTAGGGAACTGTTGAACTGAGGGGAAAGACATGGGCAAAAGAAATCCCGGCGCGCTGAAAGAATACAAAGTGAACGTGAACGTCATAGGCTCCGCGAGCAGGACGGTTCTTGCCGCTTCAAAGGAAGAGGCGGAACGCGCTGTTGAAAAGATGCTCCTGCAACCAGACGGACAGACGCCGCAATCCAAAACGCTTTGCGCTTTCGATTGGGGGATTCCCCATTTTTACACTTACGGCGGTTCGGACGGATACTTTTCATCTGACTGCATAGCGATCGAAGAATAACCAGCGCGAAACGGCCCACACGGGCCGTCGTCCGGCGGTGGCGCGCCGGGCCTGATGAGCAGCCTCCAATAACGGAAGGAGCACCCATGCAACTCGCGATCCATGCAACGTGTCAAAATTGCGCCGCGCTGGTGCGTCGGTATCGGCGCGGCCAGCCTCCGGCATTCCGTTGCCGCCTCGGGTATCCTCTCCATAATCTGGCCCCGGCCGCTCTCTGTCCGAAGCCATTGAGCGAGCGCGAAGTCGTCCTCGCCCGAAAACTGTACAGGAGGAAACGATGACACGCTATGTCGCCACGGTATCCGGCGCGGGCGTCCACGCCATCAAAGATATGGAACGGGGTGATACGGTATGTCTTTTCATGCTTAAAAGGGGCGGAAGCTTCGAGCAGCTCAGAGACAACCTGAATACCTGCCTTCGTGCCCTGAACTACGTCGACGAGCAACGTAAGGAGAAAAAGCATGGACTGGCGTCGGATTCCCCACGCTGACGGGTATGAGATGTCCGAGTCCGGTGATGTCCGCCGGGCGGACGGGCCGCTCGTTCCTTATTACCGCTTGCTGTGGGGGGGGGCGTCACGCGGTCATGTCGGCGGAAACGCTCTATCGCATGACCTTTGACGGCCCGCTCCCTGAGCGTTCCTCGGGCGCTCCCCACAGCGTGGATGTCGACGAAAGGCGTCTTGAGGCCGCACAGCGCCTTGCCGAAAAACTCCGGCATGAAAACGACGAGCTCCGCGCCCGGTTCGCGGCGTTCGGCATCGATATTTGAGGTTCAGGATGAAAACTCCCGTTTTCTGCGGTTCACTCAGCGTCCGGAAAGGTTCCCGGCGCGTCCGTTTCGAGCTGGCCAAGGCCGAGGCGTACGGCGGCCCAGCGGGTTGCTACCGGGTGCGCGTGGATCGCGTATGGCATGACCTCGACGGCAAACCTGCCTTCCTTACCCCCGCGCAGATCGTCAACATGGCCGTCATGATGACACTCGGCAACTTTGAGCCGGAACCGCTCCCGGACATCCCGCGCGGCACCCGCGTCAGCCACCAGACCGCCCCGGCCGACGGCGACATGCCGGAACGCCGCGAAACGGGCTGGACGATGACGGAACCGATCCGGGCGCAGGACGGCCTCGCGTACGTCGGCGTCAGTGTTTACGGACGGGGCGTCGTCATGCTTCCCGTAAACAGTCTGTCCATCATCGGGAGGACATCATGATCATCGACTTCGCCACGGGCAAGGTGAAAAAGCCCGCCCCGCCTGAAACCGCCACGCCCGTTTCCTCTCCGGAACCGAAAAAGCCCTATACGCCCGCGAAGCGCAAGCCCGCAAGCCTTCCCGTGGAGAACCGCCGCGCGGAGCTCGCCAAGATCCATGTGGCGAAAAAACAGCTTGCGATGGATGACGAGACGTACCGGGCCATGCTCATGTCGCAGTTCGGCGTAGAGTCGGCCCGCGACCTTTCAGCGCACCAGCGCAAGAGCTGCATTTTGTACATGCAGCGGCTCGGATTCGAGGGCAAGCGCGGCAAGGCGTCCCCGCAGCGCACCGGCGAGCGCCGCAAACGCCGGGACGTGCCGCTGACGCTGGAAAAGGACGACTCCGGCCTCGGGCGCGACGTCTACATGCGTAAAATCGAGGCTCAGCTTGCCGAAAAAGGACGCGCCGAGGGGACGAAAGTGCCGTGGGGATACGCCGTGACCATCCTGAAAAAACAGTCCGGGGGCGTCACGAAGTGTTTCGAGCACGCGACGGTCGAGCAGCTCCGGGGCGTCATCGCCGCATTAACCTATGACGCCAAGAAAAAGGGCCGATACTCCGGCGCGTGGGGGACGTGATGGATACCCCGTACTATGCCGAACTTCTCGACGGCGTCGCCGCGCGGGTTGCGGGCATGGCCCGTTCCGGCCTTCCCGCCGTTAATGACGAGGAGGCCCGCGAGTTCGGGCGGCGGGTCGCCGATATGCTCGCCGAGGATTGGGGCGGTTCGTCAATCTATATTCCCAAGAACCTCGCGGCCCGGTTCCGCAAGCGCGACGCCACGTTGTACCGGGAGTTCACCGGGAACAATATCGCGGAGCTTGCTCAAAAGTACGGCCTCACACAGCAGCGGGTATATGCCATCCTGAAAGCCGAGCGCGCCCGCCGGGGGAGCGGGCAATTGCGGTTCCCCGGTTTGTAGCCGTTTTCCTAAAGCCCTTTCAAAGACGCCTCCATGTGTTTCTTCTACTGTGAAGGAAACACATGGAGGTTTTCTTTATGTTTAAACGTCTTTTTTCCGCCCGCCGCTGGCTTGCCCTGTGCGGCCTCGTCACCGTCCTGATCCTCGCTTTCCTTGCCGTCATTTCCCCGCAGCAGCTCCCGGTCATCGCATACAAGGCCGGGCTCGTATCCTTCGCCGCGTGCATCGGCGTGTGGATCGACCGGGCCATTTTCCCCTATGCCCGACCGTCGGGGTATCTGAAAAAAGACTGGCTCCGCGATCCCGACGCCGACGGCGGGGACGATGAAGTGGATTTTGAGATATGCGCCGGGTATCTCCGCGCCTTCACCGTAGCCACCATCCGGCGCGGGATCATGGTGGGCATGGTGATCCTCGGCATGTGTTTGGGGCTGTGATTATGCGTATCGATCCGCAAAAGCTCCTTTTCTCCTGCACCGAGGCGTTTTGCGTGGGAGTCGCGTTCGCCGTGGGCGCGGCCATCGTCGTATCGGTGCTGTTTGGCCTGCTCGCCTTTTTTGCTGGCGACGCCGAGGCCGCCGAAGTCCAGATACCCCGCGCCGCGCTCCAGCACCGGGCGACGCTGATCCGCGAAGCCCGCGCCGCGTGGGGATTGAATGCCCCGGTGTCTATCTTCGCCGCCCAAATCCATACGGAATCGTGGTGGCGGAATGACACGGTGTCGGCGGCGGGTGCGCAGGGACTGGCGCAGTTTATCCCATCGACGGCGACATGGCTTCCGAAAGTCGCCCCGGAAGTCGGCAAGCCTCAGCCCTTCAACCCCACGTGGTCGCTCCGGGCGTGCGTCGTCTACGATAAATACCTTTGGGATCGCATGAGCGCCATGAGCACCGGGAAAAGTCTTGCCCCCTGCGATCGTATGGCTTTTGTGCTGTCCGCTTACAACGGCGGCGCGGGCTGGGTGAACCGAGACCGGAACCTCGCCGCAAAGAAGGGGCTCGATCCGGATCGCTGGTTCAGACACGTCGAAACCGTAAATGCGGGCCGCAAAGATAGCGCGATCCGGGAAAACCGCAGGTACGTCTCGCGCATCATCGAATACCAGCACGCTTACATCCGGGCGGGCTGGGGGCCGGGGGTGAGTTGTGCTGGGTAAGATTCCTTCGTGGCTCTGGGCCGTCCTCGTCTGCGTTGTCATTTACGGTGCGGGCGTCTGGCGGGGGCTCGACGTCGTGACTGAAGAGTACGAGGCCAAGATTGCAGCAATGAACGCCGCCCGTGCCGAAGAGGAAAAGGCCCGTGCCGAAGCCGTGGCCGCCTCCGAAAGACGAGCTCATGAGGCGCTTGTGGCGGCCACGGCGCGGGGTGAGAAGCTCGCCCGCGAACTCGCCGCGAAAACCGCCGAACTGGACGCTGAGCGCGCCAGCATCAACAGGAGGATCAGGGATGTATCAGAAAAGGCTCGCCGTGATTGTGCTGGTTTATCTCTTGAGTGGGTGCGCCTGTACAACGAGGCCCTCGGCCTTGCCGGTTCCTATCATAGCGCCGGAAACGAAGGCTCCGCCCCCGGCGGCGCTGACGACGCTCCCGGTTCCGCCGGAGCCGCTGGAGCCCAGGTACAGCCGGACACACTAGCGACGCCGGAAGACGTGCTCGCTCATGTCCGGGACTTTGGCGGGTATTGCCGGAAGCTCGAAGCCGGGTATCGGGCGCTCATTACCTTCTATAATGATGGAGGCTCCCGTGGCCGACATACTGACTGAGCTTGACCGCTGGTGGCCGGTGCTCGGAATACTCGCCACACTCGTCTACGGATGGGGCGTCTATCACCTGTCCCGACGTTTTGCGACCAGAGCGGAACACCACGACACGCAAAAGACCGTGGCCGAACTCGGAGATCGCGTCGAAGAGCTCGAGCGCCGGATGGAAACGGTTCCCGACGGCAAGACCATGCACGCCATACAGCTTTCTCTTGAAGAGTTGCGGGGTGACATGAAAGCGATAGGCACCCGGATGGACGGTATGAAAACGTCGGTGTCCGGCCTTGAAAATCAAATCGCCATGCTTGTACAGCATCATT